>JAEUMK010000035.1 GCA_016792565.1 Alphaproteobacteria bacterium
TGAGGAAGGAACTGCGATACGGCAGGAGCGCGCGCCGCTCTAGGCCCGGCGCTCCAGCCGCATCGGCAGCCCGCCCTGGGGGCGAAGCGTGATCGTCGAGAGCGGCATCCCGCGTCAGGCGCTCGCGGTGACGATCCAGCAGCGCGCCGGCAAGGTCACGCCGTCGGGGCCGAGATGGCCCTGATAGGTCTGGGTCAGTTCGGCGATCACCTTCTCCCTGGTCTCGTCGCTCTCGTTCATCAGCAGGCGCGAGGCCATGCCGACCAGCACCGCCTCGCGGGCGGCGCTTTCCGGCTTGCGGCCGATGACCATGGTCGTGTCGAAGGTCGCGAAGGCCGGCGTCTTGAAGCCGGCCTGCGTCAGGATGTGGCCGACCCGGACGGCGTCGGCGAAGGCGAACGGGCCGGGGGCCGTCGGATCGGGCCGGGGCTGAGGCGGCAGATGCCTGAGCGCCGCCTGGGTCGGCAGCGCCGCGAAGGGATTTTCGGCCATCGGCCGCCAGCAGATGAAGGCGAGCCGGCCGCCGGGCTTGGCCGCCCGGTGAAGGTTGGCGAAGGCGGCTTCGGGATCGGCGAAGAACATGACGCCGAACTTCGAGAAGACGAGGTCCGCCCCCGGTCCGTGGAAGACGTGGGACGCCGCGTCCGCTTCGAGGAAGGAGACGTTCTCGCGCCCCGCGGCGCGCGCCCGGGCGACTTCGAGCATGGGATGCGACACGTCGATGCCGAGCACGCGGCCATGCGAGCCGACCGCATCCGCGAGCAGCAGCGAGGTGCCGCCCGAGCCGCAGCCGACATCGATGACCGTCTCGCCAGGCTGGGGCGATGCGGCGGCGATGGCGGCGGCGGCCATCTCGCTCATCATCGCGTCCATCTTGTCGGCGTCCTCGGCCCATTTCCGGCCCGAGGCGGCGTTCCAGTAGGCGATCTGGTCGGCGTTGGTCGGTTCGGCCATGGCGCTCTCCCCTTCGCCCGGCGTTGCGGGCTTTTTTTCCCTAGCCTATGGCGGCGCGCCGCCGATTGACGCGCGTCAAGGGCGGCCCAGAGTTGTCGGGCGATGCTGATGGCTGTCAATGACCTGAGATGGCCGCGATGCGAATTTTCCCAGCCCTGCTCTGCGCCGCGCTTGTCGGTGCCGTGCCGCCCGCGCTCGCCCAGGACAGCGCGCCGACGCTGGGCGGATCGCTGCAGCCCGCCCCGCCCGATCCCGATGCGCCGCCCGCTCCCTCGCCGCCGCCCGTCGAAACTGAAATGACCGCCGTGCCCGAACTGACGGGCGGCTGGATCCTGGAGAAGACCAACTTCCGCGACCGCGTCTTCGTGGCGCTCGACGGCATGGCGGGCGCGGAAACCGTGACCATCCTCGACGGCAAGCAATGGCTGGGCACCGGCCGCTGGTGGCGCAAGCCGTCGCAGGGCGCCCACGCCCTGATCCAGTTCCGCGACGAGCATGCCGAGGAAGGGTCCGTCGACTTCTGGCTCGACCTGACCTTCACAAGCCAGGACGCCGCCTCGGGGACGCTGCACAGCGCCGCCTCCTCGCTGGTCGAGCCGGTGACGCTGACCCGCTCGCCCTGCGACTTCCGCTATTCCGACACGCCCGAACCGGCGGTCGAGGGCTGCACCTGGGACCAGCTCTCCGACGACTGGCTGATGGAGGCGATCTTCAGCGGCGAGTGCGCCGAGCTCGGCCCCTGCTACCGCCTGCTGCCGGGCGAGTTCGTCCTGCCGGACTGAACGGCCGGCGGAACGCAAACTTCGCGTGGCGCGGCGGCCCCGACGGCCCTAAATACAGGGCATGTCCCAGTCGTTCGAAGACGCCCTCAGCGAGGCGGCGGCGCCCGTCGCCGGCGAGCCCCCCTATCTGGCGGGCCTCAACCCCGAGCAGCGCGAGGCGGTGCTGGCGTCCGACGGCCCGGTGCTCGTCCTTGCCGGGGCGGGCACCGGCAAGACCCGCGTGCTGACGACCCGTCTCGCCCATCTGCTCTATTCGCGCCGCGCCTATCCGGGACAGATCCTCGCCGTCACCTTCACCAACAAGGCGGCGCGCGAGATGAAGGAGCGCATCGGCCTTCTCATCGGCGGCGTGGTCGAGGGCATGCAGTGGCTGGGCACCTTCCATTCGATCGGCGCGCGCATGCTGCGCCGCCATGCCGAGCTGGCGGGTCTGAAGTCCAATTTCACCATCCTCGACGCCGACGACCAGCTGCGCCTGATCAAGCAGGTCGTCGCCGCCGCCGATCTCGACGAGAAGCGCCACCCGCCGCGCCAGCTCGCGGCGCTGATCGACCGGTGGAAGAACCGCGGCTGGCTGCCCGCCGACGTGCCCAACGGCGAGACCTACGGCTATGCCGCCGGCAAGGGGGCGATCCTCTACGCCGCCTACCAGCAGCGTCTCGCCGAGCTCAACGCCGCCGATTTCGGCGACCTGCTGCTCTCCACCATCAAGGTGCTGCGCGAGAATCCCGACGTGCTGGAGGAGTATCGCCGCCGCTTCGTCTACATCCTGGTCGACGAATACCAGGACACCAACGTCGCCCAGCACCAGTGGCTTAAGCTGCTGGCCGCGCCGCGCCACAATATCTGCTGCGTCGGCGACGACGACCAGTCGATCTACGGCTGGCGCGGCGCCGAGGTCGACAACATCCTCTCGTTCGAGCGCGACTATCCGGGCGCCAAGGTGATCCGCCTGGAGCAGAACTACCGCTCGACGCCCGAAATCCTCAGCGCCGCCTCCGGACTCATCAAGGAGAACCGCAGCCGGCACGGCAAGACGCTGCACACCAAGGCGGCGAGCGGCAGCCCGGTCGCGGTGCTCTCCGTCTGGGACGCCGAGGAAGAGGCCCGCCAGATCGCCGACGAACTGGAGGCGATGCAGAAGCGCGGCGAGCGCCTCGCCTCGGCGGCGATCCTGGTGCGCGCCTCGCACCAGATGCGCGAGTTCGAGGAGCGCTTCGTGGCGGTCGGCCTGCCCTATCGGGTGATCGGCGGCCCGCGCTTCTACGAGCGCCAGGAAATCCGCGACGCCCTCGCCTATCTGCGCGTCGTCGCGCAGGGCGACGACGATCTCGCCTTCGAGCGCATCGTCAACAAGCCCAAGCGCGGCATCGGCGACAAGGCGATGCAGGACGTCCAGGTGGCGGCGCGGCGCATGGGCGTGTCGCTGAGCGTCGCCGCGCGCCGCCTGTCGGAGAGCGACGAGATGACCGGCAAGGCGCGCACCAGCCTGCGCCAGCTGATGGACGGCTTCGACCGCTGGCGCGCCGCGATGACGAGCCTGCCGCATCCCGATCTCGCGACGCTGGTGCTGGAGGAGTCGGGCTATGTCGAGATGTGGCAGGCCGACAAGTCCGTCGAGGCCGAAGGCCGGCTTGAAAACCTGAAGGAGCTGATCCGCTCGATGGACGGCTTCGAGAACCTGACCGGGTTCCTGGAGCACGTTTCGCTGGTGATGGAGGCCGAGCAGAACGAGACCGGCGACAAGGTCTCGATCATGACCCTGCACGGCGCCAAGGGACTGGAGTTCGACACCGTCTTCCTGCCCGGCTGGGAGGAGGGCCTGTTTCCCTCGCAGCGTTCGATGGACGAGAACGGCCTCGCCGGTCTGGAGGAGGAACGCCGCCTCGCCTATGTCGGCCTCACGCGCGGCAAGAAGCGGGTGCAGATCAGCCATGCCGCGAACCGGCGCACCCACGGCCTGTGGCAGAGCGCCCTGCCCTCGCGCTTCATCTCCGAACTGCCGCCGGGCGCGGTGGAGCTGAAAGAGGGCGTCGGCGGCGGCTTCGGCGGCCGCGCCGCTTTCGCCGAGAACCGCTGGTCGCAGTCCGATTTCTCAAGCGCCTATGACAGCCCCGGCTGGCGGCGCGCCCAGGCCCAGGTGCAGCCGGGCGGTCTGCGCCCCCGGCCGCCGGTGATCGAGGCCCAGGCGACCCTCGTCGCCCACAGCGATCCGGAGGGCGCCGGATTCGCGCGCGGCGACCTCGTCCGGCATGCCAAGTTCGGCCAGGGCCGCGTCGTCCATGCCGACGGCAACAAGCTGACCGTGAAATTCGACGCGGCCGGCGAGAAGAAAGTGATCGCCGCCTTCCTCAGCCGCGGCTAGTCCGCCGGGCTGAAGCGTTTCGTCACTTCAGGCCCGCCACCTTGCGCAGCGCCTGGTCGATCCGCGTCTGCCAGCCCGGCCCCGTCGCGCGGAAGAAGTCGAGCACCTCGGGCGAGAGGCGCAGATTGACCGCGCGCTTCGTCACGGCCGCCTTCGGCCGCCCGCGCTTCACAGGAATCCCGCCCCTCATCAGGACGCCGCGGTCGAGCTCTGCGGCGGTCAGTTCGGGAAGATCGTCATACTCTTCAGGCCGGACGACATGCGCATCCAGCTTTGCAAGATCTGTGAATGTCTTCCTTCGGCCCTCAGACCGCAAACCGGGGCCGGTATTTCGCTTGCTCGCGGGCATTGCACTTTCTCATCGTGAAGACATGGCGGCTCGCGCCGCGTTGGGTCCAGCCGATCATCACCATCCTGCCATCGAGGTAGCCGATCGAGATCGTCCGGGCTTCGCCATATTCCTTGCGCAGATCCGGAAAGTCGATCGTCAGACCTTCAAAGACCCTGGCGGCATCAAGAAAGTCGATCTGCCGCTCTTGAAGGGTTCGCTCGCGCTTTGCCGGATCGAATGAAATTTTCATCTATATATTGTATATACAATAAATCCGCAATCCCCCTCGATCATGACACGGCCGAAGGCGGCGCCCATTGCGTTTCTCTGCCGCATGAGACAAGGCCTGCCCCATGAACCCGCCGCTCTGGAAAGCCTCGACGCGCGCCGCGCACGAGGACATCGACCGCCTGTCCACGCTGTTCGAGCTGACCCCCGAGCCGTCGCCCCAGTCGGTCATCGTGCTGACCCATCCGCACGAGGACGATGCGGTGATCGAGGCCTATTACGACGAAGCGCCGGACGGCGCGGCGCTGACCGCGATCCTCGGTCAGGCCGTGAAGGTCGAGGCGCTGCCGGATATCGACTGGGTGAAGCTGAGCCAGGAGGGCCTGCCGCCGGTGCGCGCCGGACGGTTTTTCGTCTATGGCGCGCACGACAAGGGCAAGGCCCCGGCCAACGCCGTCGCGCTGGCGATCGACGCGGGCGTCGCCTTCGGCACCGGCCATCACGAGACGACGACCGGCTGCCTGATGGCGCTGGAATGGCTGGCGCACACGCGCTTTCGGCCGCGCAGCGCGCTGGACCTCGGTTGCGGCACCGGCGTGCTGGCGCTGGGCGCCGACCGGCTGTGGCGCATTCCCGTCGTCGCCTCAGACATCGACCCGCAGGCGATCGGCGTGACGCGCGAGAACCTGCGGCTGAACGGCGGGCAGATGCGCATCCGCCCGGTCGTCGCGGAAGGCTTCGCCCATCCCATGATCGCCGCCGCCGCGCCCTACGACCTGATCATCGCCAACATCCTCGCCGGGCCGCTGACCCAGCTCGCCCCCGGCATCCGCAGCCACCTCGCGCCGGGCGGCCGCGTCGTCCTCTCGGGCCTTCTGAGGACGCAGGAACTGCTGGTCCTCTCCTTCTATCGCGCGCTCGGCTTCCGCCTGGCGCGGCGCTGGCGGCTGGGTCCGTGGTCGGTGCTGCTGCTCGCGCTTTGACGCCGCGCGGGCGTTGCGCCACAACGCCCCGACGCGAACCGGAAACGTCATGCCGCCAGAACTCCAGACCGCGACCCTTGCCCAGCTCGCGCTGGGCGTCCTGCTGGGCTCGTTCTTCGCCGCGGCGCTGCTGGCGCTGCCGCTGAAGCTGGCGGCCGAATCGGTCTATCGCGCGCCGGTGCGTCTCGTCGACGCGCTGAAGGCGCTGTTTGCCGCCTACGCCCTGCTGACCGCGCTGATCCTCGGCCTCGTCAGGCTGAAAGTGGTCGATCTCGCCCAGGCCGGCAGCATTTCGCTGCAGATCGTCGGCCTGACGGTCGGCCTCGTGATTCTCGCCTTCACCATCGCGATCTTCGTGCGCCGGCCGGACGGAACGCGTCCCGACTTCGCCCAGTCGGGCGTCGTCGCGGCGATCATGCAGGTGGTCTCGCTGGTGATCGCGCTGGCGCTCTCCACCCTCGACCTGCCGCTGAACGGACGGCCATGACGCGATGGCGCATGGCGCGGCGGCGCGGCCGCGTTAGACTGAACGCTGAATCGCGGCGATCCCGGCCGCGCGACAAGGACCGACTTCCATGCAGCTGATCTTTGCCCTGCAACAAAGCGTTGCGAGCGACCCGGTCATCACGCCCGCCGATCTCGGGCTGTCGCCGGGCCTGGTGGTCACCGGCGCGCTGATCTCGGCGCTGATCATCGGCCTGATCCTCGGGATCATCCTGAAATTCGTCGGCCAGGCCGTGCTGGGCGGAACGGTCAAGTTCTCCAGCGCATTCACCGCCATGTTCATCTACGGCCTCATCACCACGGCCATCGGCTTCGCCGCGCTCTATGGCGGCATGGTGAGGCTCAGCGACATGTCGGCCGCCAGGGAAGGCGGCATGAACGCCATGATGCCCTACGGCCTCGCCGCCTTCGTCGTCTCGCAGGCGGTCGGCATCCTGCTGATCGCCTGGACGGTCAGGGTCTTCGTCCGCGACCCCCAGGACCGCCGCCCGAGCTGGGGCAGCGCCATCATGATCGCCGTCATCATGGCGGTCATCGGGCTCGTGCTGTCGCTGCTGCTGTCGCGGGTCAATCCCGGCATGCAGGGCTGAGGCGGCGGATTGCGGAGGGGCGGAAGGTTTCCTAGGGTCCGCCCATGTCAGAGACGATCGCCCCTCCCAGCCGCTTCCAGACCTACGACGACCCGCCGCCGCCCAGCGCGACGCAGAGCCGGGTCGCCGCCATCCGCGCCCAACTCGCCCGCCGGGGCCTTGCCGGGGTCATCGTGCCCCGGGGCGACGCCCATATGGGCGAGTACGTCGCCCCCCACGACGAGCGCCTCGCCTGGGCGAGCGGCTTCACCGGCTCGGCCGGCATGGCGATCGTCATGACCGACCGCGCGGCGGTCTTCATCGACGGCCGCTACACGCTCCAGGTCCGCGACCAGGTGGATCTGTCGATCTTCGCGCCGCAGCACCTGATCGAGGAGCCGCCGGCCCAGTGGCTGGCCGCCCATGTGAAGCCCGGCGACCGCATCGCCTACGATCCCTGGCTGCATACGCCGAGCGGCCTCGCACCGCTGGCGAAGGCCGTGGCCGAGGCCGGCGGCACGCTGGTCGCCACGGCGGACTCGCCGGTGGACGCCGCCTGGACCGACCAGCCGCCGCCGCCGCGCGCCCCGGTCGTGCCCCATCCGATCGAGATCGCCGGCGAGGCCGCGTCCGACAAGCGCGCCCGCATCGCCGCCGCTCTGGCGAAGTCGAAGCAGGACGCGGCCGTGCTGACGCTGCCCGAATCCATCGCCTGGCTGCTCAACATCCGCGGCGGCGATGTCGGCCATGTGCCGCTGCCCCATTCCTTCGCCGTGCTGAAGAACGACGGCGCGGTCGATCTCTTCCTCGACGCCCGCAAGGTGACCGACGGGCTTGCCGCGCATCTGGGCAACGGCGTGCGCCTGCGCGCGCCCGAGGAGTTCGGACCCGGACTCGACGAGCTGGCGGGCAAGACCGTGCTCGCCGATCCCGGCACGGCGGCCCAGTGGGTGTTCGACCGTCTGGAGGCGGCGGGCGCGACGATCGTGCGCGGGGCCGATCCCGTGCTGCTGCCCAAGGCGCAGAAGAACGCGGCCGAACTCGCCGGCGTGCGCGCCGCCCATGTCCGCGACGGCGCGGCGCTGACCCGCTTCCTGCGCTGGGTGACGAAGGAAGGCGCGGCCGGCAACGTCACCGAAATCCAGGCCTGCGAACGGCTTGAGGACTATCGCCGCGAGACCGGCGCGCTGAAGGACCTGAGCTTCGACTCCATTTCGGGCTCCGGCCCCAACGGCGCCATCGTCCACTACCGCGTGACGCAGAAGACCGACCGCCGCCTCGCCGCCGGCGAGCTGTTCCTGATCGATTCCGGCGGCCAGTATCTCGACGCAACCACCGACGTCACCCGCACCGTCGCGCTCGGCGCGCCGACCGCCGAGATGAAGGACCGCTTCACCCGCGTGCTGAAGGGCCACATCGCGCTCGCCACCGTGCGCTTCCCGGCCGGCACCACCGGCGCGCAGCTCGACACCCTCGCCCGCGCCCCGCTGTGGGAGGCCGGCCTCGACTACGACCACGGCACCGGCCACGGCGTCGGCGCCTATCTCAGCGTCCACGAGGGGCCGCAGAGCATCTCCAAGCGCCCGGTCGCCCAGCCGCTGCTGCCCGGCATGATCTGCTCCAACGAGCCCGGCTACTACAAGACCGGCGGCTACGGCATCCGCATCGAGAACCTGATCGTGGTGCGCGAGGCGGCGATCGACGGCGCGGAACGGCCGATGCTGGAGTTCGAGACGGTGACGCTCGCCCCCATCGACGTGGACCTGGTCGAACCGGCGCTGCTCACCGACGCCGAGAAGGCCTGGCTCAACGCCTATCATGCCCGGGTGCGCGAGACGCTGACGCCGCTGGTCGACCCCGACACGGCCGCCTGGCTGAAGACCGCGACACGGGTGCTCTGAACATGACCGGCCCCCTCTGCGCCATCGACCACGTGATGCTCGCGGCCGGCGACCTCGACGCCGCGCAGAAGCTGTGGCGGGCGCTCGGCTTCACGCCGACGCCGCGCGCCGTCCATGGCGGCGGCGCGACCGCCAATCACTGCCTCATGTTCCGCGACACCTATATCGAGCTGATCGCCCCGACCGGCGCATCGGGCTCGCCGCTGGCCGAGGGCCTCGCGGCGCGCGGCCCCGGCGGCATGGGGATCGCCTTCACCGCCCCCGATGCCGACGCGACCGCCGCCGCGCTGCGCGACGCCGGCATCGCGACCCAGGACCCCGTCGCCCTGTCGCGGCCTCTGGAGCTGGACGGCCGCACCGAAACGGTTTCCTTCCGGAACGTGATGTTCGAGGGCGGCCTTCCCGGCGTCTTCGCCTTCGCCTGCCATCACGCGACGCCGCAACTGACGCGGGCCCGCGCCGAATGGCAGCTGCACGCCAACGGCGCGACCGGCCTGTCGGAGGTCGTCATCGGCGCCGCGCACCCGGCCGATTTCCGCCCGGCGCTGGAACGCCTGTTCGGCATCGATCATGTCGCCGACGGCCCGCACGGGCTTTCGGTCGTGCTCGACGGCGTGGCGCTGGCGGTGACCAGTCCGGTCGGCCTCGCTCAGCGCTTCGGCACGAAGGCGCTGGACGGGCTTTCCCCCCTGCCCGGCATCGCCGCGCTCTCCATCGTGGTGAACGAGGCCGACGCCGCCGGCGCGATGCTGGACATGGCGCGCATCCCCTATGCCGACGGCCATCACGGCCTCGTCGTCGGCGCGAAGGATGCGGGCGGCGTCATCGTCGAACTGGTCGAGGACTGAGGGCTGTTGCAGCGCCTGCTCTTTCTCTGCAGCCGCAACCGCCGCCGCAGCCCGACTGCCGAACGCCTCTTCGCCGCCGACCCGTCGCTGGAGGTCGCCTCCGCCGGTCTCGCACCCGATGCGGACGAAGGGCTGACTCCGGACCATCTGGACGGCGTCGATATCGTCTTCGTCATGGAGCCAGCCCATCGCCGGCGGCTGATGGCGGGCTTCAAGCATCAGCTGAAAGGCGTCAGGATCGTTTGCCTGAATATTCCGGACGACTATGACTATATGGACCCGCTCCTCCTCGCCTTGCTCGAAGCGCGGGTGACGCCGCACCTGAAGCGGCGGACGGCGCGGACAGAAGGAGATGCCCCATGACCCCCGTCCTGCTCGTCCACGGCGCCTGGCACGGCGCCTGGTGCTGGCACAAGCTGATGCCCGCCCTGGAAGCCGCCGGCTTCGCGCCGCATGCGCTCGACCTGCCCGGCCATGGCCTGCGCGCCGGCGAGACGCAGAGCCTTGCCGCCTATGCCGAGGCGGTGGCGGCAAGACTGGCGGCGATCGGCGAGCCCGCCATCCTGCTCGGCCACTCGATGGGCGGACAGGTGATCAGCGCGGCGGCCGAGCTGACGCCGGAGCGCATCTCAAGCCTCGTCTATCTCTGCGCCTTCCTGCCGCGCACGGGCGAAACCATCTTCGCCAACGCGGCGGGCGACACGGAATCCGTGCTCGGCGGTTACATGGCGCCGCTGGACGACGGGCGGCTGATCGTGAAGGACGAGGGCCTCAAGCCCGCGCTCTATGCCGACTGCGCCGCCGAGGACATTGCGCTGGCCCGGCTGATGCTGGTGCCGCAATCGGCCGAGCCGTTCCAGGCGCCCGTGGCGCTGACCCCCGAACGCTTCGGCGGCGTGCGGCGCGCCTGTATCGTCTGCACCGGCGACAAGGCGATCGGACCGGCGATCCAGCGCGGCATGATCGAACGCTCGCCGGTCGCCGCCCAGGTCGACCTCGCCACCAGCCACTCGCCCTTCTTCTCCGCCCCCGACAAGCTCGCGGCGGCGATCCGGCAGGTGACGGCGTAACGCGGCCTGCGAACCGATGGACCGGTACGATCTCGTCCTCATGGCCGGGCCTGACCCGGCCATCCAGCGTCACGCCCGCCGCCGCGCTGGATGGCCGCCTCAAGGGCGGCCATGAGGAGGGAGAGCGCGGTCCGGCATGAACGCAGATCGCGCCGCCGCGCCTACAGCCCCTCGATCAGCTTCAGCCAGGCATCCTCGTCGATGACGCGGACGCCGTGCTTCTCGGCCTCTTTCAGTTTCGAGCCTGCGCCCGGCCCGGCGACGACGAGATCGGTCTTCGCCGACACCGACCCCGCGACCTTCGCGCCGAGGCCTTCGGCCCGCGCCTTCGCCTCGTTGCGGGTCATCTTTTCCAGGCTGCCGGTGAAGACCACCGTCTTGCCGGCGACCGGCGAGTCCGAGGCCGGCTGCTCGGCGTCCTCGATGGTCAGCACGGCAAGCAGGCGGTCCACCTCGTCCGTGTTGTGCGCCTCGCCGAAGAAGTCGGCGATCGCCTCGGCCACCGTGCCGCCGATCTGGTCGATGGCGTCGAGGTCGGCGAGCGCCGCCGCGTCGCCCTCCGCAATCCGGCGCATGGCGGCGATGAACGCCGCGCCGCTGCCATAGGCGCGGGCGAGCTGCTTCGCCGTCGTCTCGCCGACATGGCGGATGCCGAGCGCGAAGATGAAGCGGTGGAGCGCGATGGTGCGCCGCGAGGCGATGGCTTCGAACAGCTTGGCGGCCGACTGCGCGCCCCAGCCCTCGCGCGCGGCGATGGCCTTCTCGCCCGCGCCATAGCGTTCCTCCAGACGGAAGATGTCGGACGGCGTTTCGATCAGCCCGTCGGCGAGGAACGCATCGATATGCTTCGCGCCCAGGCCCTCGATGTCGAAGGCGTTGCGCGAGACGAAGTGCTTCAGCCGTTCGCTGCGCTGGGCCGGGCAGATGAGGCCGCCGGTGCAGCGGGTCGCGACCTCGCCCTCCTCGCGCACCGCATGACTGCCGCAGGCGGGACAGACCCTCGGGAAGGCGAACGGCGCGGCGCCTGCGGGCCGCTTCTCCTCCACCACCCCGAGGATCTGCGGGATCACGTCGCCCGCCCGTTGCAGGATCACCGTGTCGCCGATGCGCACATCCTTGCGGGCGATCTCGTCCTCGTTGTGCAGCGTCGCGTTGGTGACGACGACGCCGCCGACCGTCACCGGCTTCAGCCGCGCGACCGGGGTCAGCACGCCGGTGCGCCCGACCTGGATGTCGATGCCGAGCAGTTCCGTCGTCGCCTTCTCGGCCGGAAACTTGTGGGCGATCGCCCAGCGCGGGCTGCGCGAGACGAAGCCGAGCCGCTGTTGCAGGTCGAGCCGGTTCACCTTGTAGACGACGCCGTCGATGTCGTAGCCGAGCCCGGCGCGGCGTTCCTCGATGTCGCGGTAATAGTCCATCAGCCCGTCGAGGCCGTGGGTGACGGTCATCAGCGGATTGATGTCGAAGCCCCAGCCCTTCAGCGCCTTCACGACGCCTGTCTGCGTGTCGGACGGCAGGTCGCTCGCCTCGCCCCAGGCATAGGCGAAGAATCTCAGCTTGCGCGAGGCGGTGATCGCGGCGTCGAGCTGGCGCAGCGATCCCGCCGCCGCGTTGCGCGGATTGGCGTAGGGTTCCTTGCCCTCCGCCGCCTGGCGCGCGTTCAGTTCGGCGAATCGATCGGCCGGGAAATAGACCTCGCCCCGCACCTCGAACACCGCGGGCGGATGCGCGGTCTGGAGGCGGTGCGGCACGCCCTCCACCGTCTTCAGGTTGGCGGTGACGTTCTCGCCCTCGGTGCCATCGCCGCGCGTCGCCCCGACGCTGAGTTCGCCGTTCTCGTAGCGCAGGCTCGCCGACAACCCGTCGATCTTCGGCTCGGCGGCGATCTCCAGCGCCTCCGCGTCGGCGAGATTGAGGAAGCGGCGGATGCGGGCGAGGAATTCGGCGACGTCCTCCTCGCTGAAGGCGTTGTCGAGCGAGAGCATCGGCCGCGCATGGCGGACCTTCTCGAAGCGCTCGGCCGGTTTCGCCCCGACCCGCAGCGACGGGCTGTCGAGCCCGACCAGATGCGGAAAGCGCGCCTCGATCGCCGCGCTGCGCCGCTTCAGCGCGTCGTATTCGGCGTCGCTGACGCTCGGCGCGTCCTCCTGATAGTAGCGGCGGTCATGTTCGGCGAGCGTCAGGGACAGCCGCGTCAGTTCGGCCTTCGCCTCCTTCTCGCTCAGCGCCTCGGGAGCCTTGGCGGCGGGAAAGGTCTTTTTCGCGGCCATCGCTTGTCCCAACTATCGCACCGTCGCCGTGCGTCCTTCGCGACGCGGCCTGCGGCCGCTCCTCAGGATGAGGAGGCGGGAGAGTGGCATAGGCGATTGCGGGAAGGAACGACCCGAGCGGTCCTCATTCCGAGGATTCACCGCACGCCCTCATCCTGAGGAGGCCGCGCAGCGGCCGTCTCGAAGAACGCACGAAATCCACCTCAGCCCCGCGCCGCGAGCAGCGTCTCGGCCGCCGCCCTGGCCTCGTCGGTGATCGAGGCGCCCGACAGCATCCGCGCGATTTCCTCGCGCCGCCCGGCCTCGTCCAGCGCGCTCACCCCGGTCAGCGTGACGCCGGCGGCCGTCTTCTTGTGGATGCGGAAGTGCCGGTCGCCGCGCGCCGCCACCTGCGGCGAGTGGGTGACGACCAGCACCTGCGCCTGACGCCCCAGCCGGGCGAGCCGGGCGCCGACCGCATCCGCCACAGCGCCGCCGATGCCCTGGTCGACCTCGTCGAAGATCAGTGTCGGCGCGGTGCCGCGTTCGGCCAGCACCACCTTGAGCGCGAGGATCACCCGCGCGAGTTCGCCGCCCGAGGCGATCCTGGTCAGCGGCCCGGTGGGCGCGCCGGGATTGGTGGCGATCTGGAACTCCACGGCGTCGTGGCCGGCGGCCGTCGCCTGCTCCAGCGTCAGGGCGTGCACGGCGACCGCGAACTTCGCCTTGTCGAGCTTCAGCGGCTTCAGCTCCTTGGTCACCGCCGTCTCCAGCTTCGCGGCGGCGGCCTTGCGCCTGGCCGTCAGCGCGTCGGCGGCGTCGGCGAAGGCGAGGCGCGCGGCGGTCTCGGCCCGCGCCAGTTTCGCCGTGCGGCCCTCGGCGTCGGCGAGCGCCTGCACCTTGTCGGCAAGCTCGGCGGTCAGCTTCGGCAGGTCGTGCACCTGCACCTTGTATTTGCGGGCCGCGCCGCGCAACGCGAACAGACGCCCCTCGATGGCGTCGAGCCGGGCGGGGTCGAAGTCCATCGCTTCCAGCGCCGCCTCCGCCTGCGCCCGCGCTTCGGTCGCTTCCAGGACGGCGCGTTCCAGCGCCTCGCCGGCCGCATCGAGCCGGCCGAGCGCCTGCGGCCGCAGCCGCTCGATCCGCCGCGAGGCCGAGATCAGGCGGGTATCGACCGCCCGGTCGCCGCCGCCCAGCAGATCGACCACCGCGGCGAGTTCGCCCGCCAGCTTCTCCGACGACATCATCAGCGCCCGCTCGGCCGCCAGCCGGTCCTCCTCGCCCTCCTCGGGCGCCAGCTTGCCGAGTTCGGCGACCGCCGCCTGGAGATAGTCCGCGTCGGCGCGGGCGTCGGCCGTCTCGCGCGCGAAGGCTTCCGCCTCCGCCGCGGCGGCGCGCCAGGCAGCATAGGCGGCGGCGGTCGCTGCGACCTCCTTGTCGTGGCCGCCGAAGGCGTCGAGCAGCGACCGGTGGGCGGCGGCGCTGAGCAGCCCCCGCCCGTCGTTCTGGCCATGCAGTTCGACCAGCGCGTCGCCGACCTCGCGCAGCAGCGCCGCCCCGACCGGCTGGTCGTTGATGAAGGCCCGGCTCTTGCCGTCGGCGGCGATCGTGCGGCGCAGGATGATCTCGTCCTCCGCCTCGATGCCGTTGTCGGCCAGCAGGCGGTGCGCGGCGTGCTGCGCGCCGGGGTCGAAGACCGCCGTCACCGCGCCGGAGGAAGCGCCCTGGCGTACTGCGGCGCGGTCCGACTTGCGGCCCAGCGCCACCTGCAGCGCATCGAGCAGGATCGACTTGCCGGCGCCGGTCTCGCCGGTCAGCACGTTCAGCCCGGCGTCGAGCGCCAGGTCCAGCCGTTCGATCAGGACGACGTCCCGGATCGAGAGCTGGGTCAGCATGGGAAGCCCCTCTTGAGCGGTCCTAGAGGCCGAAGGTGCGCGAGATCCACGAACCTTCGTCTTCGCGCGGCTGCAGCTCCTGCCCGGTCAGGAGAGCGTAGGATTCCTCGTACCAGCGGCTGCCGGGGAAGTTGTAGCCGAGCACGGCGGCGGCGGTCTGCGCCTCGCCGGTCAGGCCGAGCGCCAGATAGGCTTCGGTCAGGCGGTGCAGCGCCTCGGGGGTCTGCGCCGTCGTCTGGAAGTTGGTCACCACCACGCGGAAGCGGTTGATCGCCGCGACGTATTGCTCGCGGTTCAGATAATAGCGTCCGATCGCCATTTCCTTGCCCGCCAGATGGTCGAGCGCGAGGTCGAGCTTGAGCCGCGCGTCGCGCGCGTAGATCGTGCCGGGGAAGCGCTGGACGACATCGTTCAGCGCCACCAGCGCCTGCTGCGTCGTCGCCTGGTCGCGGCCCACGTCGACGATCTGCTCGTAATAGGAAATGCCTTTCAGATAATAGGCATAGGCTGCGTCCTTGTTGCCCGAGTAGAGCGCCAGGAAGCGGTCGACGGCGTTGATCGCATCGCCGTACTTGTTGATCTGGTAATAGCAGTAGGCCGACATCAGGATCGACCGGCGGGCCCACACCGAATAGGGGTACTGGCGCTCGACCTCCTCGAAGATCGGCACGGCGGAGCGGTAGTCTTCCTGCTGCAGCTGGTCCATCGCCAGATTGTAGATCTGCTCGACCGGCATCTCGCCCTGGCCGGGGGCGTATTGCGGCTCGCTGCTCGAGAACGGGTTGATGCTGTCCAGCGTTTCGCAGGCGCCGAGCGTCAGCGCCCCTGCCAGCGCCGCGACAGCAGGCCAGAGCCTCGATAACCGGCCGAAACCGCCCGCGAACGACATGCTGACCTCATACGCCACGAAAGGACTGACACAAACGAGCCCGGCGGCGTACCGCGATACGCCTCGAATCCGGACCCAGCCACGGTGTCTTAAAAGAAAGCGGAGCGGACCGCCATAGGCGGCCGGTCACATCGGCGCGCCGGTCACATCGGCGCGGCGGCGATGGGCAGCTTGACCACTTCGCCGCGTCCCGTCCCGGCCGGGACGATGTCATAGGCCGAGGGGTCGGCGAACAGGGCGCGCAGCACCTTGTTGTTCATGGCATGACCCATCTTGACGCCCTCGAAGCGGCCGAGCAGCGGCATGCCGGCCAGCGCCAGGTCGCCCAGCACGTCCAGCGCCTTGTGGCGGACGCACTCGTCGGCGAAACGCAGGCCCTCGGGGTTGAGCACGTCGCCGCCGTCCACCACGACCGCATTGTCCAGCGAGCCGCCGAGGGCGAGACCGTGGGCGCGCAGCGCCTCGATGTCCTTGGCCTGGGTGAAGGTCCGGGCGCGGGCGACCTCGGCCTTGAAGGCCTCGCCGCGGACCTCGAACACGAAGCGCTGGCGGGCGATCGCCGCCGCCTCGAACACGATGTCGCAGTCGATCTGGAAGCCGTCATGCGGCAGCAGGCGGGCGACCTTGTCGCCGTCCACCACCTCGACCGGGCGCAGCACGCGGACATAGTGGCGCGTCGCCGCCTGCGATTGCAGGCCGGCGGCCTCGATCAGCGCCACGAAGGCGGCCGAACTGCCGTCCATGATCGGAATCTCGATGCCGTCGATCTCGACCAGCACGTTGTCGACGCCGGCGGCGGCCAGCGCCGCCATCAGGTGCTCGACCGTGCGCACCTCGACGCCCGCCGCGTTGCGCAGCGTCGTGCCGTAGGCGGCCGAGGCGACGAGCGCGAAATGGGCGGGGACCAGCGCGTCGGCGTCATCCACATCGACGCGGCGGAACACGACGCCATGGCCGGCCGGCGCCGGACGCAGGGTCAGTTCGGCATCGACGCCCGAATGCAGGCCGATGCCCTTGCAGGACACGCTCTGCTTGATGGTGGTCTGGTGAGCCTTCACGCCGAACTCCCGGTCGAACGCGCACGAGGGAACCGCCGCATTCAGGACAGAGTAAATAGGACTTTGTTTGCGCTGCAGCGAATGAACGAATGTTTCAGACTGTTTCAGTCTCTAAGTCGTTGCTTCTAAATGAATATTACCTGAACGACCGCCACCGCCCGGAAAAAGAAAACCCGCCCCGGAGCGCTCCGGGGCGGGTTTATGGTGAACGGCCTACGAGTTCGCCTGACGGCGCAGGAAGGCCGGGATCTCCAGCGGGTCCTCGGCCGGGCTGCTGGCGAACAGCGACGGCGTCTCGGGCGCCTTGACCGTCCGGGCGCTGGCGCGCGGCTGGCCGGCATCGGCGAAGCGCGGCTCGATCGGACGCGGCGTCGCAGGCGCCGCATCGGGATCGGGCTGGTAGCGGGTCTGCGGCGCCGCATCGGCCCGCTTGGCCTTGCTGCGCGTGAAGAGACCGCCGAGCGTGCCCATCAGGCCGGTGCTCGCCGGTTCGGAGGGCGGGGCGGGACGGCCGATCGGCGGTTCGCCGGCGCCGCCGCGCAGCCCGCCCGACTCTGCCGTGATGGCGAAGTCGTCGAACGACACGGTGGGGCGCGGCGCGGCCGGCTGGGCCGGCGTCTGGCGCTGGCGGCTGATCGCAGCTTCGGCCTCCGCCACCCGGGCGCGCGCCTCGGCAAGAGCGCGTTCCTGGCTGGCGAGGTCGGCTTTGAGCTTCTCCTCGGCCGCGCTTTGCATGGCGTGCACCGCGTTCGGCTGGGGCGCCGGGGCCGGCGCCGGTTCGGGCAGCGTCATTTGCGCCGCCGGCGCGCCGGTGGCGACGGGCGAGTGCGCGGCGACCGGCGCGGCCGGCTGCGGCGCCTGGCGGACCGGCGTGAAGCCGCGGCCGATCGCCGAGGCCGCGGGCTGGGCGGCGGGCTTGGGCTGGGCGCGTTCCATCGCGTCGATGCCGGTCGCCACGACCGACACGCGGATGCGGCCTTCCAGCTTCGCGTCGAAGGTCGAGCCGACCTTGATGTTGGCTTCCGGATCGACTTCCGAACGGATGCGGTTGGCGGCTTCGTCGGCCTCGAACAGAGTCAGGTCGGGACCGCCAGTGATGTGGATGAGAACGCCCTTGGCGCCCTTCATCGAGACGTCGTCGAGCAGCGGGTTCGAGATCGCCGCCTCGGCGGCATCGAGCGCGCGCTTCGGCCCTTCGGCCTCGCCCGTGCCCATCATCGCCTTGCCCATCTCCATCATCACGGTGCGGACGTCGGCGAAGTCGAGGTTCATCAGGCCGGGGACGATCATCAGATCGGTGATCCCGCGCACGCCCGAGTGCAGCACCTCGTCGGCCATCGCGAAGGACTGCGCCAGCGTCGTCTTCTCGTTGGCGACGCGGAACAGGTTCTGGTTCGGGATGACGATCAGCGTATCGACGATTTCCTGCATCTTGGAGACGCCGGCTTCCGCCTGGCGCATGCGCTTGTCGCCTTCGAAGTGGAACGGCTTGGTCACCACGCCGACCGTCAGGATGCCCATCTCGCGGGCGATCCGGGCGATGACCGGCGCGGCGCCGGTGCCGGTACCGCCGCCCATGCCGGCGGTGATGAAGGCCATGTGGCTTCCGGCCAGGATCTCCTCGATCTCGGCGCCGCTGGCTTCCGCCGCCTGCGCCCCGATCTCGGGCTTGGATCCGGCCCCGAGGCCGAGCGTCACATTGGCCCCCAGCTGGACCTTGCGCGGCGCAAGGTTCTGCGCCAGCGCCTGGCTGTCGGTGTTGGCGACCACGAACTCGACGCCCTGAAGCTCGGACGCGAGCATGTTGTTGACGGCGTTTCCGCCGGCCCCGCCGACGCCGAAGACCACGATGCGGGGCTTCAGCTCGGGCGATTCCGGGGCATGGAATTTAATCGACATGGATTGCCTCCGTTTGAGTCACTTCGCCTGATCCCCGCCATTGATCTTGGCATCCGCCGGCGTGGTCGCCGGTCGAATTGGTGTGGTCGTACGCCTGATGGCGCCTGCCGCATTTCATAGAAACGTCTCCTTGATCCAGGCGCCGAAGCGCCCGAAGGACTGCGCCCGGACGGGCGCGGTGATGATCGATTGCTGCTCGCGCGGCCCGCCGGCCTGGGCGAGCGCGATGAGGCCGGCCGCCGCCGAGAAGGCCGGGCCCGACACCGACGGCGGCAGGGCGTCGAGCCGCATCGGCCGGCCGATCCGCACCCGCTTGGCGAGCGCCCGGCTGGCGAATTCCTGCAGGCCCATCAGTTCCGATGCGCCGCCGGTCAGCACGACGACATTGCCGCCGATCTTGTCGGCGCCGGCGGCCTTCAGACGTTCGGCGACCAGTTCGATGGTCTCCTCGACCCGCGGCTGGATGATCGAGATCAGCTCCTCGCGCGGCACGCGGTTGCCGTCGACGTCGCGCTCCTCGCCGATCTGGGCGACGCGGATCATCTCGCCATGGGCGCCCGGCACCGGCAGCGCATTGCCGTGCAGCGTCTTCAGCCGCTCGGCCTCGCGGAACGGCGTCGACAGGCCGCGCACGATATCGTTCGTAATGTGGCGTCCTCCCACGGGAATCACGTCGCAGAACACCAATTTGCCTTCCGAGAAGGCGGCGATGGAAGTGGTTCCGCCGCCCATGTCGACGATTGTCGCGCCGTATTCGAGTTCCTCGTCGTGCAGGCAGCCGAGGCCGGCCGCATAGGCCGCGACGGCGCGCCCGGCGACCTCGAGATGGCACTTCTCGACGCAGACCTCCAGATTGTGCAGCGGCGCGATCGCCGCCGAGACCATGTGGACCGACACGCCGAGCCGGTCGCCGAACATGCCGCGCGGGTCGCGGATGCCGCTCGCCGCGTCGACCGCATAGCCCAGCGGCGCGCTGTGCACGATCTCGCGGTCCTGGCGGTTGCCCTGCTGGCGGGCCATCGAGATGACGCGGCGGATATCGGCGTCCGTGACCTCGCCCGAGCCCAGCGGCGTCTCGACCCGCACGATCTGGCTCTGAGGACGCCCGCACGAGAACGAGATGAAGACGTCCTCGATCTGGGTGTCGGCCATCTCCTCGGCGCGGGTGACGACCTGGCGGATCGAGGCTTCGACGCGGTCGAGTTCGGCGATCTGGCCCTGGCGTATGCCCGCCGATTCGCCGTAGCCGACGCCCAGGACCTTGGTCTTGGGCCGCGCCCCGTCGCGGCCCGGCTCGACCCGGGCGACGAAACACACCACTTTCGAGCTGCCGACGTCGAGCGAGGCGTAGACGCCCGGCTTCACCGCGGCGCCCGACTTCTTCGCCCGCTTGTCCTTGCTCATCCGGCCGATCATGTGCTCTCGCCCCTCGCGATCGATTCCGCCGCGCCCCCGCGCGGTTTGATCACCAGCCGGTCCGGCAATCTGAGATCGATCGTCTCGATGTCGCGCTCGAAGATGCGCTGTTCCTGTTCCAGGACCGTCAGGCGGTGCAGCGCGTCTTCCACGCCGTCTTCGGGCAGGCGCACCTGGATGCCGTTCTTCAGATGGAGGTCCCAGCGCCGGTCGCCGACCCTGACCGACGCCTTGGTGGCGCGCTGCACGGCCGGAAAGCGCATGAGGACGTCGATCAGTTCGCCCGCGTGCTGCGGCGCGCCGTCGCCCACCACCAGCGGCAGGCCGGCGAATTCGGCGATGTCGTTCTTGGTGATCGGCTCGCCCTTGCGGTCGATCAGCCAGGTCACGCCCTTGGTCTGCCACAGCGCATAGGGCTGCTTCTCGACCACCTGCACCTGCAGCGTCGCCGGCCACAGGCGCGAGACCTTGGCGCTGTCGATCCAGTCGAGCGCCTCGACGCGCAGGCGGATCGCCTCGGGATCGGCGTCGAGCATGTCGTCGCCGGGCTTGAGCCCGATCGCCGCCAGCAGATCGGCGCGGCGCGTATGATAGTGGCCGGCGGCGAGGATCTCGCCGATCGGGAACCAGGCATCGGCCGCCGCGACCGCGTCCTCGTTCGCCGCATCGCCGCCGAAGCCGAGATGCCCGCCCTGGACGAGGCCGGCGCCGGCCGCGAGCAGCAGAAAGCTGGCCAGGCCGATCGCGCCCGGCGAGACCGACCCAAGGCGCGGCAGCCAGCGCAACAGCCCGCCGCCCGCGCTGCCCCGGCGCGCGCCGTGACGCCCGCCGCGCGCGTTTCTGGCGAGCGTCGGCCGCGCCGCCCCGTCCAGCGCCGCGGCGCGGCGCGGCCGGCGTACCGGCGCGTCGTCGAAATCGGGTTCGCGCCTCACCGCCCGCACGACGCGTCCTCCACCATCCAGGCGCAGAGCTTGCCGTAGGTAATGCCCTTGTAGGCGGCCTGCTCCGGCACCAGCGAGGTCGGCGTCATGCCGGGCTGGGTATTGATCTCCAGGATGATCAGCCGCCGCGTGCCGGGCACGGTGTCGTCGTAGCGGAAGTCGGTGCGCGTCACGCCGCGGCAGCCGAGCGCCGCATGCGCAAGCTCCGCATAGCGCATCGCTTCGGCCGCGACCTCGTCCGGAATCGGCGCGGGGATCGTGTGGTCCGAACCGCCTTCGGCGTATTTCGACTCGTAGTCGTAGAAGGCGTGTCCCCTTGTGGTGATCTCGGTGACCGCCAGCGCCTTGCCGTCCATGACCGCGACGGTGAGTTCGCGCCCGGGCACGAACTCCTCGACCATCACGTCGTCGCCCAGCGCCCATTGCTCCGAGCCGATCGCCCCCGGCGGACGGTTGTCGCCCTTGCGGATGATGAAGATGCCGACGCTCGAGCCTTCGGCCACCGGCTTCACCACATAGGGCGGCTCCATCTGATGGCTTTCGGAGGCGATGCGGCGCGGCACCACCAGGCTTTTCGCCACCGGAATGCCCGTCGTGCGGAACATCGCCTTGGCGCGCTCCTTGTGCATGGCGAGGGCCGAGGCGAGCACGCCGGAATGCGTGTAGGGGATCTTCAGGATCTCCAGCAGGCCCTGGACGCAGCCGTCCTCGCCCCAGCGCCCGTGCAGCGCGTTGAAGACGACGTCCGGCTTCACGCGCAAAAGAATTTCGGCCAGATCGGGCTTTGCGTCGATTTCGCTGACCCTGAAGCCCTCGGCGCGCAGGGCCGCGGCGCACCCGGCGCCCGAGACGAGGCTCACCTCGCGCTCGGCCGACCAGCCGCCCATCAACACCGCGACGTGAGGATTATCCCTCAAAATCAGACCCTTAGGGATGACGATTAGGCGTCGCCGATCCGCTTGATCTCCCATTCGAGGTCCACGCCGGTGGCCGCCTTCACCGCCGCGCGAACCTCTTCGCCCAAGGCCTCAATTTCGTTTCCCTTTGCTTCAGAAAGGTTAACGAGGAAGTTACAGTGAAGATCGGAAACCATGGCGTTTCCGCGCCTCAGGCCTCGGCATCCGGCCGCATCTATGAGTTGCCATGCCTTGCGTCCGCCACTTCCGGCGGGGTCCGGATTCTTGAACGTCGAGCCGCCCGTCCGCGTCTTGATCGGCTGGCTCGCCTCGCGCTTGGCGGTGATCTCGTCCATCGCCGCGCGGATCGCAGCGGGATCGCCCGGCCGGCCCTGGAACAACGCCTCGACGAAGATCAGATCCTCCGGCGCCTCGCTATGGCGATAGGTCATCTTGAGGTCGGCGGGCGTGAAGGATCTGAGGTTCCCCGCCCCGTCCACGGCGAGCGCCTCGACCAGCGCGTCCTTGAACTCGCCGCCATAGGCGCCCGCGTTCATGCGCAGCCCGCCGCCGATCGTCCCCGGAATGCCGCGCAGGAATTCCAGCCCCGCGATCCCGGCATCGGCCGCGACCCGCGCCGCCGCCACGTCCAGCGCCGCCGCCCCGGCGCGCAGGCGATGGCCGTCCTCCGCGCTCACCTTGCCGAACGCCGCGCCCAGACGGACGACGACGCCCCTGACGCCGCCGTCGCGGACCAGCAGGTTCGAGCCGACGCCGACCGTCATCACCGGCACGTCCGCCGGTTTTGCCTTCAGGAAGGCCTGCAGGTCGGCGACGTCGGCCGGACGGAACAGCACCTCGGCCGGCCCGCCGGCGCGGAACCACGTCAGATCGCTCATCGGCGCGTTCGCGGTATAGGCGCCGCGCACCTTGGGCAGGCGTGAGACGAGATCGCTCATGACGCCGCCAGCTGCGAGGGCAGCTTCTTCGCCCAGAAGGTGTTCGAGCCAGCCCCGAGCACGATCACATAGTCGCCCGGTTTGGCGATGCCGCGCACCAGCGCCGGCAGATCGTCCGGAGACGGAAGATAGCGCGCATCGGCATGGCCGTGGCGGCGGACGGCCTCGGCCAGCGCCGCGCCGGTCACGCCCTCGATGGGCGTCTCGCCCGCCGTGTAGATGTCCGAGACGATCGCCACGTCCGCGCCGTCCATGCAGGCGACGAAGCCGTCCCAGAGATCGCGGACCCGCGTGAAGCGGTGCGGCTGCACGACGGCGATGACGCGTCCCTCCGCCACCTGCCGCGCCGCCTCGATGGCGGCGGCGATCTTGGGCGGGTTGTGGCTGTAGTCGTCGATGATGGTGACGCCGTTCCAGACCCCCACCTTGGTGAAGCGCCGCTGCACGCCCTCGAACCCCGCGAGGCCCTTCACGGCGTCGGAATCGGCGACGCCGAGTTCGCGCGCCACGGTCATCGCAGCCAGCGCATTGGCGACGTTGTGGC
This sequence comes from Alphaproteobacteria bacterium, assembly GCA_016792565.1. Lineage (GTDB taxonomy): Bacteria > Pseudomonadota > Alphaproteobacteria > Micropepsales > Micropepsaceae > JADZAI01. The sequence goes on from JAEUMK010000035.1 coordinate 23,282, forward strand.
GGCCCGGCATCGGCAGACGCACGCCCTTCAGAGTCGCCGCGCCGCCGGCCATGCGGGCCGAGAAGGTCACGTCGAAGACCATGCCGTCGCGGCCGGCGGCAAGATTGCGCGCCCGCACGTCAGCACCCTCGGCGAAGCCGTAGCTGAGGATGCGCCGGTCGCGCACGGCGGCGGCGATCTCCATGGTCGCCGCGTGATCGGCGCAGGCGACGGCGAAACCGTAGAACGGCACGCCCTCGATGAAGCTGCGGAACGCCGCCTTCACGTTGTCGTAGTCCTTGAAGTGGTCGAGATGTTCGGGGTCGACATTGGTGACGACCGCGACGCGGGCGGGCAGCTTCAGGAACGTGCCGTCGCTCTCGTCGGCCTCGGCCACCATCCATCGTCCCTGGCCGCTCTTGGCGTTCGAGCCGTAGGCGTTGATGATGCCGCCGTTGACGACGCTGGGATCGAGCCCGCCCGCTTCCAGGACCGCCGCGACCATCGTCGTCGTCGTCGTCTTGCCGTGCGTGCCGGCGACCGCCACCGCCTCCAGCGGCTTCATCAGCTCGGCCAGCATCTCGGCCCGGCGCACGATGGCGAGGCCCGCCGCCCGCGCGGCCATGAGTTCCACATTGTCGGGACGGATCGCCGACGAGACGACGACCACCCTTGCCCCTTCCACGTTCGCCGCCGCATGGCCGGCGAAGACGGCGACGCCGAGCGATCGCAGGCGGTCCAGCGTATAGCCCTCGGCCGCGTCGCTGCCCTGCACGCGATAGCCCTTGGCGGCCAGCATCTCGGCGATGCCCGACATGCCGATGCCGCCGATCCCGATGAAGTGGATCGCGCCGACCGCTTCCGGCGGCGGCATCATCGCCCCAGCGCCTCGATCGCGTCGGCCATCGCCTCGGCCGCGTCGGGCCGGCCCAGCCCCTTCGCCGCATCGGCCATCGCGGCGAGCCGCGCGGGGGCGGCGACGAGGCCCTCGATCGCGCGCGCCACGGCGTCGGCGGTGAAGGCGGGTTGGGGAATCATCGTCGCGGCTCCGGAATCGGCCAGTACGCGCGCGTTGTAGCTCTGATGGTCGTCCGTGGCGAACGGATAGGGCACCAGCAGCGACGGCCGCCCCATCACCGTCAGTTCGGCGCAGGACGAGGCGCCCGAGCGGCAGATCACCAGGTGCGCCGCCGCCATGCGTTCGGGGATGTCGGTGAAGAAATCGGCGGTCACGGCCGCGACACCGAGCGCCGCATAGGCCGCGCGCGCCCGCTCCAAATCCTCGCCCCGGGCCTGCTGCACGACATGCAGCCGGGCGCGCAGGGCGTCGGGCAGCAGCGCCAGCGCGGCCGGCACCACGTCGCTCATCACCCGCGCCCCCTGCGAGCCGCCGAAGACGAGCAGGTTGATCGGTCCCTCGGCCCCCGGCGGCGCATAGGGCGTCGCCTTCTCGACGATCGCCGGGCGCACCGGATTGCCGACGAGGATGGTTTTCGAGGCGGCGTTGGCCGGCAGCAGATGCGTGCCGGGAAAGGCGACGGCGATCTTCGTCACCCGTTTGGCGACGAGCCGGTTGACCCGCCCGAGCAGGGCGTTCGCTTCGTGCAGGATCGAGGGCGTGCCGGTCAGCCGCGCCGCCAGCATCGAGGGCAGCGCCGGATAGCCGCCGAAGCCGACGACGGCGAGCGGCTTCTCCCGGCGGAAGGCGGCGCGCGCCTGCATCACGCCGCGCAGGATCTCGATCGACGCGGCGGCAATCTTGATGGGATTGCGCCCGCTGAAGGTCGCCGAGCGGATCGGCAGCAGCTCGGCCCCGGGCACCTTGGCGGCGAAGGCCGCGCCGCGCGGGTCGGTCGCCAGCAGCACGCGGTGGCCGCGCGCCATCAGCGCCTGGGCCGTCGCCTGCGCCGGAAATGTGTGTCCGCCCGTTCCCCCCGCCGCGATGACGATGGGCCGGCTCACCGCAGCGCTCTCCTCCGCCGTGCGCCGGGGCGCTTGCGGGTGAGGGCGATGAGGCAGCCGACGCTGAGGGCCAGCGCCAGGATCGACGAGCCGCCATACGAAATGAAGGGCAGCGTCATGCCCTTGGCGGGAATGAGCTGGAGGTTGACGGCCATGTTGATGACCGCCTGCAGGCCGAGCATCACCGCAAGGCCGGCGGCCGCGATCTGGGAGAACGCATCGGGGCACTGGACGCTGCGATGGAGCGCCCGCAGCACCAGAAAGCAGAAGACCGCCGCCAGAACCATGCAGGCGGCGAGGCCGAACTCCTCGCCCACCACCGCCATGATGAAGTCGGTATGGGCGTCCGGGATGCTCGCCTTCACCGTGCCCTCGCCCGGCCCGACGCCCAGGAAGCCGCCGTTCTCCAGCGCCCGCATGGCGCGGTCCACCTGGTAGGTGTCGCCGCTGTCGGGGTTGAGGAAGCGGTCCACCCGGCTCTGCACGTGCGGAAAGAAGAGATAGGCCATCACGGCCGCGCCGGCGCCTGCCGCCAGGAAGACGCCCATGATCCAGATCGAGATGCCGGCGAAGAACAGCAGCGCGCCGAACGTCGCGGTCACCAGAAGCGTCTGGCCGAAATCGGGCTGCTGGATCAGCATGGCGACGAACGCGCCGTAAAGCAGGAGGCCGGCGATCAGTCCGGCCGGTTTGCCGGTGCGCTGCCACTGGGCGAGGCAGGCGGCGCACAGCACGACGAAGGCCGGCTTGGTGAATTCGGACGGCTGGATCGACAGCGGCCCGAAATCGAGCCAGCGATGCGCGCCCTTGACCTCCGGCCCGATCGCGATGGCGAGCCCCATCAGCACGAGGCCGCCGAAGAACCCGGCCAGGGAGAGGCGGCGTATGTCGCGCAGCTTCAGCAGCGAGACCAGCATCATCACGCTGAGCGCCAGGGCCGCGAAGACGATCTGGCGCGAGACGAAGTGGAACGTATCGTAGCGCAGCTTCTCGGCGATGGCCGGGCTCGCCGCCATGCCGATCAGGACGCCGGCGAACATCAGCGCCGAGACCGTGGCGAACAGCCAGCGGTCGGACGTCCACCACCATTCCGCAAGGGCGCTGCGGTTGGTGCGATCGAATGTCATCATGCTGCGGCCGCCGCTCCCTCGCCCCGTTCGAGCTCGGCGACGATGCGACGGAAATGGTTACCGCGTTCTTCATAGTCCTGGAACTGGTCGAACGAGGCGCAGGCCGGCGACAGCAGGACGACCGGGTTCTCGGCCGTCTCGGCCTGGGCCTCGGCCAGGGCCTCGCGCGCCGCGGCCTCCAGCGTGCCGCAGCGGCTATAGGCGACGCCGGCCTTCGCCAGCGTCTCGGCGAAGTCGTCCGCCGCCTGTCCGATGAGATAGGCGCGGGCGATGCGCGGGAAGTAGCGCTTCAGGCTCTCGATGCCGCCCTCCTTGGCGACGCCGCCGATGATCCAGTGGATGTCGCCCGGATAGGCGGCCAGCGCCTTCTCGGCGGCGTCGGCATTGGTCGCCTTGCTGTCGTTGAGGAAGCGCACCTTGCCGATCTTGCCGACCGCCTCCAGGCGGTGCGGCAGGCCGGCGAACGAGGCGAAGGCGCGGCCGATCGCCTTGGGGTCCTTGATGTAGCCGCGCACCGCGGCATAGGCGGCGGCGGCGTTCTCCCAGTTGTGCGCGCCGGTCAGCGTGGCGACGCCCTTGAGATCGGCGATCTCGGCCGGCGGCGAATAGAGCCCGTCATAGAGGACGCCGTCGAGCGCATAGATGCCGCGCCCGACCACCCGGTCGACCGCGACCGGCGCGACCGAGGGGCCGCCGCGCCCCGAGACCGCCGTGCAGGTTTCGGCCGCCGCCGGGGTATCCACGCCGATGACCGCCAGATCGCCCTGCCCCTGGCGCGCGAAGATGCGCCGCTTGGCGGCGATGTAGCCGTCCATGCCGCCGTGCCGGTCGAGATGGTCCGGCGTGATGTTCAGCAGCACCGCGACGTTGGGCTTCAGGCTCGGCGTCAGGTCGAGCTGGTAGGACGACAGTTCCAGCACGTAGATCGTGCCCTCGCGCGGGGCGCCGAGTTCCAGCACCGGCTTGCCGATATTGCCGCCGACCTGGGCGTCCCAGCCGTTCCGCGCCAGGAGATGCCCGATCAGCGCCGTCGTCGTCGACTTGCCGTTGGTGCCGGTGATGCAGATCAGCGGCGTCTTTGCTTTCGAACCGTTACCGTTGCCGTTGCCCCTTAACCCGTGGGTAGGGTTAACCGTTCCTTGCGAAAAAAAAGCCGGCCCGCCGTTGCCGTTGAAGTGCCCCATGGCCTTCAGCGTGCGGCAGAACAGCTCGATGTCGCCGATGATCTCCACGCCATGCGCCTGCGCCGCCAGCACGACGTCGTGCGGCCTGGGGTGGGTCAGCGGGATCCCGGGCGACAGGACGAGCGCCCTGACCTCGCTCCACGACCAGTGCGCGGGATGGACGAGGGGTATCTCGCCATCCGCCGCCGCCCGGCCGCGCTCGTTGTCGTCCCAGGCGACGACGTTCGCGCCGCCCGCCTTCAGCGCCCGCGCGGCGGCGAGGCCCGACCGCGCCAGGCCGAAGACCGCGACGGTTTCATTGGGAAAGAGCGGAACGGGGATCACGGCGTCACCTCAGTTTGAGCGTCGACAGGCCGATGAGCGCGAGGATCACCGCCACGATCCAGAAGCGGATCACGATGGTGGGCTCGGCCCATCCCTTTTTCTCGTAGTGATGATGGATGGGGGCCATGCGGAACACCCGCTTGCCCGTCAGCTTGAACGAGGCGACCTGCACGATGACCGAGAGCGCCTCGACCACGAACAGGCCGCCGACGATGCCCAGCACGATCTCGTGCTTGGTGATGACGGCGATCGTGCCGAGCGTGTCGCCGAGGGCCAGCGAGCCGGTGTCGCCCATGAAGACCATGGCGGGCGGCGCGTTGAACCACAGAAAGGCGAGGCCGGCGCCCAGCAGCGCGCCGCAGATGATGGCGAGCTCGGCCGTCCCCGGCACGGCGTGGATCTGCAGATACTCCGCGAAGTTCAGGCTGCCGACGAGATAGGCGATCAGGCCGAAGCAGGCCGCCGCGATCATCACCGGCACGATGGCGAGGCCGTCGAGCCCGTCGGTCAGGTTCACGGCGTTCGAGAAGAGCACGATGACGAGCGTCGCGAAGACGATGAAGCCGTAGCCGAGGGGGACGAGGAAGTCCTTGAAGAACGGCACCGCGACCCCGCCCGACAGGGCCGCCGGGTGCCACTCCATGATCAGCCACGAGGCGGCGATCGCGCCGGCGAACTGCACCAGCAGCTTCAGCTTGCCCGAGACGCCGTCGGCCTTCTGCTTCGTCACCTTCAGGTAATCGTCGTAGAAGCCGAGCACCCCGAACAGCGCGGTCACGCCCAGCACGATCCAGACATAGCGGTTGGAGAGATCGGCCCAGAGCAGAGTCGCCACGAAGGCCGAGATCAGGATCAGCAGGCCGCCCATCGTCGGCGTGCCCTTCTTGCCGACCACATGGGCGTCGCCCATGAAGTCGCGGATCGGCTGGCCCTTGCCCTGCTTCACCTTCAGCCAGTCGATCAGCGGCCGTCCGAAGACGAGACCGATCAGGAGCGCCGTCATGATCGCGCCGCCGGTGCGGAAGGTGAGGTAGCGGAACAGGTTGAAGAGCTGGAAGTCGGCGCTGAGCGGTTCGAGCAGAAGGTAAAGCATGGCGGTCCCCTATCCTGCCGCCGCTTCGAGCGCGCGCGCCTTAAGGGCGTCGACCACCAGGGCCATCCGGCTTCCGAGCGAGCCCTTCACCATCACGACGTCGCCCGGCCGGATGTCGGCCGCGACCAGTGGGGCGAAGTCCGCTGAGCTTTGCGCGTAGGCGCCGCGAATCGAAACGGGCAGTGCGGCCCACAGATGCGACATCGACGGGCCGCAGGCAAAGACAAGATCGCAGGACGCCGCAAGGACGGCGGGCGCGAGACCGGCATGCATCGCCGCGCCCTCGGGGCCGAGCTCCAGCATGTCGCCCAGCACCGCGATGCGGCGGCCGCCGGGACCGGGCCTGGAGACGCCGAGCAGCGCCAGCGCGGCGGCGACCGAGGCCGGATTGGCGTTGTAGGATTCGTCCAGCAGATCGAAGCTGCCGCCTGCGATGGCGATCGTATCGCGCGCGCCGCGGCCCTTGACCGCCCGCACGCCGCGCAGGGCGCCGGCGGCCGCCGCGACGTCGGCGCCCAGCGCCTTGACCACCAGCAGCAGGCCGAGCGCGTTCTGGGCGAAATGCCGTCCCGGCGCGCCGTAGGTGAAGCTCAGAGGCTGGCCGAGGATATCCGCCTCGATCTCGGACGAGGCCTCGCCCAGCGCCACCGAGACGAGCTGCGCCTCGCCGCCCTTCTCGCCGAACGTCCAGACCCGCGCCCCGGCCCGCGTCGCGGCGGCAGCGAGCCGCGCGGCGTGGGGATTGTCGGCGTTGACGACCGCGACGCCGCCCGGCTTCAGGCCTTCGAAGATCTCCGCCTTGGCGTCGGCGATCGCCTCGACATGCGGGAAGTGCTCCAGATGCACCGGCTCGACGGTGGTGACGATGGCGACGTCCGGCTGCACCTGGGCGACTAGCGGGCGGATCTCGCCGGCATGGTTCATGCCGATCTCGAAGATGCCGAACTTCGTCTCGGCCGGCATGCGGGCGAGCGTCAGCGGCACGCCCCAGAGATTGTTGTAGGAGGCCTCCGAGGCATGGGTCGCGCCCTGCTGGCCGAGCACGAAGCGCAGCGCTTCCTTGGTGCTCGTCTTGCCGACGCTGCCGGTGACGGCGGCGATCTTCGCCCCGGTGCGCGCCCGGGCCGCCCGGCCCAGCGCCTCGAGCCCGGCTTGCGTGTCGGCGACGATCAGCAGCTTCGCCGGGTCGATCCCCTCCGGCGCGCGCGACACCAGCGCGGCCGAGGCCCCCTTGTCGAGCGCCTCGGCGACGAAGGCGTGCGCGTCGCGGTTCTCGCCCACCAGCGCGACGAAGAGATCGTCCCGCTGGAGCGTGCGCGTGTCGATGGAGACGCCGTGCGCCTCCCAGTGTCCGGCCGCCCTGCCGCCCGTCGCCTCGGCCGCCTCGCGCGATGTCCACAGCGGTCTCACAGCGCCACGCCTCCTCCGGCCGCCGCCGCGCGGCGTGCCTCGTCGCTGTCGTCGAAGGGAAGGACGCTCTGGCCGACGATCTGGCCGCCCTCGTGGCCCTTCCCGGCGATCACCAGGATGTCGCCTTCGCCGAGGCCCTCGATGGCCGCCGCGATCGCCGCCGCGCGGTCGCCGATTTCGCGCGCCTTCGGCCCCGCGCCTTGCAGCGCCGCCGCCCGGATCGCCGCCGGGTCCTCGCTGCGCGGATTGTCGTCGGTGACGATCACGACGTCGGCGTTGGCCGCCGCCGCCGCGCCCATCAGCGGGCGCTTGCCGGGATCGCGGTCGCCGCCGCAGCCGAAGACGACCTGCAGCCGGCCCTGCACGTGCGGGCGCAGCGTCTTCAGAACGGTTTCGAGCGCGTCGGGCGTGTGGGCGTAGTCGACGAAGACCGGCGCCCCGCTCTTGGCCGTCGCCACATGGTCGAGCCTCCCCTTGGCGCCCTTGAGGGTCGCCAGCGCCGCAAAGACCGCGAACGGGTTTTCGCCGAGGCCGATGGCGATGCCCGCCGCGACCAGCGCGTTCGAGGCCTGGAACGAGCCCGCCAGCGGCAGCCGCGCGACATGGCTGACCCCGCCATGCAGGATCGTCAGCACCTGGCTGTCGAGATGCGCCTCGCGCGCCGTCAGCTTCAGAGTCTCGCCCGCCTTGCCGACGGTGACGAGCTTCAGGCCCCGCGCCCGCGCCGCCGCGACGAAATCGCCCGCGCCTTCGCCGTCGGCATCGACGACCGCGACGCCGCCGTCCCGCACCACTTCGCGGAACAGCCTCAGCTTGGCGTCGCGATAGGCTTCCAGCGTCGCGTGATAGTCGAGATGGTCGCGCGTGAGATTGGTGAACGCCGCCGCCGCGATGCGCACGCCGTCCAGGCGGTGCTGGTCGAGGCCGTGGCTCGACGCTTCCAGCGCCAGGTGCGTGACGCCTTCGTCAGCGAGGCGGGCGAGTTCCTGGTGCACGACCACCGGATCGGGCGTCGTGTGGCTCAGTGCCCGCTCGCCCGAGGGCGAGACGATTCCGACCGTGCCCATGCTGGCCGCCTTGCGGCCGCAGGCGGCGAAGATCTGGCGCACGAAGGCGGCGATCGAGGTCTTGCCGTTGGTCCCGGTGATCGCCGCGACGGTCTCGGGCTGGCGGCCGTAGAAGCGCGCGGCGGCCAGCGCGAAGGCGCGGCGCGGATTGGCGGCGGCGGCGACGGGAATGGCGGCTTGGGTGCCCGGCGGCGCGATCACGGCGGCGGCGCCCGCCTCGATCGCCTTGGCGATGAAGGCACGGCCGTCGGCCTTCACGCCCGGCAGCGCCGCGAACAGATACCCCGGCTTCACCGCCCGGCTGTCGGCGGTGAGACCGGCGATCTCGGGATCGCCCTCACCCGTCCAGCCGTCGATGAGGGCCGAGAGCTTCATCGGCTCAATGATCCTGGGCCAGAAGAACGGCGTCGCTCTTGGACTCGCCCTGGGCGATGGCGGTCGCCTCGGCCTCGGGCAGGCGCTCCGGCTCCACTCCCAGCATCGGCGCGATGCGCGCGACGATCTGGCTGGTCGCCGGCGCGGCCGTCCAGCCGCCGGTCGCATAGCCGGAGGTTTCCTTGATGCCCTTGGGCTCGTCGATGATGACGAGCACCGCGTATTGCGGATCGCCCGCCGGGAAGACGCCGATGAAGGACGACAGCAGCGCCTTGCGGGCATAGCCGCGGCCCTTGGCCTTTTCGGCCGTGCCGGTCTTGCCGCCGACCGGATAGCCGGGCACGTCGGCCTTGCGCGCCGTGCCCTTCTCGACCACGACGCGGAAGAGGCGGTTCATCTCGGCGCTGGTCGAGGCCTTCAGCACGCGATGCGCCGCGATGGGCTTGCCCGCCTCGCGCGCCAGCACGGTCGGCGCGATGTAGAGACCGCCATTGGCCATCGCCGAAACGCCGGTGACGACATGCATCGGGCTCACCGCGATGCCGTGCCCGAACGAGATCGTCAGCATCGACACCTCGCCCCAGTTCGAGGGCGACAGCGGCATGCCGCGTTCGGGCAGCTCCAGCGGGATCGGGTCGAGCTGGCCGAGCGAGGCGAGGAACGCCTTCTGGTGCGCCGCGCCCATCTTCCGCGCCATGTTGGCCGAGCCGACATTGGACGAGTGCTCGAAGATCTCCTCCACCGTCAGGGCGCGGCCCATCGGGTGATAGTCCTTGATCGTGAAGCGGCCGATCCTGATCGAGGAGCGGGCGTCGAAATAGTCCTTCGACGACACCCCGGCGTCCAGCGCCATCGCGGTGTTGAACGACTTGAAGGTCGAGCCCATCTCGTAGACGCCGAGCGTGTTGCGGTTGAAGCGGTTCTCGGCCGGATCGTCGTTGACGTGGTTGGGATCGAAGTCGGGCAGCGACACCATGGCGACGACCTCGCCGGTATCGACGTCCATCACCAGGCCGGCGCCGCCGAGCGCGCTGAACTTCTCGATCGTCTTGGCGAGTTCGTCCGCCACCACGTGCTGGACGCGCAGGTCGATGGACAGCTTCACCGGCTCGCCATGCGCGGTGCGCGCCGCCAGCGAGGTGTCGATCGCCTGCTCGATGCCGGCGAGGCCCTTGTTGTCGACGTCGACGAAGCCCAGCACATGGGCGGCGGCGCGGCCGTTGGGATAGACGCGCTTGAGCTCCTGGCGAAACGAGATGCCCGGCAGGCCGAGGTCGTGCACCGCCGCGTGCTGGCGCGGGGTGATGTCGCGCTTCACCCAGACGAAGGCGGTCTTGGCCTGCAGCTTGGCCGTCAGCTCCTCGACGTCGAGTTCGGGGAAGACGCCGTTGAGCGCCCGCGCCGTCTCGGCGGCGTCCCAGACGCTGCGCGGATCGGCATAGATCGAGGCGACGGCGAGATCGGTCGCCATGATGACGCCGTTGCGGTCGAGAATGTCGGGGCGTCCTTCCGGGGCGGCCTCGGCCCGGACCGGCACGCCGCCCTGGTCGCCGCCCGAGAACAGGGCGATCTGCGCCATGCGCCCGGTGATCAGCGCGAACAGCCCGACGAACAGCGCCGCCGCGAAGGCGATGCGCCCGCGCGTCGGTTCGGGTCTGTCGCGGCCGCGCCGGGCGCGCGCGTCTTCGCCGGCCTGCCCCATGCTCAGCGCCTCACGCCGGCGGGCTTGGCCAGCGGCGTAGGCACCGTGTCGTCATAGACCGGCGCGCCGTCCGCGCCCCTGGCGAAAGGCAGCGCGGCGAGGTCGGCCATCGTCGCGGCGCCCTCGGGACGCATCGGAATGTCGTTGAGATAGGCGATCTGGGTCGCCTTCATCGGCTCCAGGTCGAGATAGCGCGAGGCCATCGCCTGCATCTTCGAGGGCTGGCTGAGATGGGTCCACTCGGCCTTCAGCACGCCGATCGCCCGCTCCTCCTCGGCGATCCTCGACTCGATCGACTGGAGGTCCGCCTCGCGTTCCTGCGCCGCGTGGGTCACGCGGTAGAGGCCGAAGCAGATGACGACGGTAAGCGCCAACATGGCGAGGTTGAGAGCGCGGATCATCGCGACCACTCCTCTTGAGTAATTTCAGGCACGGCGAGCGAACGCGCCTCGGCCTTGTGGGCCGGGGCATGGGTACGGCTGGCGGCGCGCAGCTTGGCCGAGCGGGCGCGCGGGTTGCGCTTCAGCTCGGCCTCGCCCGGGGCCACCGCACCCTTGGTGATGGGCGCGAAACTGGGCGCCACCGTGGCGGCGGCCGGGACATGGCGCGACGGCCCGGCCTGGCGGCCGCAGCGCGCCGCGAGGAACCGCTTCACGATGCGGTCCTCCAGCGAATGGAAGGTGACGACGGCGAGACGGCCCTCGGGGGCCAGCAGCCGCTCGGCCGCCTCCAGCCCGCGCGTCAGTTCGCCCAGTTCGTCGTTCACATAGATGCGCAGCGCCTGGAAGGTGCGGGTCGCCGGATGGCTCTGGTCGGGACGGCCGCGCCCCAGCACGCTTTCCACCGTCTGCACCAGCTCGCCGGTGCGCGCGAAGGGCTGCGCGCGCCGCGCCGCGACGATCGCCCGGGCGATCGCCCGCGCCCGGCGCTCCTCGCCATAGTGGAAGAGGATGTCGGCGATCAGGCCCTCGCCCGCCCGGTTGACGACATCGGCGGCGCTCGGCCCCTCGCCCGACATGCGCATGTCGAGCGGTCCGTCCTTCTGGAACGAGAAGCCGCGCGCCGCTTCGTCGATCTGCATGGACGAAACGCCAATATCCAGCACGATGCCGTCGGCGGGGGCGAAACCGGCCTCTTCGGCCAGCGCCTCCATGTCGGAATAGACGCCGCGCACCAGGGTCAGCCCGGCCAGCCCCAGCGCCTCGCCCGCCGCGATCGCAGACGGGTCGCGGTCGATGCCCAGCACGCTGACCCCGGGAACCGCCAGGATCGCGCTTGCATAGCCGCCGGCCCCGAACGTGCCGTCGATCATCCGCTCGCCGGCCTTGGGCGCCAGCGCGGCGACCACTTCGTCCAGCAGGACGGGGATGTGGCGGGCGCTCATTCCGCGCCCTCCGCCTTGGCCGCGGCCTTCGAGGCGGGCGGCAGGATCGGGCCCTTGCCGGTCAGCAGCAGATGGCGGAACTGCGCCGCCTTGGCCATGGCGGCGGCCTCGACGGCGGCGAAGGCCTCGGGCGACCAGACCTGGAAGCGGTCGCCGCGCCCGGCGAAGGTGATCGCCTTGTCGATGCCGGCGGCTTTCAGGATGCGCTCGGGAAAGCTGACGCGGCCCTCGCCGTCGAAGGCGAGTTCGACGCCGCGCGTGATGACGGCCAGCTCAAGCTGCTCGCGCGCCTCGGGGCTTTCGACGATGCCCTCGATCCGCTCCAGCAGCGCGAAATAGGCCTCGGGCGGATAGCACTCGATGGCGGCGTCGACGAAGCTCGGGAAGCAATAGATGCGGTCGCCGCCCAAGGCGCCCAGCGCGGCGCGAAACGGCGCCGGGACCGAAACGCGGCCCTTCGCGTCGATCTGTTTCTCGAAATTCGAAAAGAACTTCGACATGAACCCCGCCATTCCCGGCATCCCCATGCCGGACATCCCGGCAACAAGGCGGCGCAAGGGCTGACTCAGGCGGCGATCGCTGAATGGGCCCGGACGGGCACCCCTCGCCCCTCGCTTGGGACAATTTGGGATACCATGGGGAAAACCGGGCCGTCAATGGAATTCGGCTGTAGAACTTTGAAACGTCTGGACTTTTTCCCGATCTGTGGACGCAACTGTGCAACTATACAGTAAACAATTGGTAAAAACCGGAACATCGCAAGAACATCTGTGCATACATCTGTTGATACCCCGGAATACCGGCCTCAGGCGCCCGATTTCCCCGCCCCGCCCTGCACGGCCCGCATGCCCGGCCGGGCCCGCTCCGCCCTGTGAAGAACTCTGTGGAGCCTCGCCGAAGGGCCGGCGGTGTGGGCTGGCGATGTCGAAAATGCGTCAGATGGCCTGTAAGCCGGGTTCTGTCCCCCGCTTGCGCGGATGGATGACCATTCCTCTGGGACGTCCGTTACCGGACGCCTCGCGCGACCAA
>JAEUMK010000020.1 GCA_016792565.1 Alphaproteobacteria bacterium
CGCGGTCGCCGACATAGCAGGTGTGGGTTTCCTCAAGGATCAGGTCGAGGAAGTCCGCGCCGCCCAGCCGTTCGGCGAGCGCGAAGGTTTCGGCCTTGTCGATCCACATCAGCGGCGTCTCGATCACGAAGCGCCGCTCCATGCCGAGATTGAGGCTGACCTGGAGGCTTTTCAGCGTGTCGTCGCGGCAGTCGGGATAGCCCGAATAGTCGGTCTCGCACATGCCGCCGACGAGGCGCTTCAGCCCCCGGCGATAGGCGAGCGCGGCGGCGGCGGTGAAGAAGAGGAGATTGCGGCCCGGCACGAAGGTGGTCGGCAGGCCGTTCGCCCCCATCTCGATCGCCGTGCCGTCGGTGAGCGCGGTGCCGCCGATCTCCGCCAGCAGGCCGAGGTCGAGCACATGGTCGGGGCCAAGGCGCGCGCCCCAGGCGGGGAAGTCGCGCTTCAGCCGGGCGAGGACGCGGGGGCGGACGTCCAGCTCGACCTTATGGCGCTGGCCATAGGCGAAGCCGACCGTCTCGACCGTCTCGTAACGGTCGAGCGCCCAGGCGAGGCAGGTCGCCGAATCCTGCCCGCCGGAGAAGAGAACCAGTGCGCCGCTCATGGTCCCCTTTACCTCATGCCGCACTGCGGCGGAACACGCGCTTTCCGGCGGTTTTGGATTGGCGTAAACGAGTTGCAGACGCGGCCCCCGCCGCCCGCCACGAAAACGAGGACGCCCACGCGTGACCACCAGCGTCGCCATTACCGGGACCGGGCTCTACACCCCGCCCAACGCGATTTCCAACGAGGAACTCGTCGCCGCCTTCAACAGCTTCGTCCGCCGCCACAACGAGGCCCACAGCGCCGAGATCGCCGCCGGGTCCATGCCGGCGCTGACCGAGTCCAGCGTCGAGTTCATCGTCAAGGCGAGCGGCATCAAGAGCCGCTACGTCATCGACAAGGCGGGCGTTCTGGACCCCGACACGATGACGCCGCGCATTCCCGAGCGCCCCAACGACGAAATCTCGGTGCTGGCCGAGATCGGCGTCGCGGCGGCCAAACAGGCGATGGCCCAGGCCGGGCGCGGCCCCGCAGACATCGACGGCGTGATCTGCGCCGCCTCGAACATGCAGCGCGCCTATCCGGCGATGGCGATCGAGATCCAGTTCGCGCTGGGCATCGAGGGCTATGGCTTCGACATGAACGTCGCCTGCTCGTCGGCGACCTTCGGCATCCAGGCGGCGGCCGACATGATCCGCGCCGGGCACGCCCGCGCGATCCTGGTGGTGAACCCGGAGATCTGTTCCGGCCATCTCAATTTCCGCGACCGCGACAGCCACTTCATCTTCGGCGACGTGGCCACGGCGGTCCTGCTGGAAGCCTCCGACAAGGCGACCTCGCCGCATGCCTTCGAGATCGTCGACACCAGGCTGAAGACCCAGTTCTCGAACAATATCCGCAACAATTTCGGCTTCCTGAACCGCTGCGCGCCCGAAGGCGTGGGCAAGACCGACAAGCTGTTCGTGCAGGAGGGGCGCAAGGTCTTCAAGGAGGTCGTGCCGATGGTCTCGGACATGATCCTCGCCCATGCCGCCGAACGGGGCATCGAGCCAGGCGCGCTGAAGCGGCTATGGCTGCATCAGGCCAACATCAACATGAACGACTTCATCGCCCGCCGGGTGCTGGGGCGCGATCCCCATCCCGGCGAGAGCCCGGTGATCCTCGACGAATACGCGAACACCAGCTCAGCCGGCTCGATCATCGCCTTCCACAAATACCAGGACGACCTGAAGGCCGGCGATCTCGGCCTCATCTGCTCGTTCGGGGCGGGCTATTCGGCCGGCACGGTGATCGTGCGCAAGATGGCGTAGCGGCCGTTCAGGCCGCTTCCACGCTGACCACCTTGAAGGTCATCAGCTTGCCGTTGTGCTCGGTGACCGAGACGTACTCGCCCGGCGTGAGGACGTGGCTGTCGAGCTTGAAGAGCGGCTCGTCGTCGCTCTGGCCGGCCTTGTAGTCGAAGAACCAGCCGGCCGGGCCGTGCTTGAGCAGGCCGCGCTCCTGGAAGGCGTTGGCGAAGTGGCGGACCGTGCAGGCCGCCGGCGCCGCGGCCCAGGCGGCCTGATCGAGATGGCCGTCATCCGCGAGCGGCGCGACGATGTCGTAGCCGATGGCCGGCGAGCCTTCCGGGTATTGCGGATCGCGAGCGAGCTCGAGGCGGATGCGTTTCAGGCCGGACATGGCATTCTCCAGAAGGGACGTCAGTCACACGAACCCTAGTCCTGCCCGAACTCATTGCGTTCGGTCAATGCGGCGCCAGGGTTGTGCATAAGCGCGACGCGGCGCTTGCGCCGGGCAAGGCGCGGCGGCAAACAGATGGCCCCAAGCGGAACCACCATGCCCAACGCCAAAGCCCCGGCGGGCGCCTGGCAGCGAATGCTCTCCGGCCGCCGCCTGAACCTGCTCGATCCCTCGCCGCTCGATATCGAAATCGAGGACATCGCCCACGGCCTCGCCCGCGTGGCGCGCTGGAACGGCCAGACCAAGGGCGCCCATGCCTTCTCGGTCGCCCAGCACTGCATGCTGGTGGAGCGCATCGCCGTGCAGATGAAGCCCGGCCTTGCCCGCGAGGCGCGGCTGGCGGCGCTGCTGCACGATGCGCCCGAATACGTCATCGGCGACCTGATCTCGCCGTTCAAGCGGGCGGTCGGGATCAACTACAAGGATCTGGAAAACCGCCTGCTGGCGGCGATCCATGTGCGCTTCGGCGTGACGGCGAAGACGCCCGAGACGCTGCACCGGCTGATCAAGAAGGCGGACGCGGCGGCGGCCTATTTCGAGGCGACGCAGCTCGCCGGCTTCGACGCCGCCGAGGCGCGCAAGCTGTTCGGCGAGCCCAAGGGCGTGCCGAACAAGCGGCTGGAGCCCTGGGGCCCGGTCGAGGCGCAGCAGCGTTTCGTCAAGCGGTTCCGCGAACTGGAGGCGCATCCCTGACATGCCGCGCATCATGGTCACCCCGCTGTCGCTGGTCGACGAAACGGTCCGCGCCCACGCTCCCTCGCACCTGCTGACGCTGCTGGGGCCGGACTACATGATCGAGCACCATGGCGCCTTCGCCCCGCCCCGGCATCTGCGCATCCAGGTGAACGACATCGCCGCGCCCATCGCCGGGCAGACCGAGCCCTCCGCCGGCCACGCCGCCCGGGTGCTCGCCTTCGTCGACGACTGGGACCGGAGCGCACCGATGCTGATCCATTGCTGGGCCGGGATCAGCCGTTCGACCGCCTCGATGTTCATGGCGCTGTGCAAGCTGAACCCGGAGCGCGACGAGACCGACATCCTCGCCCGGATGCGCCGCCTGGCGCCGCATATCGCGCCCAACCGGCTGCTCACCGCCCATGCCGACGACCTGCTGGGGCGCGGCGGCCGGATGGTCGATGCGCTGGACGCGGTCGGCCCGGCCCGCCCGGCGAGCGAGGGCTATCTGTTCGAACTGCCCGCCTTCATTCCCGGCGAGGCGGACTGAGGTCATGCCCTTCGCCTCGCACAGCCAGGCGGTCGTCATCGGGCTCAACGCCGCGATCGTCGCGATGCTGGACGGCGGCCCGCACGTGCTGGCGGTGCGCCATGTCGTGCCGGACCCGGCCAAGGGCGTGCGGCCCGAGCGCGACGGCCTACCCTTCGGCCCGTTCGAGCCGTTCGAACACCGCACCCTGGAGGCCGGCCTTCGCAGCTGGGTGAAGAACCAGACCGGGCTCGACATGGGCTATGTCGAGCAGCTCTACACGTTCGGCGACCGCGGCCGTCACGAGGTGAAGCCGGGCGAAGGGCCGCGCGTCGTCTCGGTCGGCTATCTGGCGCTGGTGCGGGCGCAGGGCGCGGCGACCGCGCCCGATGCCGCGTGGCGCGACTGGTATGCCTATTTCCCCTGGGAGGACTGGCGCACCGCCCGGCCGGCCGCCATCGACGAGGCGATCCTGCCGCGCCTGAAAGCCTGGGCGGCGCAGGGCGGCGCGGCGCGCGAGGCGCGCTGGGACCGGGCGCGGCTCTGCTTCGGCTTCGACGGGCTGCCCTGGGACGAGGAAAAGACGCTGGAGCGCTATGAGCTGCTCTACGAGGCCGGGCTGGTGGCCGAGGCGCGGATCGACGGGCGCGAATTCGCGCCCTCAAGCCAGGCCGTCGTCGAACTTGGCGTGCCGATGATCTTCGATCACCGGCGCATCCTCGCCACCGCCATCGGTCGGCTGCGCGGCAAGCTGAAATACCGTCCCGTGGTCTTCGAGCTGATGCCGCCGGAGTTCACGCTGCTGGAATTGCAGCGCACGGTCGAGGCGATCTCGGGCGCCCAGGTGCACAAGCAGAATTTCCGCCGTCTGGTGGAAAGCGCGGGGCTGGTGGAAGGGACCGGACGAATGTCGGCGCAGGCCAAGGGCCGGCCGGCCGAGAAGTTCCGCTTCCGCCGCGAGGTGTTGCGCGAGCGGCCGGCGCCGGGCGTGAAGCTGACGGTCGCCCGGGGAGGCAGGAGATGACCCGGCTCGCATGGTTCGCGATCTTGAGCTTTCTGATGGCAGCGGGCGCCGCCGGCACGGGCGCTCCGGCCCGCGCCCTCGAACTGGTCGCCTGGACCGAGCAGGCGGTCACGATCGGCGAGGGTGCCGGCGCACTTCACGGGTCCTATATCGCGCCCGACGACTATGTCACCGCCTTCGACGCCGTCCTGATCCTGGCAGGGTCCGGCCCGACGGACCGCAACGGCAACCAGACCGGCATGCAGAACAATTCGCTGAAGCTGCTGGCCGAAGCGCTGGGCTATGCCGGCATCGCCACGCTGCGCATCGACAAGCGCGGCATCGCGGCGAGCGCCGCGGCGATGACGCGCGAGGAGGATCTGCGCTTCGAGACCTATATCGACGATGCGCGGGCCTGGCTCGCCTTCGTCAAGGCGCAGCCCCGCGTCCGCCGCGTTTTCGTCATCGGCCACTCGGAAGGCGCGCTGATCGGCGCGGTCGTGGCGCAGTCGGCGGACGTCGCGGGCTATGTGAGCCTCGCCGGGGTCGGCGAGAAGGCGGCCGACGTGCTGCGCCGCCAACTCGCCGCCAACAGCCCGGTCGCGGCCGAACTCGCCGAGCCGACGCTGAAGAAGCTGGAGGCCGGGGAACTCGACCCCAATCCCGCCCCTGCCCTCGCCGCCCTCTTCCGGCCGAGCGTGCAACCCTATCTGATCTCGTGGTTCCGCTACGATCCCGCCATCGAGATCGCCAAGATCCCCGGCAAGGTCGCCATCGTGCAGGGGACGACCGATCTCCAGGTTCTGGTGAGCGACGCAGAAAGGCTGCACGCGGCCCGGCCGGACGCGGCCTACACGATCGTCGAGGGCATGAACCATGTGTTGAAGGCCGTGCCGGCCGACCGGGCGGCCAATATCGCCGCCTACAGCGACCCGTCGCTGCCGCTGGCGTCCGGACTGACGGCCGCGTTGCTGACCTTCGTGGCAGGCTCTTGATTTTTATATGCTCAGCCCTAGCATAATTCCCGATCGGCGGTCTTGAACCGCTCTTCTTCGGGTCGTATATATGCTCATGTAGAGCATATCTCGGAGGGCAAGGGTATGGAAACGGATCTCACCTTCACGCCTGAAGTCGCGCGCGCGACCGCGCCGCTCTACGAGCGCGTCCGCTCGATCATCCCCGAGATCGAATGGCGCATGCACGCGCCCTATATCGACGCCATCAACCGGCTGAAGAAGGAGATGGGCGCGGTCGTCCTCGCCCATAACTACCAGACGCCGGAGATCTTCCACTGCGTCGCCGACTTCTCGGGCGACTCGCTGCAATTGGCGCGCGAGGCGGCGAAGACCGATGCGAAGATCATCGTCCAGGCCGGCGTCCACTTCATGGCCGAGACCTCGAAGATCCTCAGCCCGGACAAGACCGTGCTGATCCCCGACCTCGCGGCCGGCTGCTCGCTCGCCGCCTCGATCACCGGCGCCGACGTGCGGCTGCTGCGCGAGCGCTTCCCGGGCGTGCCGATCGTCACCTATGTGAACACCTCGGCCGAGGTGAAGGCCGAGAGCGACATCTGCTGCACCTCGTCGAACGCGGTCGACGTGGTGGAGTCGCTGGGGGCGCCCCGCGTCTTCCTGATCCCCGACCAGTATCTCGCCCGCAACGTCGCCAACCAGACCAAGGTGGAGATCCTCACCTGGGCGGGCTCATGCGAGGTGCACGAGCGCTTCTCCGCCGACGACATCCGCGCCTTCCGCAAATCGCACCCCGGCGTCGTGGTGCTGGCCCATCCCGAGTGCCCGCCCGAAGTCGTCGCCGAGGCCGACTTCGCCGGATCGACCAGCGCGATGATCGGCTATGTCGAGGGCAAGCGGCCCAAGCGCGTCGTCATGGTGACGGAGTGCTCGATGAGCGACAACGTGGCGGCCTCGCTGCCCGACGTCGAGTTCGTGCGGCCGTGCAATCTGTGCCCGCACATGAAGCGCATCACGCTGCCCAAGATCCTGCACGCGCTGGAGACCATGACCCACGAGGTGACGGTCGATCCCGAGATCGCGGTGCGGGCCCGTGCGGCGGTCGAGGCGATGCTGAAGGTCGGCTCGCCGCGCATGCGCGCGCACGCGGCCTGAAAGGCCACGCCATGACCGACTTCGAGACGATCGACGCGGGGCCGGCCCTCGTCGTCGGGGCGGGGCTCGCGGGGCTGTTCGCGGCGCTCGCCTTCAAGGTGCGCCCGGTGACGATCCTCGCCGGATCGCCGATCGGCTCCAACGCCTCGTCGGCCTGGGCGCAGGGCGGCATCGCCGCGGCCGTCGGCGCCGACGACAGCCCGGCGTTGCACGCCGCCGACACGATCGCGGCGGGCGCCGGGATCGTCGATGAAGCCGTCGCAAGGCTCGTGACCGAGGAAGCGGCCGCACGGATCGAGGATCTGGTGCGGATCGGCGCGCCGTTCGACCGCGACGCGGCGGGCCATCTGGTGCTCGGGCGCGAGGCGGCGCATGGACGGCGCCGCATCGTGCGCGTGAAGGGCGACCAGGCCGGCGCGGCGATCATGGCGACGCTGGCCGGGGCGGTCAGGGCGCGCGACGATATCCGCGTCATCGACGGCTTGCGCGCCACCGGCCTCATCATGGCGGACGGACGGGCGCGTGGCGTGTGGACGCGCGACGCCGCCGGACGGCGCGTTGCGGTGGTCGCCGACGCGGTGCTGTTCGCACTGGGCGGCGCGGGCGGGCTCTACGAGGTCACGACCAACCCAGTGACGGCGCGCGGCATCGGCATCGCCATGGCGGCGCGGGCCGGGGCGGTGATCGCCGATCCCGAGTTCGTGCAGTTCCATCCGACCGCGCTGGACGTGGGGCGCGACCCCGCGCCGCTCGCCACCGAGGCGCTGCGCGGCGAAGGTGCGACGCTGCTGAACGACCAGGGCGAGCGCTTCATGCTGGCCGCCCATGCCGACGGCGAACTGGCGCCGCGCGATATCGTGGCGCGCGGCATCTTCCGCGAGATCAAGGCCGGGCGGCGCGTGCTGCTCGACGCGAGGAAGGCGGTGGGCGAGGCCTTCCCCGATCGCTTCCCGACCGTCTATGCGAGCTGCATCGCGGCGGGGATCGACCCGCGCGTGCAGCCGATCCCGGTCGCTCCGGCGGCGCACTACCACATGGGCGGCATCGCCTCCGACATCCATGCGCGCTCGACCATCGCGGGCCTGTGGGTGGCGGGCGAATGCGCCTCGACCGGCCTGCACGGCGCCAACCGTCTCGCCTCCAACTCGCTGCTGGAGGCGATCGTCTTCGGCGCCCGGGCGGCCGCCGACATCGATGCGACGCCCCTGGACGGCGGACGCTTCGCGCTGCCGCCCGCCCCGCAGGGCAGCTTCGCCGACGATGCCGCGGCGATCCGCCTGCTGCGCCATACGATGAGCGCGCATGTCGGCGTCGAGCGCGACGCCGGCTCGCTGACCGCGGCGCTCGCCGATATCGCGGCGCTGCGGAACGGCGAACTGGGCGAGACGGTCTCGGCCGCCGCCGACGCGGCGCTGCTGATCGCCGGCGCCGCCTGGGCGCGCACCGAGAGCCGCGGCGGCCATTACCGCAGCGACTTCCCCGAGGCGTCGGACGACTGGAAGCGGCGCACCTGCACGACGCTGAGCGCGGCGGAGGCGGTGGCCGCCGAGGCGCTGGCCGGCGGCTTCGACCGGGCCGCATGAGGACGAGATGAGCGTGATCCCCCTGCCCGATCTGATGATCGATCCCGCGGTACGCGCGGCGCTGGCCGAAGACCTCGGCCGGGCCGGCGACGTGACGACCGACGCGATCATTCCGGCCGAGGCGCGGGCCCGCGTGACGATCGGGGCGCGCAAGGGCGGGCGTGTGGCCGGACTGGCCTTCGCGCGCCTCGCCTTCCGGGCGCTCGATCCCGACGCGGCGTTCGCGGCCCAGATCCCCGACGGCGCGGACGCGGCGCCGGGCGCGGTCATCGCCACCATCGAGGCGCGGACGCGGGCGCTGCTGTCGGCGGAACGGGTGGCGCTGAACTTCGCCGGACGATTGTCGGGCGTGGCGACGCTGACCGCCGCCTATGTGGCGCGGATCGCCGGCACGCGCGCCACCATCGTCGACACGCGCAAGACGACGCCCGGCTGGCGCGCCTTCGAGAAATACGCCGTGCGCTGCGGCGGCGGCGCGAACCACCGCTTCGGCCTCGACGATGCGGTGCTGATCAAGGACAATCATGTCGCGGCGGCGGGCGGCGTCGCGGCGGCGATCCGACTTGCCCGCGCCCATGCCGGGCACATGGTCAAGATCGAGGTCGAGGTCGATACGCTGGCGCAGCTCGAGACGGCGCTCGCCGAGAAGGCCGACATCGTGCTGCTCGACAACATGACGCCCGCGACGCTCGCCGAGGCAGTGGCGATCAATGCCGGACGGGCGATCCTGGAGGCCTCGGGCGGGGTCAACCTGGAAACGGTGCGGGCCATCGCCGAGACCGGCATCGACCTGATCTCGGTGGGGGCGCTCACCCACAGCGCGAGCGTTCTGGACATCGGCCTGGATTTCGTCGCGACGCTCTAGACGGTCGGCCGCTAGTATTTCGGCCGGCGCACCGTCTCGACGGGAAGCTTCGAGGGCTTTCTCTTCCGGCCCCGCTCCTCGATCATCTCGGGGACGGTCTGCATCCCGACGGACGGAAGCCGGGCCATCGGCGGAAGGCTCTTCAGGCAGGCTGGCAATCCCTGTAGCGCCAGATAGGCGTTCATCCATTTCGCCACCAGCGCCTGAGCCTCCTCGTCGCGTTCGACGCCGTTCCAGCCGACGCCGCCAAGGGCACCGTGGGTTCCGATGCCGAGGCGCATGGACTGGAATGCGGTGCGCGCGGGATCTTCCACCATGCGGCCGCAATTGCCCCAGTCCGGCCGGAAGGGATTCGCCTTGCGGCCGAGCGTCCAGCCGCCCGCCTCGCCGATGTCCCAGACCTCGTCGAGGATCGTGCCTTCGTACTTGCCGATCAAGCCGCGGTGATCGGCAACATCGGGGCTGGGGCGCATGATGTGATAGGCATGCCGGATGTTCGACGTCAGCGTGTGAGCCGCCAACTGCGTCTGCATCAAGACGGCATCGAACAGAAACAGCGCATCGACATCGATCCGCCGCGGCCTCAGATGCCGCGCGGCGAGAATGGCCGCCGTTGCGCCACGGCTGTACCCGGCCAGCATTATCCTGGCCTCCGGCAACGCCTGCTTCTGGGCGCCGAGCCAATTTACCGCAGCAGCGGCAAGGCTCATCAATTCAAAGCCGGGATTCGTCGGGCCTCGCGCATAAAAGGCGCTGGGGCCGCAGGCGGCGTCGAGCTGATTGCAGAACGAGTTCCGCATGCTCGAAGCATAGTCGTTGTCGTCGGAAGGACCGGTGCCGTCGATGATGTAGAGCCGGTATGGGCGCTGGACTCCGGCAAGTGCCATGGCACCCCCTTCCTGGGTCGCGCGAGCTGGAGGGAATTAGGGCGCGGACGCGGGGCGCTTTCAATCCCCGAAAACGGGGATGGGCGCGGGCTACCAGCCGCGGCCCTCGTCCCTCATCGTCCAGCCCGGCTTGCCGAGGCGCCGCACGTCCTCGGCGGTCACGTCGGCGAGCGCCTTGTAGATCTTGAACTTCACCGCCGCCCGGCCCGGGCGCATGAGGGCGATGACGGTTTCCAGCGGCGGGCAGCCCGGCTGGCCGCACTCGATCTGGGTCACCATCACGATGTCCTCGTCGTCGGGGAGGAAGCGGAGCTCGGCCCACTCGCGCACGCGCATCTGGGTCTCGACCGTCTCGGCCAGCCCGAAATTGCGCAGCCGCCTCGTCATGCGGGCCGGGCGTCGTCGTCGTGCAGGCTGCGGTCCTTGGTCTCCGGCATCAGGAAGGCGCCCACCAGGAAACAGATCGCCGCCACCGCGATCGGGTACCAGAGGCCGGCGAAGATATCGCCGGTCGCGGTGATGATCGCGAAGGACACGAAAGGCTGGAAGCCGCCGATGAGGCCATTGGAGATGTTGTAGGGCAGCGACAGCGAGGTGTAGCGGATGCGCGTCGGGAACAGCTCCACCAGGAAGGCGGCGATCGGGCCGTAGATCATCGCGGCGATGGTGACGAGCCAGGTGAGGACGGCGATCGCCAGCGGCCAGTTCATCTGGGCCGGGTCGGCCTTCTCGGGGTAGCCGGCCGCGGTGAGGTGGCTGCGGATCTCGGCGGCCGGCACGTCGGCGCCCTCGATCACGAAGACGGACTCGCCCGGACCCTCGGCGAGGCCGGGCTCCTCGCCGCCGGCCTTGGCCGGATCGACGCCGGGAATGGCGACGAGCACCCGGTCGCCCTCGATGGGCACGGTCGAGAACTGTGCCCCCGCCTTCGACAGCAGGGCGCGGACCTTCTGGCACCCCGTCGTGGGGTCGGCGAAGATCACCATGCCGCACTGGGCGGGGTTCGCCTGGAGCGTGACGGGGTTCTTGTCGTTGGCCTCCATCAGCGCCGGGTTCACGGCCCGCGCCAGCAGGTGGAAGGCCGGCTGGATGGTCAGCGCGCCCAGAAGACACGCCCCCATCATCAGCCATTTGCGGCCCACCCGGTCGGACAGCCAGCCAAAGAAGATGACGAGGGCCATGCCGATCAGCAGCGCGAGGGCGAGCAGCAGATAGGTGTCGAGATAGCCGACGCCCAAGACGTTCTGCATGTAGAGCATCGCGTAGAAATTCGCGGTGTACCACAGCACGCCCTGGCCGATGCAGGCGCCGGCGAAGGCGATGAGCACGATCTTGAGGTTGGCCCAGTTGCCGAAGCTGTCGCGGATCGGCTTCTTCGAGCCGCGCCCCTCTTCCTTCATCGCGCGGAAGACCGGCGACTCGCTGAGCTTCATGCGGATGTAGATCGAGATCGCCAGCAGCAGCAGCGAGAGCACGAAGGGGATGCGCCAGCCCCATTCGCGAAAAGCCTCCTCGCCCAGCGAGATGCGGCAGATCGAGACGACGGCGAGCGAGAGGAAGAGACCGATGGTCGCGGTCGCCTGGATGTAGGACGTGAAATAGCCGCGCCGGTGCTGCGGCGCGTGCTCGGCGACATAGGTCGCGGCGCCGCCATACTCGCCGCCGATGGCCAGCCCCTGCAGCAGGCGCAGGATCAGCAGCAGCACGGCGGCCGTGATGCCGATATCCTCGAAGGTCGGCAGGAAGCCGATGCCGGCGGTCGCCACGCCCATCAGCGTGATGGTGACGAGAAAGGTGTATTTGCGCCCGACCAGATCGCCCAGCATGCCGAAGAAGAGCGCGCCGAAGGGCCGCACGACGAAGCCCGCGCCGAAGGTCGCGAGGCTGAGCAGGAAGGCGGCGGTTTCGTTGCCGGCGGGAAAGAACAGCGCGCCCAGCAGCGCCGCCAGCGTGCCGTAAACGAAGAAATCGTACCACTCGAAGACCGTGCCGATCGACGCGGCGGTAACGACCATGCGCAGTTCGCCCGCGGTCGGCTCGCGCTCTCCTGCCGTCACGTCACTCATGCGCCGCGCCCCTTCCCGGTCTTTGTTTTGGCTGTCCCGCGTGGTCTAAAGCCCCCCGGGATTCCTGTCATCGCCGGAGAGTGGCTGCATGAATGCGGCGCTGCAAGAACTGCTTGAGCAGCTCGACCTGGAACAGGTCGAGGTCAACTATTTCCGCGGCGTCTCGCCGGTGGAGCGCGAGACGCGGGTCTATGGCGGGCACGTCATGGCGCAGGCCCTGATGGCCGGGCTTCGCACCGTCGGCGACGACCGGCTGTGCCATTCCTTCCACGCCTATTTCCTGCTGGGCGGCGATCCCAAGGCCCCCATCCTCTACGAGGTCGACCGCAGCCGCGACGGCGGCAGCTTCACGACCCGGCGCATCGTGGCGATCCAGCACGGCAAGCCGATCTTCCACATGGAAGCCTCCTTCCATGTCAGCGAGCCGGGCTGGGAGCACCAGTTCCCGATGCCGGACGTGCCGGGGCCGGAGACGCTGCCCACCGAGGACGAGCACCGGGCAACCTATCTCGACCGCCTGCCGGAGCGCATGAAGGCGCACCATCTGCGCGACCGGCCGATCGAGCAGCGCGAGATCGATCCGCCCGACGAGATCGACCCGGCGCCCCGGCCGCCGTTCAAGCATACCTGGATCCGCGCCAACGGCGCTTTGCCCGACGATCCGCGCCTGCACCAGTGCCTGCTGGCCTATGCCTCGGACATGTCGCTGATGGATACCGCCGTGCAGCCGCATGGCATCTCCTGGATGTCGGGCAAGATGATGGGCGCAAGCCTCGATCACGCGATGTGGTTCCACCACCCGCTGAGAATCGACGACTGGCTGCTCTATGCCCATGACGCGCCGGTCTCGGCCGGCGGACGCGGCTTCAATCGTGGGCTGATCTACGCCCGCGCCGGACAGCTGGTCGCCAGCGTCGTGCAGGAAGGCCTGATGCGGCCGGTGAAGCCGAAGACGCCCGGCTGACGTCAGCCCTTGGCGTCGAACTTCACGAATTCATAGGCGATCGAGCGGGCGATCAGCTCGCGCCAGACCGGCTCGACGAGAGCGCCGGGGACGCCCAGCGCCTCGGCGGTGCGGCGGACCTTGGCGACCACATCCTCGATGCGGGCGTCGTCATGCACCGTGTCGCGGCGCTGCTTGATCTCGGCGGCGCGGGCGATATAGCCCGTGCGCTCGGCGACCAGGGCGACGAGGGCGCGGTCGATGCGGTCGATCTGGCCGCGCAGGGTTTCCATGTCGGGGCAGTCGGCGGGCGGGACGACCGCCTCGGTTCGCGTCGCTAGGTCCGGCATGGGCGCGCTTATGTCAGGGCGGCCTTGACGGCGCAATCTCGGAGCGGCCACGAAGGCTGCATGCGCGTCCACCGTCTCGATTTCGGCCCCGGCCTCGTCCTCTACAGCGGCGCGCCGGTCATGCTGTCGGGGGCGGGCGACGATCCGGCCGGGGTGGTGGCGGCCGCCAGCATGAGCGCGACCGGCGCCTGGCATGTCTTCGCGGCCCATGGCGCGCTGCATCTTCATCTGCCGCCAGGGGCGGCGGTGCCGCCAGAAGCGGGACCTGCCGATCTGGTCTGGGAAGCGGCGCGGGCGCTGAGCGCGCCGGAGGGCGGCGCCCCGTGGCGCGCAACGGTGGCGGTCGCAAGCGGCGCAACGCTGGACGCGGCAGCGGCGATCGCCCCGCTGGGCGGCGACGCGGCGGGCCTCGCCGCCGGTCTTGCCGATCTGCCTTCGCCGCCGCTGGAGCCCGGCAGCGAGGCGATCTGGGAACGGCTCAGCCATGTCGCGCGGCGGGCGCAGGCGCTGAAGAAGGAGGGTCGGCTTGCCGCCGCCGCCCTCGCCTGCCGCGGCCGCGGCCGGCTGATCGGCGGTCTCAGCGGCGATCTGCTGATCCGTTTCGGAGTCTCGGCCTGGCGCTGACGCCTAGCGCGACAGCCAGCCGCTCTGCTGCAGCGTCGCCACGGCGGCGCGGGCGACCGGCACTTCCAGCCCGCGCGTCAGGACGAGACGGACATTGCGGCCGTCCCGCTTCACCTCGCGGACCGCCTTGCGGGCGACCCACCAGCTGCGGTGGACCTGCGCGCCCTCATGCCCGTCCAGTTCGGCGACCGCGTCGCGCATCCGCATCAGGATCATCGCCTGCCCTGTCGCCGTGTGGGCGAGGACGTAGTGGTCCTGCATCTCCAGCGCGATGAGATCGCGGCCGGCCGAGGCGGGCAGCCGGTCGAGAAAGCGCGGCGGCGGCGGGACGGCCTCTGCGACGGGGGCCGGCGCCCGCAGGAGGTGCGGCAAGGCCCGCCGCCGTTCGGCGTTCTCTCCCACGAACCAGAAGATCAGGCAGAGCACGGCAGCGACCACCAGAACATTGCCGTAATAGGCTGCCGCGACCTCGAAACTCGGGATCCCGAGCGGCTGGTAGAAGCCTCCGGCGC
The DNA here is from genome assembly GCA_016792565.1 of Alphaproteobacteria bacterium. Taxonomy (GTDB): domain Bacteria; phylum Pseudomonadota; class Alphaproteobacteria; order Micropepsales; family Micropepsaceae; genus JADZAI01. Next base: position 14,447 of record JAEUMK010000020.1, read on the forward strand.
CCCAGACCAGGATCGACATCGGCACGGTGGCGACCAGGCAGGCGGCGACCCAGGTGCCGGCGCGCGGCAGGTCGAGCCGATCGCTCAGCCACTCTGCGCCCCCCAGGGCCGGACGATAGAAGGCATAGCCGCCGATGGTCAGGCAGACCCAGTAGGCCAGCCGCCGCGGAAACGGGGCGGCGAAACTGCCGAACGGTCCCAGCAGCGCCAGCATGAACCCGATGCCCGCCAGGATGGCGAGGTCGATCAACACTGTGCGCACCCTGGTCATGCCGGCTCCCTGACACGGCAGATGTAGCGCCCGTCCGCGCTTCGCGAAACGGCAATGCCGGGATTTCCGCGCCATTCGCGAAGCGCCCCGCCCGTCCGCGCAATCGACATTGCACGCCGGGAGCCCCGCGCCATCGTGAGCCCAGCCGACCTCAGGGAGCCGACCGTGACCATGCCGAGCCAGACCCTTCGCCGCCCCGCCTTCGACCTCGCCCCAACGACACGGATCGCCTTGGCGGCAGGCGGGGCCGTCCTCACGGCCGCCAGCCTCGCCGCCCTCGCCCGCCTCGGGCTGGGCCTCGCGCCGCAGACGCAGGCCGCCCGGGACCTCGCGATCATCGTCCATCTCACGACAGTAGTCCCGGCCATCCCTCTGGGATTGCTTGTATTTCTCGGCCCCAAGGGAACACCGGCCCATCGCCTTCTGGGGATGGTCTGGATGGTGCTGATGGGCGTGACGGCACTATCGACGCTGTTCATCCGCCACATCAACGACGGCGGCTTCAGCTTCATCCACCTGTTCGTGCCGCTGACCCTGGTGGGGCTCGCGCAGGCCATCACGGCGGCCCGGCAGGGCCGGATCGCCGACCACAAGCGGCACCTTCTCAACCTCTATTTCGGCGCGCTGCTGATCGCCGGGCTGCTGAGCTTCCTGCCCGGCCGGTTGATGTGGGCGTGGCTCGCCGGCTAGGCCGTGCGCTCGAAGACCGCGGCGAAGAACCCGTCCGTGCCGTTCCGGGCGGGCGTGAGCTTCAGATACTCCGGCGCCCCGCACGGCCAGGGCGTCGGCAGCACCGAGGTCCAGACGGATTCGGCCGGAATCGCGCGGAAATTCGGGTGGGCTGCGAGAAAGGCCCCGGCCTGCGCCTCGTTCTCGGCCGGGACCAGCGAGCAGGTCGCATAGACCAGCCGGCCACCGCGCTTCACCATGCGGGCGGCGCGGGCGAGGATCGCCTGCTGGAGGGCAATCAGCCGGTCGAGGCCGGCGTCGGCCTTCCACTTGGTCTCCGGGTGGCGGCGCCAGGCGCCGGTGCCCGAGCAAGGGGCATCGACCAAAACCCGGTCGAACTGGGTCGCCTTCTTCTTCAGGAAGGGGTCGTCGTCGCGGCCGGTGAGCTGAAGCCGCTCGGCGTTCTCCACGCCGGCCCGCTTGAAGCGGAGCTTCGCCCGGGCGAGACGCTTGGCATTGGTGTCGGCGGCGACGAGGTGGCCGCGGTTGTCCATCGCGGCGGCCAAGGCCAGACTCTTGCCGCCGGCCCCGGCGCAGAAATCGAGCACCTGATGGCCCGGCCGGGCGTCGGCCAGCGCGGCGACGAGCTGCGAGCCCTCGTCCTGCATGTCGAAGTGACCGGCGGCGAAGGCCTCGGTCGCCGCCAGGTCGGGATGGCCTTTGGCGTGAAGCGCGAGCGGCGCATAGACGCCCGGCCTCAATTCGATCTCGAGCGCGGCCAGAGCCTCGACCAGTTTCTCCGGCGTCGATCTCAGCGTGTTCACGCGGATGTCAAGCGGCGCGGGGAGCCCAAGCGCGCTCAATTCCTGCTTGAGAGAAAAACCGAAACTATCTGACAAAATTGAATAATAGTATTCCGGGCACTCCAACCGCACCCAGTCGGGCATGGCGTCATGCTCCAGGCCCTCGCCGGTGATGCGGCCGAAGGTGGAGGCGAGCGCGCGGATCTCTGCTGTCGTTACGGCAACCGCACGGGCGACGGCATCGGGATCGCAGCCGTCAAGGACGACGGCAGCGGCGCCCCACAGCATTTCGGGCGTGGCGGGAAGGCGCTGACGGCCGAGCAGCCAGGACAGGCGGGCGTAGTGGCGGAAGAAGCGGTCGAGCGCCCCCTTGAGGCGGAAGCGGCCGGGCCGGTCGGCAGCCGAGAGGGCATCGTCGGTCGCGACCTCGCCGCCCCGGCCGCCGGCCCAGGCGCGGATCGCCTGCAGCAGTTCGGCGTCCGGCGCACGCCGGGCCGGCCCTTTGCCGCCCCTGGGCTGCTGTCCGGGCGGCTTCAGCGCGGTCCGGCGGGTTTCGAGCTTTGCGTGGACCGGCGGCGTGCCGCGGCGATTTCGCCTTTCCTTCACCGGACGGCCCCCTTAGAACCACGGCTTTCCCGAATCCCCCGCCCAAGCGAGCCGATGGCCAACGAACTCCTGAAGAAAGCTGCCGAGACTTCGCCCCGGTCGACGAAGCGCGGGTGGATGGAGCGGCTCTTCACGTTCTTCTTTCAGGGTTTCGTCTACAACCAGATCTGGGAAGATCCGGACGTCGACATCAAGGCGATGCGGATCGGACCCGAAACGCGGATCATCACGATCGCCTCGGGCGGCTGCAATATCCTCAACTACCTCGCCGTAGGCCCGAAGTCGATCACCGCGGTCGATCTCAATCCCAACCATCTTGCGCTGACCCGGCTGAAGATCGCGGCGGTGAAGCACGCGCCGGACTACGAGTCCTTCTTCCGGTTTTTCGCCGTGGGCAAGGACAGCCGGAACGTCGAGGTCTACCGCAGCCATCTCGAGCCCCATCTCGATGCCGAGACCAAGGCGCACTGGAACAGCCGAATGGGCGTGTTCCGCCTGCGCCGGAAGATCTCGATGTTCGCGCGCGGCTTCTACCGCTTCAGCCTGCTGGGAAAGTTCATCGGCCTGATGCGCTGGATGTCGTGGGCCTATCGCCTCGACACGACCAAGATCCTCCACGCCCGCACGATGGAGGAGCAGCGCGCGATCTTCGAGCGCGACTGGGCGCGGGTCTTCAAGTCGTGGTTCGTGCGCTGGGTCGCCAACCGGCCGACCGTCTACTACATGCTGGGCATCCCGCCGCAGCAGTTCGACGAGCTCGCCGGCTCGGCCCAGGAAGGCCAGACGGCCGCCATGCTGCGCGGCCGCATCGAGAAGATGGCTTGCGATTTTCCCATCGAATACAACTACTTCGCCTGGCAGGCCTTCAGCCGGGCCTACGACACCGAGAAGCGCCTGGCGGTCCCCGACTATCTGAAGGCCGATACCTTCGCGCTGCTGCGCGACCGCACCGACCGCATCGACGTCAACCACGTCATCATGACGGACTTCCTGGCCGCCAAGCCGGAAAACAGCTTCGACCGCTTCGTCCTGCTCGATGCCCAGGACTGGATGAACGAGCAGCAGATCACCGAATTGTGGCGCGAGATCACCCGCGTCGCCGGCCCCGGCGCGCGGGTCATCTTCCGCACCGCCGGCGAGATCTCGCCGCTGGAGCGCAAGCTGCCCGCCGACATCCTCGGCCAGTGGGCCTACCAGGCCGACGAGAGCCACGACTTCCACCGCCAGGACCGCTCGTCGATCTATGGCGGCTTCCACATCTACGAGAAGCGCTGATGGCCACCGCAAAGGACGCCCATCCGGCGATGGACCGGATGTATCGCTGGACGCGGCACGTCTATGACGCTTCGCGCAAGTACTACCTGCTGGGACGCGACGCGCTGATCGGCGAGTTGAACGTCCAGCCGGGCGAGACGGTGTGCGAGGCGGGCTGCGGCACGGCGCGCAACCTGATCCTGATGGCGAAGCGCTACCCGGAGGGACGGTTCTTCGGCTTCGACGCCTCGGCCGAAATGCTGAAGACGGCGAGCGCCTCGGTCGAGAAGGCGGGGCTGAAGGACAAGGTGCCGCTGCTGGTGGCGCTTGCGCAGGACTTCTCGGCCGCCAAGTTCGGCCTCGACGCGAAATTCGACCGCATCGTCTTCTCCTACGCCCTCTCGATCATGGACGACTGGCAGGCGGCGGTCGATCATGCGCTGAGCGAGCTGAAGCCCGGCGGCACGCTGCATGTCGTCGATTTCGGCGACCAGAAGGGCCTGCCCGGCTGGTTCAAATGGCTGCTGGGCGCCTGGCTCAAGCAGTTCCACGTCCGCTTCCGGCCCGAGGTGAAAGCCTATTTCGAGAGCCTCGCGGCGGCCGGCAAGGGCTCGATCGCCTATCGCGACGTGTCGCGCGGCTATGCCTATATCCTGAATTTCAAGCTGGCCGGCTGAGGCCGCGTCAGGACGGCGAGGCCAGCTCTTCGTCGATTTCGGTCCGGACGCAGTCGAACGCCGCGCCGAGGCGGGCGAGCGCGGCGAAGCGACCGGTCAGGTTGGCGAAGTCGGCCTTCTCGACCTCGGCCGCCGCCTCCGCCACCTGCCAGGCGCCGATGCCGCGCGCCGCACCCTTGATGCCGTGCGCGGTGTCCTTCCAGGTCTTGGGATCGCCAGCCTCGGCCAGCACGGTGAGCAGATGGGCGACCTGTCCCTTGAACAGGCGCAGCACTTCGTGGATCAGGTCCTGATCGCCGGCCGTGTAGGCGTCGAGATGATTGAAGTCGATAGCGCGCGCGGCCTGAGCAGGCATCGTCAGGATTCTCCCTGCGGCGCAGTGTATCCGGCGATCGCTTAAGCGCAGTTAACGACGTTGTGACGGATTTCTGACGAGACGGTCATCAGCACCCGGCGACCGGCCTCGGTGATCCGGCAGACCAGGAAATCCGGCTTGATCGGGTTGTTGAACCACGGCATCGCCCAGCCCTGGGAGAGGCAGGCGCGGATGATGCGCGGATCGATCGACTGGCCGTCCTCGTCGAACAGGGGCAGCTTGCCGCCCGGCTGCTCCAGGCCGCGGGCCAGGTAGTTGCGTTGAGCCATCGTCGGGGCCCAGAGGGCCCGCCCGTCTTCCATCGCCGCCATGACGCCCCACATCGGATCGAGCGAGAGCGGCTTTGCGCCGCTTCATTAACCAGCACCTTGGCCCAATCGTGTTAAGATTGGCTCAAACGCGCTCCGGCTTCAACGCCGGGAATGAGGCGGGACCCGGAATCCGACGATGGAACTGAAAGACGTTGCAGCGCTGCACATCCCGTCGCAGCCCGCCCCGGCAGCGCCGGCGGGCTTCGCCGAGGAGTTCACCGACGCCACGCGGCGGTACGCCCTGCGCCAGCCCGGCACGCGACCCTATCTGGCCGCGGCCATCGTCAGCGCCTTCTGGCTGGGCGGCGCGGCGGCGTTCGTGTCGGGCTATCTCGGCCTCGAGGGTGTGCTGGCGCTGGACTGGCCCTGGCTGGCGGGGCTCGGCTTCGCGGTCGCCTTTCCGATTGCGCTGACCTGGTTCGTCGCCCTCCTCGCCCGCCGCTCGCAGGGCCTGCAGCTTGCCAGCGAAGACCTGCTGCAGATCGCGGCGCGGCTGATCGAGCCCGACGCCGCCGCGGGGCGCGAGATCCAGCGCCTCGGCCGCGCGGTTCGGCGCGAGATCGACGCGCTGAACACGGGCCTGGAAGGCGCGCTGATCCGTGTCCGCACGCTGGAGAGCTCGATCGCCGAGCGCCTGGCGTCAGTAGAGGAAACGGCCCGCAGCCTGGAGGAGCGCGGCGACGCGATCCGCACCACGCTGCGCGAGGAGCGCGAGAGCCTCGCCTCGGTCGCCCATACGCTGTCGTCGGACGCCGACCGGATGAGCGAACATCTGCGCACCCGCACCCAGGCGCTGCGCGAGACGGTGCGCCAGACGGCGGCCGACATCGCGCTGGCGCAGGAGCAGATCGACGCCAAGGCGGTCGCGTTGCGCAACACGCTGGAGATGGCGTCCTCGACCGCCCATGTGAACGCCCAGACCGCCGACCGCGGGGCGGCGGCGCTGATGGCCGCCGCCGAGCAGCTCGACGGCCGCCTCGACGGCTTCCTGCAGCGCGGCGAGCGCCAGCGCAGCGCCTTGGCCGAAGCGGTCGCCGCGATGAAGGCCGAGACGCAGGCACTGGAACTGGCGCTGGGACGCAATCTCGATGCGCTGGGCGGCATGGGCCAGGCGTTCGCCGAGCAGACCCGGCGGGTCGATGCCGTCGCCGCCGACATCGCGCGGCGCGGCGAGGCGGCCTCCGGCGCGCTCGGGGCTCGCGTCGACTCCATCGCGGCCGCCTTCGCCGGGCAGGTGGAGCGTCTGGACGGTGCGGCCGGCGCCGCCGAGGAACGGCTGAAGGATGCGGTGGCGGCGGCCGGCGATGCGGCCGAGCGGGCGCGCGCCGCGTTCGACATGGCGGCGCGCGGAGCCTCCGCGGCGTCCGACCAGACGGGCGCCGCCGCGACGGCGGCGATCGAAGCGATCACCGCGGCGCTGCAGGCGCTGGGGGCACAAACCGAGGAAGCGCGCAACGCGGCGCGCGAAGCGATCGCCGAACTGAGGGCGGAAGCCGAGACCCTGCCGGAACTGATCGCCGAGCGGATCAAGGCGATCAAGGCGGCGGACCTGGCGCTCGCCGCCGCTCCCGAAGCGCCCCCCCTGCCCGCGCCCGAGGCGCCGCCGGCGCTGACCGACGGGACCCAGGCCGAGAAGAGCGACGGCGGCAAGCCCGAGTGGTTCGGCTTCGCGCGGCGTCTCGCCGGCCTCATCCGCCGCGAACCCGACACGGCCGGCAAGGCAGACTGGCGCCTCAGCACCGCGCTCGCCAATGTCGACGAGCGCGGTCTTGGCCCGATGCGCCGCGCCGACAGCCAGAAGGCCTCCGTCGATCTCCACCGCGAGGCGCTGCACGTGGTGGAGAAGCTGCAGGCGCTGGCGATCGATCTCGACCGCGCGCTGGGCGACGATCCGGCCCCCGATCTGTGGCGGCGTTACATCAACGGCGAGCGCAGCGTGTTCACCCGGCGCCTGGTCACGATGATCGGCCGCGAAGGCGCCGACCGGATCGCCGAGCGCTACGCGGCGGACACCGATTTCCGCACCCATGCCGACCGCTACATGACCGAGTTCGAAGGCCTCCTGGACGACGCTGCGTCGCGCGACCGCGACCAGGTGCTGGCCGAGACCTTCCTGACCTCGCAGACCGGACGGCTCTACCTGCTGCTCGCGGCGGCGACGGGGCGGCTCTGACCCGCTAGTCGTCGATGAACCGCGCGCGGTCGCCCGCGCCTTCGTTCAGCACCCAGGTGACGGTGCGCTTGAGAACCTTGCCGAGCGCCTCGTCGAAGGCGAGGACGACGTCCGGCACCGCATCGCTGGCGGCCTGGACGCTGGCGGCGGCGGTGGTCGCCGCGACGATCGCGCCGCTGGACTGGCGCACCAGCTTGAGCACCAGGCGGACGACCACGGTGGTCGAACCGTCGGCCCCGGCGACCGCCTCGAACTCGCGCATTTCCGATGTCAGAATGTAGTCGCCGGTCATGCCGACGGAGCGGCGACCGACGCCGATGATCTTGCCCGAATTCTCAAAGGATTCGACCAGCAGCGTCTGCACCAGCGCCGGAGCGCGGTCGGTCCATTTCACCCCCGCGAAGTACTGCATCTCAAGCGCCGAAGGGCGGATCGCGATGCGATCGGTGTTGATGGCGTTGGGCGTCGTCGGCTCCTCCACCACGAGCTGCCAGTTCACCCGGGGCGCCGGGTCGTCGAAGGTGTTCTTGGGCGAGAGGTCGTAGAGCTGAGGCGGCGCGGAGCCGAGCAGCGAGCATCCGCCGAGCAGCGAGACGCCGGCGAGGACGAAAGCCAGGAGGTAAGGTCGCGCCATCATTTGCCGCCCTTGTATTCGGGTGCGTCGGTGCCGGTGACGAAGCCGCCGGGATCGCTTTCGATCTTGCTGAAGACACGTTCGAGGGTCGCCGTCAGCTGGCGCGCTTCCTGGATGAAGGCGGTGAGCGAGGAGAGGCCGCCGCGTGCGAAGTCCCGGAAGGCGGGACGGACCTCGACGATCATCCTGTCGAGATCCTCGGCCACTTCGGCGATGCCGGCGCCCGCAGCCTTTAGGCTCTCCAGCGCCGGGCCGAACTCCTTGCTCGCATCGGCCACGATGACGTCGACATTCTTGGTGATGCTGTCGAGACGGGTCGAGGCGGTCTCGATCTTCTCCATCACCGAATCGAGGCGCTGCGAGAACTTGCGGGCGTTCTCGAGCGCTTCTGCGACCGCCGCCCGGTTCTTGTCGGATAGCAGCGCGTTGCCGCGGGCGAGCAGGCTGGCGGCCGAGGCGATGAGGTTGGGCGCCGTTTCGGCGAGTTCCTGGATGCCCGTCAGGCGCGCCTTGATGATCGGCAGCTCGTCGTCGGGCGCGGTGAGCGGGAGGCTCTGCGGCGAACCGCCCGTCAACTGGACCGTCCCGACGCCGGTAAGGATGCCCGATTCGATCGAGGCGACGGTGTCTTCCTTGACCGGCGTGCCGGCGGTCAGGCGGACCAGGACCTGCACCCGGCGGGGATCGTTCTGGTCGAGCTTCACGTCGGCGACCTCGCCCACCTTGATGCCCGAATAGCGCACCTCTGAAGCGACCGAGAGGCCGGACACGCCGCCCTCGAACACAATGCCGTACTCGTCGAAGCGCTGGTCGAAGCGGAACTGCCCCAGCCAGGTGAGGAAGACGAAGGCGGCGAGCACGGTCGCCAGCGTGAAGGCGCCGATCAGGACGTGATTGGCCTTGATCTCCATCTCAGGCTCCTGCCTTCGCGGCGTGCGGGGCGTTGCCGCCCCAGGCCCCCGTCGCGGCCCGCGCACGCGGGCCGTTGAAGTACTCGCGGACCCACGGATGGTCCTGCTTCAGCATGTCGTCCATCGTTCCGGTCACCAGAACCCGCCTTTCGGCCAGCACCGCAATCCGGTCGCAGATCGCGTGGAGGCTGTCCAGATCGTGCGTCACCATGAAGACGGTGAGGCCCATCGTGTCCTTGAGCTGGAGGATCAGCTGGTCGAAGGCCGAGGCGCCGATCGGGTCGAGGCCGGCGGTGGGCTCGTCGAGGAAGACGATTTCCGGATCGAGGGCCAGAGCCCGGGCGAGGCCGGCGCGCTTCTTCATGCCGCCCGAGAGCTGCGAGGGGTATTTCGCCCCCGCGTCCTGCGGCAGGCCGACCAGGCCGATCTTGACCGCCGCGAGCTGGTCCATCAGGGCCTGGGGCAGATGGAGATGCTCGCGCATAGGTACCTGGATGTTCTGCGCGACCGTCAGGCCGGAAAATAGCGCGCCCTCCTGGAAGAGCACGCCCCAGCGGGTTTCGATTTCGCGGCGCTCGTCGTCGGGCAGGCCGCGCAGATCATGGCCGAACACCTTGATCTGGCCCGCGGCCGGTCTGTTCAGCCCGACGATCGAGCGCAACAGCACCGACTTGCCGGTACCCGAGCCGCCGACGATGCCGATGACCTCGCCGCGATAGACGTCGAGATCGAGGTTCTCGTGCACGATCTGCTTGCCGAACTGGTTCCTGAGGCCGCGCACCTCGATCACCACCTCGCGCCGGTCCGCTGCCTCCGCCGCCATGGGTCAGATCCCCAGGTTGACGAAGAGGATGGAGAAGAAGGCGTCGGCGATGATCACGACGAAGATCCCCTCCACCACGGACTGCGTCGTGCGCTCGCCCAGCGATTCGGCGCTGCCGCTGACCCTC
>JAEUMK010000039.1 GCA_016792565.1 Alphaproteobacteria bacterium
TCAGCTCGCAGGCCCCGCGCGCGACGCCCGCTATGCCCGCTGGCGCGAGGCCGTCGCGCGGGTCCGCAACGGCGGGTAGTGTCTCAGTTTGAAGTCAGCCGCACAGCTCTGCCGACCGGCAGGTCTTGAGCGATCCCGCCGTCCGAAACACTGTCGCCATCAGAGCGGCATTGGCCCAAAACAGCCATCGGTTCGCGGTGTTGTGACTCTACGAAAACGGGACAGCACTATTCAGACGGGTCCATTCCAATCCCATCGCGGGAGAGACAGCCCGGCGGGCACGTCGTTCTCGGATTTCGGATAAGCGTTCATCGCCTTGGTCGCCCAACGAAAGTACGCCTTCAGCGTCGCCCGCAGGCGCGGGTCATCGGGAATGCCCGCATCGTCAAGCGCCAGCGCAAAGCAAAGCTGCGCGCGCTCGTCCATGTCGCCATGCTCACCATTTCCAGAATGCATGCGCACAACAGTCGACTCATCGCCCATGGTGCTTGTGTAGTGTGAGGGACCGCCAAGCGCTTCGGCCCAATAGGCCGCCAGGCGCTCCGAGTGCTGCGGATGATAACCGTGTGAGAATGCGTGGCTTACGACGGGGTCCGCCAGACAGCGCGCGTGCCATGAGTGCGCCAACGCGACAAATGCAGGTTCGCCGCCGACGGCGTCATAGATAGACCCTGCCATCGAAACACCTCGGCTTCAGTCGCCAAAAAAACTAAAGCTACCCAACGAAAAACCGAGTGTCCACGTTCGGCGAGTTTCAGCCTTACGGCGATTCGGCCGCCAATGGCGGGCTTCAGGGCGTTTGCGGTCACAGCGCAGCTGATTTCAAACCGACTCACTACCCAACGGCGGGGCCGATTGACACCCGGTTGCGGCGGCGCGCAGAGTCCCGTCAACAAGAAGCATAAAATCTGGGAAGGTCCGAATGGCCGTCGCGCTCGACACCCGTGTTCCGTCGCTCAAGGACAAGGTCTCGCCGGAGGAGTGGGCGCAGCGCGTCGACCTCGCCGCGACCTACCGGCTCGTCCACCATTACGGCTGGGACGACATGATCTTCACCCACATCTCGGCCCGCGTGCCGGGGCCGGAGCACCATTTCCTGATCAACCCCTACGGGCTGCTGTTCGACGAGATCACCGCCTCGAACCTGGTGAAGATCGACCTCGACGGCAACAAGGTCGAGGAGAGCCCCTATCCGGTGAACCCGGCCGGCTTCACGATCCACTCGGCGATCCACGCGCACCGCGACGATGCGCACTGCGTCATCCACCTGCACTCGACCGACGGCGTCGCCGTCTCGGCCCAGGAGCACGGCCTGCTGCCGCTCGACCAGCACGCGATGATGCTGGGCGCCGATCTCGCCTATCACGACTACGAGGGCATCGCCCTCGATCTCGACGAGCGCGAACGGCTGGTGAAGGACATCGGCACGAAGAACGTCATGCTGCTGCGCAATCACGGCACGCTGGCCTGCGGCAAGACCTGCGCCGACGCCTTCCTGCGCATGTACTATCTGGAACGCGCCTGCTCGATGCAGGTGCGGGCGCTGGCCGGCGGCGCCAAGCCGAACGCCACCAACCAGGGCGTCGCGGACAAGACGGCCGGGCAGGGCGCGATGGCCTTCGACGGACTGGTCGGCGCCATGGCCTGGCCGGCCCTCCTGCGCCTGCTCGACCGCAAGGACCCCGGCTATCGCACCTGAGCCGCGCCCCGCGACACCAGGACGCCCGGCTTGCGCCGGGCGTTTCGCTTTCTACACTGAACCAACGCCGCCATCCGGTCACTTGAGGGTATCGCCATGAAATTCGGCATGGGCCAGTCCGTCCGCCGTACCGAGGATCTCCGGCTCGTCACCGGGCACGGCAGCTACACCGACGACGTCGCCCTGCCGGGCCAGGCCCATGCCTTCCTGGTGCGCAGCCCGCACGCCCACGCGAAGCTCGGCGCGGTCGACGTAGCGGCGGCGCGCGCGGCGCCGGGCGTCATCGCGGTTCTGACCTTCGACGAGATCGAGGCGATGGGCGCCGGCCGTCTTACCTGTCTGGCGCCGCTGAAGAGCCGCGACGGCTCGTCGTTCAAGGGCTCCGAGCAGCCCTTCCTGGCGCACGGCAAGGTGCGCTTCGTCGGCGAGGCGGTGGCGATGATCGTCGCCGAAACCTATGCCCAGGCCAAGGACGCGGGCGATCTGGTGGCCGTCGACTACGACCCCATCGAGGCGGTCGGCACGCTGGAGGCGGTCGAGCGCGGCGCCGGCACGACGATCTGGGACAGCGCGCCCGACAATCTGTGTCTCGACTGGGCCGGCGGGGACGAGGCCGCCGTCGCGGCCGCCTTCGCTTCGGCCGCCCATACGGCCTCGATCGACGTGGTCCAGAACCGCATCGTCTGCAATGCGATGGAGCCACGCGCCGCCAACGGCGTCTACGATCCGGCCACCGATCTCTATACGCTCCACACCGCGACGCAGGGCGTCGCCAGCGCGCGCGACCGGATTGCGCTCTTCCTCAAGCATCCCAAGGACAAGGTCCACGTCCTCACCAACGATGTCGGCGGCGGCTTCGGGATGAAGAACTTCATCTATCCCGAACAGCTTCTGGTCCTGCTGGCGGCCAGGGCGACCGGGCGTCCGGTGAAATGGACCGGTGACCGCAGCGAGGGCTTCCAGGGCGATGCCGACGGCCGCGACATGCGCACCCGCGCGGAAGCGGCGCTCGACGCCGAGGGGCGGCTCCTGGCGCTGCGCATCACAGGTTCGGGCAATATCGGCGGGTATCTGTCGCAGTTCGCGATCTTCATCCCGACCCTGGCCGGCGGGCGCATCTTCGGCGGCGTCTACCGGATCCCGGCGGTCTTCGCGAACGTCAAGTGCTGGTTCACCAATACCGGCCCGGTGGATGCGTATCGCGGCGCGGGCCGCCCGGAGGCGGCCTATCTGATGGAGCGGCTGATGGACCGCTGCGCGGCGGCGGTCGGCGTCGATCCGGTCGAGATCCGGCGGCGCAACCTGCTCAAACCCGAGGAACTGCCGCTGAAGAACTGGGCCGGCATCGAGTTCGATTCAGGCGTCTTCCACCACAATCTCGATCTGGCGCTTCAGAAGGCCGACCATGCCGGCTTCGAGGCACGCCGGGCGGCGGCGGCGGCGCAGGGCAAGCTGCGCGGCTTCGGCGTCGCCTACTATGTCGAGATCACGGCTGGCGGCGGCAAGGAGCCGGCGGTCATCCGCTTCAACGACAATGGCGGCGTCGATGTCTATCTGGGCACCCAGTCGAACGGGCAGGGGCACGAGACGAGCTTTGCGCAGGTCGTCGCCGAGCGGCTGGGCGTGCCGTTCGAGTCCGTCACCATCCGCCAGGGCGACAGTTTCCGCGACATCGACGGCGGCGGCACCGGCGGCTCGCGCTCGCTGCACATGTCGGGCGGCGCGATCCTCTCGGCCTCCGACGAGGTGATCGCCAAGGGCAAGCTCGCCGCCAGCCATGTGCTGGAGGCCGCGCCCGCCGATATCGAGTTCTCGGTGGTCGAGGGCAAGGGCGGCCAGTTCGCCATCGCCGGGACGGACCGCACGGTCTCGATCGGCGAGGTCGCCCAGGCGGCGAAGCGTCAGCCCATCGAAGGGCTTGAGGACGGCATCGACGCCACCTCGACCTATCAGTCGAGCAATTCGACGTTCCCCAACGGCGCCCATCTGTGCGAGGTGGAGATCGACCCCGAGACCGGCGTCACGCGGATCGAGCGCTACACGGTGGTCGACGATTTCGGGCGCGTCATCAATCCGATGATCGTCGCCGGCCAGGTCCATGGCGGCATCGTCCAGGGCATCGGCCAGGCGCTGATCGAGAACTGCGTCTACGACGCGGAGAGCGGCCAGCTGCTCACCGGGTCGTTCATGGACTACGGCATGCCGCGCGCCGACGACGTGCCGAGCTTCGACCTGACCTTCAATGAGGACGCGCCGTGCCCGTCGAACCCGCTGGGCGTCAAGGGCTGCGGCGAGGCCGGCACGGTCGGCGCGCTGGCCGCCGTGATGAACGCCGTGGCGGATGCGGTGAAGGTGCGCGGCATCGACCATATCGACATGCCGGCCACGCCCTTGCGGGTGTGGGAGGCGCTCCAGGCGGCTGCGTAGAGGGGATGCGGGTCATGCGAACGGGGTTCCTTCTGGCCGCGGCGCTGGCGGTGCTGACGGCCTGCGCGTCGCCGACGCCGGTCGAGACGGCGGGCCCGGCGACGGCCGAGCCGACCGACGCGGCGAGCTGCAGGGCGGCGGGCGGCGACTGGCACCCCGTCGGCCTGATGCAGGAGTTGGCCTGCGAAATGCCCTATCCGGACGCCGGCAAGGTCTGCACCGACAACGACCAGTGCGCCGGCCAGTGCTGGGCGGAGGATGTCTCGCCCTTCGAGGCGGCGGGCCAGAAGGGCAGCGGCCGCTGCCAGCCGACCAACATGCCGTTCGGCTGTCATTCGGATGTCGTGGCCGGCATCGTCCAGCCCGGTCTCTGCGTCGACTGAAGGCAGGCCGGCGGGAAAATCGGCGGACGCGGCCGGACTGGATTGACACCGGCCGCCGCCCTGACAGTCTGTCAGCAATGACCGTTCTTCCGCTCATCCAGGCGGACGGCGCGCCTCGCGCCCGACGCCCACAGGACTCGCGCGCGCGGCTGCTCGCTGCGGCGCGCAAGCTGTTCGTCGAACGCGGCTATCATGCCACCCGCCCGCAGGATATTTCTCGCGAGGCCGGGCTCGGCCACGGCACGTTCTACCTGCATTTCGCCGACAAGCAGGCCTGCTTTCTCGCCTTCACCGAACAGGCGCGGGCGGAACTGGAGTCCTTCACGCAGCCGCGGCTGAAGAACGCCGTCGATGTCGAGGGTGCGGTGCGCGGCTCGCTGGAGGCGATCTTCGACTATTCCAAAGCGCATCCGGGCGTGCTCGTCGCCGCCATGGCGGATGCCGCCGTCATCGCCGCCGACGATGCCGCGGCCGAGACGCTGGTCGACCGCTGGGCCGGACAATGGGCGGCGCTGCTGCGCAAGCCGGCGGACGAGGGCGGCCAGGATGTCGCCGCCGCCGATGCCGGCCTCGTCGGCGCGGCGATCGTCGGCATCATCCATGAAGGCAGCGCCTACGCCCATCGCCACGGCAAGCCGCCCGCGGCGACCATCGATCTGCTGACGCGCCTGATCCTCAAGGCGCTCACCTAGGGCGCCCCGCGCCCGGACCAGACTATTCCAACGACAAGAACGGAAACGCAGGACGGACATGGCACTCGATCTGAAGAACAAGGTCGCCTTCATCACGGGCGGCGCCTCGGGGCTCGGCCTGTCGATGGCGCGGGCCTTCGGCAAGGAGGGCATGAAGGTCATGCTCGCCGACATCGACGAGAAGACGCTGGCGAGCGCCAAGGCGGACCTGGAGGCGCGTCAGGTCGTCGTCTCGACCGTCGTCTGCGACGTCACCGACCGCGCCTCGGTAAAGAGCGGGGCGCTGCAGACCATCGCCGATTTCGGCAAGGTCCATGTCGTCTGCAACAATGCCGGCGTCGCGGTCGGCGGACCGATCGGCGCCGTGCGCGAGCGCGACTGGGACTGGATCATCGACGTCAACCTCAAGGGCGTCGTCTACGGCACCGAGACCTTCGTGCCGCTGATCAGGAGCCACGGCGAGGGCGGCCATTTCGTCAACACCGCCTCGATGGCCGGGATGATCAGCCCGCCCCATATGGAGCCCTATTGCGCGACCAAGTTCGCCGTCGTCGCGATGAGCGAGGGCTGGGCGGCGCAGCTCGCGCCGCTGGGCATCGGCGTCTCGGTGCTGTGCCCCGGCTTCGTGCGCACGCTGATCCACGAGAGCTGGCGCAACAAGCAGTCCAAGTACGGCGGCCCCACCGAGACCGACGCCGGGGTCGGCGAGACCCGCGAGCAGGCGGCGGCCAACGTGCTCGGCGGCATCGACCCCGACATCGTCGGGGCGCGGGTCGTGGAAGGCATCAAGGGCAACGAGATGCACATCTTCACCCACCGCGAGATGCGGGCCTTCGTCGAGATGCGCTTCCAGTCGATCCTCGCCGGCTTCGACCGCGCCGACGCCAGCCCGGCGCTCAGCGTGCTGCCGAAGGCCGATCCCGCGACCATGCTCCAGGGGATCCTGCCCCCGCCCGCCTGAGCGGCGCTGCCACTCCTGCGTGTGGGTCGCAATGCCGCGCCGCGCGAGATTGTCCCGCGCGGCCGACCCGGTCCTAATCCCCGTTCGCAGGGCGCCGGCGCCAATGCAGCGCCGCGCCCCGGGGCATGGGGATGTTCCAACCAAGCTGGCCCGTGGCGCCGCCACCGGCCGCAAGCCGGCGGCCGCAGGAGCGCGCCGCATCGAACTGGGCACGGCGCCGGCTGACGCGCGGCCAGCGCGTCGGCCTTGTCTGCCTCGTGTTCCTGCTGGCGATCGCGGCGATCCTCGCGCCGCGCGCCACCATCGAGGCCGCCGTTGCCATCTGCATCGGCCTGAGCGTTGCGCACACCGCCCTCAGGGCCCTCGCCTGGGCGATCGGGCAGTGGCCGCAGGCCGCGCACCGGCCGATCGCAACGAGCGACCTGCCGCTCTACTCGATCATCGTGCCACTCTATGGCGAGGCCAACATGATCGGTCATCTGGTCGCGGCACTCGGCGCGCTCGACTATCCCCACGACAGGCTCGACGCGCTCCTTGCCGTCGAGCACGACGACGAGGAGACGCTGACAGCGCTTGCCGGCGCCGAACTGCCGCAGTGGATTCGGGTCGTCGTCGTTCCCCCCGGAGCGCCCCGCACCAAGCCCCGCGCCTGCCAGCACGCACTTTCCCATGCGCGCGGCGTCCATGTGGTCGTCTATGACGCCGAGGACGTGCCGGACCCGGGCCAGCTTCGCGCTGCGGTGGCCGCCTTCGCCCATCACGGCCCGGCGACGGCCTGTCTCCAGGCGAGTCTCGTTCCGGACAATCGCCGCGAGAACTGGCTGACCGCCATGTTCGCACTCGACTACTGCCAGTGGTTCGACGGCATGCTGGCAGGGTTCCAGCGTCTCGGGCTGCCGGTTCCGCTCGGCGGAAGCTCCAATCACTTCAGGACCGCCGCACTGCGCGCGGCCGGCGGCTGGGATTCGTGGAACGTGACTGAGGATGCGGATCTGGGCATCCGCCTCTGGCGGCTCGGCCATGGCGTGCGCACGCTCGCGTCGACCACCTGGGAGGAGGCGCCGCTGACGCTCGACGCCTGGCTGCCGCAGCGTACGCGCTGGTCGCGCGGCTATCTCCAGACCTTTCTGGTCCACGCCCGCAGGCCGGTGACGCTCGGCCTGCCGGGGCTGGGCCTCGCGGGATGGGCCTTCCTCATCGTCTTCGTCGGCGGCTCGATCGTCTTCGCGCTCGTCAATCCGCTCTTCTGGGGCCTTGCGACCTACACGCTGCTGACCGGGGCGGGCGCCATGGAGTGGGCCTTCGGACCGGCCGTCGCGCCGCTCGCCTGGGCGAGCCTTGTCTTCGGCAACGCTCTGGCCATGACGTTGACGGCGCTCGGGCCGCTGCGGCGCGGCTGGTGGGGGTTGTCGCCGCTGGCGCTGACCAGCCCGGTTTACTGGGCGCTGGTCTCGGCGGCGAGCTACCGCGCGCTCTACGTCCTCGCCGTCCATCCCTTTCGCTGGGAGAAGACGGCGCATGGCCTTGCGCGCACGCGCCGCGGCCAGGCGCCATGAGGCCGCATTTCGCAGCGTTCGCCTGCGGGGCGGCCCTGGCGGGGCCGGCGCTCGCCGGCGCCTGGCCCCAGGCGGAGGAGCACGGCTTCGCGCTCAACCAGGCGGGCTATGCCACGGGCGGGCAGGGTGACGGCCGCCTGGTCTTCGACGGCTATGGCGAGGCCGGGCTCGGCGGCGGCTGGACGGCGGTCTTCGCCTTCGACAGCGATCTCGACCGCGCGACCTCGCAGTCGGTCTGGCGGGCGGGCGGCGGCCTTCGCTATTCGCTCAGCCTCGACGGTCTGCCGGGCTGGCATTTTTCGGCCGAGGCCACGTTGCGCTATCAGGGGCACGAGTCGCTCGTCCTCGATCCCGTCTTCGCCGGCGACGGTCTCGGCGGCGGCCTGCGCCTCGACGCCGGGATCTCCTTCGAACTGCTCGGAAGACCCGCCTTCGCCGATCTCGGCATCGCCTACACCCATCGGCGTCTCGCTCCGGCGGAGACCCGCATCGAACTCAGCGCCGGCATCGACGTCGATCCGGCCGTGCAGCTCGGCGCCTCCTATGCCGCGACCTTCGCGCCGGGCGAATTCTTCGAGCCGGGGGCCTATGAAAAGCACGAGGTCCAGACCTGGACGCGCTGGCGGATCGACGCCGACTATGCGCTCTCGCTTTCGCTCAGCTACACGGTCGCCGCCGACCGGGCGCCGGTCGAGACGGCGATCCGGCTGGGTCTGTGGACCTTCTTCTATCCCGAGCCGGATGCGCCCTAGCTGAAGGCCTGGAGGCCGGTGATGGCGCGGCCGATGATCAGCGCATGGACGTCGTGCGTGCCCTCGTAGGTGTTGACCGCTTCGAGGTTCAGCACATGGCGGATGACGCCGTATTCGTCCGAAACGCCGTTGCCGCCATGCATGTCGCGGGCGACGCGGGCGATGTCGAGCGCCTTGCCGCAATTGTTGCGCTTCATCAGCGAGATCATCGGCGGCGAGGCGTCGCCCGTTTCGAACAGCCGGCCGAGCCGGAGGGCGCCGTGCAGGCCGAGCGCGATCTCGGTCGCCATGTCGGCGAGCTTCTTCTGGATGAGCTGATTGGCGGCCAGCGGGCGGCCGAACTGCTTGCGCTCCATCGTGTAGGTGCGGGCGGCGTCGAGGCAGGCCTCGGCCGCCCCCATCGCGCCCCAGGCGATGCCGTAGCGAGCGCGGTTGAGGCAGCCGAACGGGCCTTTGAGGCCTTTCACGTTCGGCAGGAAATTGGCGTCGGGCACGAACACGTCCTGCAGGACGATTTCGCCGGTCACCGAGGCGCGCAGCGAAAACTTGCCCTCGATCTTGGGCGTCGAGAAGCCGTCCATGCCGCGTTCGACGACGAAGCCCCGAATGTCGCCCGCATCGTCCTTCGCCCAAACCACCGCGAGATCGGCGATAGGCGAATTGGTGATCCACATCTTGGCGCCGTTCAGCACATGGCCGCCATCGACCTTGCGGGCGCGGGTCACCATGCCGCCGGGATCGGAGCCGTGGTCCGGCTCGGTCAGGCCGAAGCAGCCGACATGCTCGCCGCTCGCCAGCTTAGGCAGGAAGCGCATGCGCTGCTCCTCGGTGCCGTAGGCGTAGATCGGGTGCATGACGAGGCTCGACTGGACGCTCATCGCCGAGCGATAGCCGCTGTCCACCCGCTCCACCTCGCGGGCCGCGAGGCCGTAGGCGACATAGCCGAGCCCGGCGCAGCCGTATTTCTCGGGCAGGGTGATGCCGAGCAGGCCCTGGGCGCCCATCTCGGTCATGATCGCCCGGTCGAAGGTCTCGTTGCGGAAGCCGAGCTTCACGCGGGGCTGCAGGCGGCCGGCGCAGAACTCGCGAGCCGAGCGGGCGACGAGGCGTTCCTCCTCGGTCAGCAGTTCGTCGAGCAGCAGCGGATCGGCCCAGTCGAACGGCCCGGCATCCGGCCCGGTTTTCGACGACGATTTCGGGCTGACATCGGCCATGGATTCCACCGGAAGAGAGAATGGTGCCGGTTGAGGGGATTGAACCCCCGACCTTCGGTTTACAAAACCGCTGCTCTACCGCTGAGCTAAACCGGCACAGAGGCGTTGGATAGGGCGGAACCGGGCGCCTTTCAACCGGTTCGCGCCGGCGCCGCGATCCTCCCCCTTGGCGTTGGCGCCCTCCGTTCACAATTCCGTTGCCGGGGACGCCTAAGGCAGGTTTCGGGGCGTATCTGGTGGTGCGTACCGGATGCCGGGCCTGTAGACTGCAGAGAGTCATGAAGAAATTCGGTTTCGCGGCCGCTGCGGCCGCGCTCGTCCTACTGGCCGTGTGGCTCTTTGCGCCGGGCATGCTCGGCCTCGCCGGCGCGCCTGCCGCGCAGGGCCCAGGCGGCCGCCCGCCCGTCGTGACGGTCGTGACCGTCGGACGCGACACGTTCACCGAGACCATCGAGGCGATCGGGACGGCGCTTGCCTCGGAAAGCGTGACGATCACCGCCAAGACCGCCGACACGGTCGGCTCGATCAATTTCACCGAAGGCCAGCAGGTCGAAGCCGGGGCCATCCTGATCGAGATGACCAGCACGCAGCAGGCGGCCGACCTGATGGCCGCCCGGGCCGAACTGGCGGAGGCCGAGAAGGCCTATGCGCGGGCCGCCGACCTGGTGTCCAAGGGTATCGCGGCGCGCGCCACGCTGGATGCGGCCGTCGCCGCCCGCGATGCGGCCCGCGGGCGCGTCCAGGCGATCGAAGCCCGGCTTGCCGACACGATCATCAAGGCGCCCTTCGCCGGGGTCGTCGGCCTGCGCAATGTCAGCGTCGGCAGCTATGTCCGTCCGGGCGACGTCATCACCACGCTCGACGCCATCGGACTGATCAAGGCCGATTTCACGGTGCCGGAGCGCTATCTGTCGGTCCTCAAGCCGGGGCTCACCATCGCGGTCGGCGTCGCCGCCTATCCGGGCGAGACCTTCGCGGGCGCGGTTGCCAGCGTCGATACGCGGATCGACCCGGTGACCCGCGCCGTCAAGGTTCGCGCCGAACTGCCCAATGCCGACCTGCGGCTCAAGCCGGGCATGCTCATGACGGTGGTGCTGAACGTCTCGGAGCGCTCGGCGCTCGCGGTTCCGGAATCGGCGCTCGTGTCCCAGGGCGAAAAGCGCTTCGTGTTCGTGGTCGATGCCGATTCCAAGGCCCAGCGGGTGGACGTGACGACGGGCCTCGTGAAGCCGGGACGGGTCGAGATTCTCTCGGGCCTCAAGGAAGGCGACCGGGTCGTCAGCCAGGGGACCAACAAGGTCATTCCGGGACGCCCCGTCAGCGCCGCAGGCGATGACGGGGCCAAGCCGGTGGCGGCGAGCGGCGGGGCCAACCCCTCATGATCCTGAGCGACATCTCCGTCCGCCGCCCCGTCTTCGCGACCGTCCTGTCGCTGCTGCTGGTCGCGTTCGGCGTCCTGTCCTTCGTCGGACTGCCGTTGCGCGAACTTCCCAATATCGATCCGCCGGTGGTCTCGATCTCGACCACCTATCCGGGCGCCTCGGCCGACGTGGTGCAGAGCCGGATCACCGAGGTTCTGGAGGACCAGGTCTCGGGCATCGAGGGCATCGACACGATCACGTCGCGCTCGCGCGACGGGGGCAGCGACATCACCATCGAGTTCACGCTATCGCGCGACATAGAGGCCGCCGCCAACGACGTGCGCGATGCCGTCTCGCGCGTGATCGACCGCCTGCCGGCCGAAGTCGATGCGCCGCAGGTCGCCAAGGCCGATGCCGACGCCGATCCCGTCATGTGGCTGAACTTCTCCGCCGCCGGGCTCGATCCGATGGCGCTGACGGAGTTCGCCCGCAAGACCATCGTGGACCGGTTGTCGATCGTCGACGGCGTCGCCCAGGTGCGGGTCGGCGGCGGCCAGGCCTATGCGATCCGGATCTGGATCGACCGCCAGGCTCTGGCAGCGCGGGCGATGACGGTCGCCGATATCGAGGCGGCGCTCAGAACGCAGAATGTCGAGCTGCCGGCCGGCAAGATCGAATCCGGACAGCGCGACCTTACGGTGCGCGTCAACCGCTCCTATCAGACGGCCGACGATTTCAGGGCCCTGGTGATCCGCCGCGGTGCGGACGGCCATCCGATCCGTCTTGGCGACGTTGCCCGCGTGGAGCTCGGTTCGGCCAACGACAAGGTGCTGTTCCGCGGCAACGGCGTGCCGCAGATCGGCCTCGGGATCGTCAAGCAGTCGACGGCCAACACGCTCGACGTCGCCCGCGGGGTGCGGGCCGAGATCGAAAGCATCACGCAGTCCCTGCCGCCGGGCATGGCGATCGCCACCGCGTTCGACAGCTCGATCTTCATCGAGGCTTCGGTCAATCAGGTCTACCACTCGCTCGCCGAAGCCATGGCGATCGTCGTCGCCGTCATCTTCCTGTTCCTGGGCAGCGTGCGCGCCGCGATCATTCCGGCGGTCACGGTGCCGGTCTGCCTGATCGGCTCGTTCATCGTACTCTATGCCTTCGGCGGCACGCTCAACCTGCTGACGCTTCTGGCGCTCGTCCTGGCGATCGGCCTGGTGGTGGACGACGCCATCGTGGTGCTGGAGAACATCCAGCGCCGCATCACGACGCTCGGCGAGCCGCCGCTCATCGCCGCGACGCGCGGGACCTCGCAGGTCGCCTTCGCAGTGATGGCCACGACGACGGTACTGATCGTCGTGTTCGTGCCCATCTTCTTTCTTTCCGGCAATGTCGGCCGGCTGTTCTCGGAGCTCGCGGTCTCGATTTCCGGCGCGATCTTCTTTTCGGGCGTCGTCGCGCTGACTCTGACGCCGATGATGTGCTCGAAGCTGCTGAAGCCGAGCGAGGGCCGTCTGGCCGAGCGAATCCACGACATCTCGCACCGCGTCGAGGGCCGCTACGAGCAGGCGCTGCGCTACGTGCTTGCGCGGCCATGGATCGCCGGCGTCGCGGCGGCCGGCGTGGTGGGTCTGATCTATGTGCTGATGCTCGCGATCCCGGCGGAGCTGGCGCCGGACGAGGATCGCGGCAGCGCCGACGTGCGCATCGACCTGCCCGAGGGCGCCTCGCTGGAAGAGACCGCGGCGCAGGTGGACAGGCTGGAGAAAATTCTTCTCGGCTATGTCGAGAGCGGAGAAGCGATCCGCATCATGGTGCGCGCGCCGGGCAGCTTCGGCTTCACGCAGGATTTCAACAACGGCCGCGGGATGGTGCGCCTCGCCGACTGGGCCGACCGCACGCGCTCGCAGGCCGAGATCATCTCCGAGATGCAGGGCAAACTCGCCGGCGCGGTGCCGGGGGGCCGCGTCTTCATCTCGGGGCGCAGCGGGATCGGCCAGCGCGGCGGGCGGCCGGTCAATTTCGTGCTGGGCGGCACCGACTTCGACGAAATCGCGGAGTGGCGCGACCGGATCATCGCGCGCACGGCCGACAACCCCGGCCTGATTACCGTGGACAGCGACTACAAGGAGACCAAGCCGCAGCTTGTCGTCTCCATCGACAAGGAGCGCGCCGCCGATCTGGGCGTCTCGACGACCGAGATCGGCCGGACGCTGGAGACCATGCTCGGCTCGCGCCGCGTCACGACCTTCGCCAAGGACGGCGAAGAGTACGACGTCATGATGCAGGCCGGGGCGGAGGACCGCAGGCAGCTGTCGGACCTGACCAACATCTTCGTGCGCTCCGACCGCGGCGAGTTGATCCCGCTCTCCAATCTAGTCACGACCCGCGAAGCGGCGGGACCGCAGTCGCTCAACCGCTTCAACCGCATGCGGGCGATCACGATCAGCGCCGGACTGGCGCCCGGCTACACGCTGGGCGAAGCGCTTGCCTATCTTGAGAAGGTCGCCGCCGAGGAGCTGCCGGCGACCGCCCGCACCGACTTTCAGGGCCAGTCGCGCGAGTTCAAGCAGTCGAGTGCCGCGCTCTACTTCACCTTCGCGCTGGCTCTGCTGGTGGTCTTCCTGGTCCTCGCCGCGCAGTTCGAGAGCTTCGTCCACCCGGTCGTCATTCTCTCCACTGTCCCGCTCGCCGTCGTCGGGGCGCTGGCCGGGCTCTGGCTGGTCGGCGCGAGCCTCAACATCTACAGCCAGATCGGAATCGTCATGCTGGTCGGGCTCGCGGCCAAGAACGGCATCCTGATCGTCGAGTTCATCAACCAGTTGCGGGACGAAGGCCGGCCCTTCGACGACGCCATCGTCGAGGCCGCGAAGATCCGCCTGAGGCCGATCGTCATGACCTCGCTGGCGACCGCAGCCGGCGCGTTTCCGCTGGTCATCGCCGCGGGTGCCGGCGCCGCCAGCCGCGAGGCGATCGGCATCGTCATCTTCGCCGGCATGCTGGTGGCGACGGCCCTCACGCTCTTCATCATTCCGACCGCCTATTCGGTGATCGCGCGACGCACCGGCTCGCCGCAGGCGCTGGCGCACGAGATGCAGCGCTGGGAGCGCGAGGAAGCGGCCCGCAAGGGCCTCCCCGCCGAGTAGGCCGCCGCCTCAGATCGGCCGGCTGAATCGGACTTCGTCGGGGGCCGTCGCGCCGCCCGACAGGATCATGTTCATCGCCTGGTCGGCGGTGAGGTCGGTCTCGACGCATTTGTCGATCGGGATGATCTCGAGATAGCCGCAGGTCGGATTGACCGCCGTCGGCATGTAGACCGCCGCCAGTTCCTGGCCGGAGGCCGCGTCTGTGAAGGTCTTGGTGACGAAGCCGATGGCCCGCATCTCGGGGGTGGGGAAGGGCAGCAGCACCACGCGCTGGACGCCATCCGGCTTGTGGCTCAGCGACTGCACCAGCTTCTGCACGGCGCCATAGACCTGGCGGACCAGCGGGATGCGGTCCAGCAGCGACCCCAGCCATTTGATCAGCCGCGCCCCGATCACGTTCGAGGCGACCGCGCCGACGATATAGATGATCCACAGCGCCACGATCACCGCGATGGCGGTCAGGACGGTCTCGTCGTTGAGCCAGCTGCCATCCTCGGGCCGCGTCAGCCCGCTGTGGCGGAAGACGGCGTCGACCAGCGGCCGTCCCAGCCAGGACAGGAAGTCCACCAGGAACGACAGCACGAACCAGACCACGGCCAGCGGCAATATGGTCAGCAGCCCAAGGATCACCTTGCGCTGGATGCCGGTCCAAGTGGAGGCCTTCGCGGCTGCGGGCGCTTCGTCGCTCATGTCCTGTCCTCGTGCGGAACGCATTGACCCGGCCGCATCGATTGTGACAAGCCGCATCCCTGCCGCAGCGCGCGGCCCCGGAAACGCGTCATGTCCCGTATCCTAATCACGTCGGCTCTGCCCTACGTCAACGGAATCAAGCATCTGGGCAACCTTGTCGGCTCGATGCTGCCGGCCGACGTGTTCGCCCGCTACCAGCGGCTGCGTCGGGGCGCCGCCAATGTCCTCTTCATCTGCGCCACCGACGAGCACGGCACGCCGGCCGAGCTGGCGGCCCTGGACGAAGGTCTGCCGATCGCCGAGTACGCCGCGAAGTACCATGACATCCAGAAGCGGATCGGCGAGGGCTTCGGCCTTTCCTTCGACCATTTCGGCCGTTCCTCCTCGCCCCAGAACCGCGAGACCACGCAGGAGCTTGCCCGCGCCCTTTGGAAGGGCGGGCATCTGGAGGTCCGCACCACGCGGCAGGTCTATTCCAACGCCGACAAGCGCTTCCTGCCCGACCGCTACGTGATCGGCACCTGTCCGCATTGCGGCTACGACCGGGCGCGCGGCGACCAGTGCGAGAACTGCACCCGCGTACTCGACCCGGTCGACCTGATCGAGCCGCGCTCGGCGCTCTCCGGCTCGCCCGACATCGAGATCCGCGACACCTCGCACCTCTTCCTCAAGCAGTCGGCCTTTTCCGACCTTCTGCGGGCCTGGATCGAGTCCAAGAAGGGCGTCTGGAGCCACGTCGTCACCTCGATCGCCCTGAAATGGCTCGACGAGGGGTTGCGCGACCGCGGCATCACCCGCGACCTCGAATGGGGCGTGCCGGTGCCCGACGACATCGCGGACGGCCAGCTCAAGGGCAAGGTCTTCTATGTCTGGTTCGACGCACCCATCGAGTATATCGGCGCGACCCGCGAATGGGCCGACGCCAGGGGCGAGCCGGACGCCTGGGAGCGCTGGTGGAAGCTGCCGGAGGCGGACGATGTCCGTTATGTCGAATTCATGGGCAAGGACAACGTGCCGTTTCACACGGTCGGGTTCCCGGTCACCATCATGGGCGCCAACCGCACGGCGAACCGCCAATGGAAGCTGGTCGACGAGATCAAGGGCTTCAACTGGCTGAACTACTACGGCGGCAAGTTCTCCACCTCGCAGAAGCGCGGCGTCTTCATGGACCAGGCGCTGGAGATCCTCCCGGCCGACTATTGGCGCTGGTATCTCGTGGCCAACGCTCCCGAGAGCGCCGACTCCTCGTTCACCTGGGAACACTTCGCGGCGACCGTGAACAAGGACCTCGCCGACGTGCTCGGCAATTTCGTCAACCGGGTGCTGAAGTTCGCGACGGCGAAGTTCGGCGGCGCTATCCCGGACGGCGGCGCGGCCGGTCCGGCGGAGCACGATCTGGCGGCGCGGCTGGACAAGCTGATCGGCCAGTACACGCTCCACCTGGAGGAGATGCAGTTCCGCAAGGCGGCCCAGGAACTGCGCGCGATCTGGGTCGCCGCCAACGAGTATGTCGCCGTCGCCGCCCCGTGGACGGCGTTCAAGTCCGACCCTGCCGCCGCCGCAGCCTCGATCCGTACCGCGATCAACCTGATCCGGTTGATCGCGGTCCTCTCCAGCCCGATCGTGCCCCATACGTCGGCGGCGCTGCTGCAGGCACTGGGGGCCGAGGACCTGGCGGACTGGCCGACCGGCCCGGCCGAAGCCGAACTGGCCCGGCTGGCCCCCGGCCATCCCTTCGCGGTGCCGCCGGTCATGTTCGCCAAGCTGGCGCCCGATGCGGTCGAGGCGTTCGAGAAGCGTTTCGGGGGCGATTTTTAACCTTCCGCCCGTATGGTAGCGTCCGACTTGATGGACCCGCTGTTCCGGGCCACAATTTGTTAACGCGCCAAAAGATTGGCATTGGGAGCCGGAGCAATGTGGACGAGGGCGTACCGGGCGGCCCTGCTTGGGGCCGTTCTCGCCATGAGCGGGACCGCGTCCGCCTCGGCGGCCGAGATCCGCGGCAGCCTGGCGTCCGGCCCGGGCGATCCGATGGCGCTCACCGGCGACGCCGGCGAAATCGTGGTATCGGCGGTCAGGGCGGCTCAGGCGGCGCCCGCGGTTCTTCAAAATGCCGAGGCCCAGCCGGCGGTCGAGACCGCTCCCGCTGCGGAAGACAGCGATCCGGCGGCACGGCTTCTTGCCCGCACGCCTGACGAGATCGAGGGGTATTTCGACCTCTATCTCTATGTCAGCAAGGCCGAGGCGGGGCCGATCGCCCAGCACATGTTCGTTTATCAGCGCGACGCCGCTGGCCAGCTGGCGCTGATCTATGACTGGCCGGTCTCGACCGGGCGCGAGAAGCGCGAACGCACGCCCAGCGGACGCAAGACCTATACTCATACGCCCGAAGGCATCTTCAAGCTCGACCCCAACCGCTTCCACAAGCTCTGGAAGTCGCGCGCCTGGAATGCCGACATGCCGTGGACCATGTTCTTCGACCTGATCGAGAACGGCGGCATGAGCGGCCTGGCGATTCACGCGGCGGGGCGGGGCAAGATTTCGCAGCTCGGCCGCCGCGCCTCCGGCGGCTGCATTCGCCTGGCGCCGGAAAATGCCGAGTTCCTCTTCAAGCTGATCCAGAAGAACTATGCCGGCCTCGTGCCCGTGCTTGCGATGGAGGGCGACACGACCAGCCTCGTGGGCACGCCGCAGCGGCTGGACGACGGCTCGATCGTCCTGACCTACGGCTACCGCGTGCTGATGCATATCGAGGACTATCCGGGCGTCGCATTGCCCGAGATCTCGATCGCCGCCACCGCCGGAGGCGCCGCCCAGTCCCGCTGAGGCCGCGCGGCGGGCGTGTTGTATCCGTCCACGCCGCAAGGCATGTTGCGCCGCATCAAGGTGCGCCGCATCGTCCAGAGCATTCGATTCGTGTCAGGTTCCAGGCCCATGTCCGCTCCGTTCCGCAGTTCTGCCCTCCGCGCGTTGCTCCTGGCGGTGTCCGTCCTCGGCCTTGCAGCCTGCGGGACGACCGCGCGCGTGCCGCCGCCCTCCGTCATGCCCCAGCCGTCGGACGCGCTGGCCGATTTTCGCGAGGATCTGGCGGCCGAGAGCGCCGGCCGGGTCGCCGAGGACGATGCCGAGCTTGCCGAAGTCGCGCGTCGCCATGTCGAGGACATCCTCAGCGCCGAGGTGATCGGCGAATACGAGCTCTTCATCTTCATCAACAAGGCCGGCGAAGGGCCGATGGCGCAGCACGCCTATCTGTTCGACAAGGGAGCGGACGGCCAGATCAAGCACCTCGACACCTGGCTGGTGTCGACGGGGCGCGAGCAGCAGGAGAAATCGCCCAAGGGCGAGAGCAAGTTCACCACGACGCCGTCGGGCACCTTCATGTTCGATCTGGCGCGCTTCTCGCGCCTCCACAAATCGAACGCCTGGGAGGCCGACATGCCGTGGGCGATGTTCCTGCGGACTCGCAATGGCGGACCGACCACCGGCATCGCGCTGCACGCGGCGCTGGACAAGTATGTCCACAATCTCGGACAGCGCGCCTCGGCGGGCTGCATCCGTCTGCTGCCGTCGAACGCTGAAAAGCTCTACAAGCTGCTCAAGGGCAAGTATGCCGGCTCTGTCCGCAACCTCGTGCCCTCGGGAGTCGGCGCAAAGCTCGGCAGCTCGAAATCGGCCGGAACGCGCGGGCTGGTCATCGTCGAGGACGCCGACGCCGACGAGCTGATGGCCCGCTACGGCGTCTCGGGCGGCATGCCCGCGTTCATCAACTAGCCTCGCCGCGCGCATGGCGTTCCTGCCTGCCGCGGCGGTGCTGCGCCACCGCGACTTCCGGCTGCTGTGGTTCGCCCGCGTTGCCTCGGTTCTCGGCATGCAGATGCAGGCGGTGGCGATCGCCTGGATCGTCTACGACCGCGCCCGCCAGACCATGGGGGTAGGGGAGTCCGCCTTCCTGATCGGCATGATCGGCCTGGTCCAGTTCGTGCCCATTCTCATCCTGTCGCTGTTCGCCGGGCAGGCGGCCGACCGCTTCGACCGCAAGACGATCATCCGCGCCTCGATCGCGCTCGAAGCCCTCAGCGCCGTCATCCTCACCTGGGTGGCGCTCGACGCGGCAGCGCCGATGTGGATCATCTTCGCGGTCGCCGCCCTGTTCGGCGCGGCCCGCAGTTTCATGGCGCCGGCCCAGGCCTCGCTTCAGCCGACCCTGGTGCCGCGCGCCGAACTGCCCAGCGCGATCGCCTGGGGCTCGCTCGCCTGGCAGGGCAGTTCGATCGCCGGCCCGGCGCTGGGCGGCTATCTCTATGCCGGCGCGGCCTGGCTGCCCTTCGCCTCGGCCGGCGTGCTGTTCCTTGCCGCCATCGTGCTCGTCACGCTCATCCGGCCGCCGCCGCGCGCCGCCGTCGCGACGGGTCGCTCGCTCAAACTGATCGGCGAAGGCCTGCTCTACGTCTTGCGCAACCGGATCGTGCTCGGCGCCATTTCGCTCGACCTCTTCGCCGTGCTGCTGGGCGGCGCGACGGCGCTGCTGCCGGTCTATGCCCGCGATGTCCTTCATATCGGGCCTGACGGGCTCGGACATCTTCGCGCCGCGCCGGCGATCGGCGCGGTAGCGGTGGCGATCTGGCTCGCCAGCCGGCCGATGCGCCGCAACACCGGCGGCTGGATGTTCGGCGGTGTCGCCGCCTTCGGCGCGGCGACGATCGTTTTCGGGTTGTCGGAGAGCTTCTGGCTGTCGATGGCCGCGCTCATCGTGCTGGGCGGCGGCGACATGCTCAGCGTCTATGTCCGCTCCAGCCTCATTCAGCTCTCGACACCCGACGAAATGCGGGGCCGCGTCTCGGCCGCCTCCTCGATCTTCGTCTCGGCCTCCAACGAACTCGGCGAATTCCGCGCCGGCACCATGGGGGCAGTCATCGGGGCGGTGCCGTCGGTGGTGGCGGGCGGGATGGCGGCGCTGGGAATAGCAGCGCTCTGGGCCTGGATGTTCCCCGAATTGCGCAAGGCCGACCGGCTGGAATGAAGCACGCCTTGCGCGTCCGACATGCTGAAGCCACATTTCGGGTGTGGAGATTTCAGACCATATAGCGATGCCCCGCCTGGGCCGTGATGCGCCTGAGGGGGGAAAAGCGGGAGACCAGACATGTTGACGCGTCTTGCGGCCGCCGGCGGGGCCGCACTGTTGATCGCCGGAAGCGCCCTGGCGCAGTTCCCCTCCGTCAGCCCGCCGTCGCCGACGCCGGCACCGGCGGCAGAGCCTGCGCCTGCGGCCGCATCCTCAGCTACCGGCGCGATGACCACCTGGACCAATGCGACGCAGCTCAAGGCGCTGTTCGAAGAGGCGGGTGTCCCGGTCGAGGTCAAGACCACGGACAAGGGCTACACATTCCTGGTCGGCCGGCCTCAGGGTTACATCATGGTCGTCTATCCGGCCGATTGTAAGGGCGACTCGGCGACTGGCCAGTGTGCGGTCGTCGCCCTCGAAAGCGGTATCTGGAACAAGGCGATCACGGTGGAGGACGCCAACCGCTTCAATACCGAGCCGCGGCTGGCGAACGCCGTCATCTACGAGGGCAACGAGAGCAAGCCGGCGATCGAGTACACGATCTCGCTCGGCGCCGGGGTCGGACCGGACTATATGCGGACGGCGTTCCGCTTCTTCACCAACGACATGATCGCCTTCCAGCAGTACATCGACTCGCTCGGAGCGGCGGGCCCGCAGGGCGGTTCGACGCCCGGCGGCTTCGCGGTCGAGAAGCCGACCGAAATCAGGGCCGGGGCGCCGTCCGAGTACGCGGTCACCACCGGCAAGTCGGATTTCAGGAACTGAGACGGGGGGCGACCCCTGAGACGATGGGTTAGGGGAAGGCGGGCTTCGGCCCGCCTTCCGCCGTTTCAGCGGGCAACGCGGCGCTGGCGGGTCGCCTCGTAGAGCGCGACGGCGGTGGCGTTCGAGACGTTGAGGCTGGGCAGGCGCGGGGCTGTCGGCAGGCGGATCAGGCGATCGCAGTTCTCGCGCACCAGCCGGCGCAGGCCATCGCCTTCGGCCCCCATGACCAACGCTGTGTCGCCGGTCAGATCGCACTGGGCGATCTCGTAAGCGGCTTCGGAATCAAAGCCAAGTGTCTGAAAACCAGCCTCTTTCAGCTCCTCAAGGGTGCGCGCGATATTCACCACCTCGACCACCGGAACGCGGTCGAGCGCCCCCGATGCGGTCTTGGCCACAGTCCCGCCGAGCGGCGGCGAGTGACGCTCCTGCACCACCACGGCCAGCGCCCCGAAACCGGCCGACGAGCGCAGGATCGCGCCCAGGTTGTGCGGATCGGTAACCTGATCCAGAACCACAACCAGACGTTGTCCAGCCGGCGCATCCAGCACCACCTCGTCGAGGCCGGCGCGGGGCAGGGCCTCGGCCTCCAGGAGCAGGCCCTGGTGCACCGCATCCTTGGTCAGGCGGCGTGTCAGTTCGTCGTCGCCGACGCGCTCGACGCGGACGCCGTTCTGGCTGGCGGCAGCGGCCACCCGGGCGAAGCCGGCCTCGGTCGCGAACAGCCGGCGGCACTTGCGCCGCGGGTTGGTCAGCGCCGCCTCGACGCTATGGGCGCCCCACAGCAGCGTCGCGCCGGGATCGGGCGCCCGTTCCGGCCGTGCCGCCCGTCCGGCTCCCTTGTGGCCGCGTCCCTGTCTTGTCATGGCTGATCCTTGCATTGGGCGGCTGCTTGTAGGCAAAGCCGGGACGCTTGCCTATGGTCCTCTGACTTTGGCGAATCCTGTTCACTGGCGGTTTCAGGACACCGTCCGCCGGTGCTGCGAACCGCTTGACGCGCCATGACAAATCTTGCATATGCCCGCCTCCGCGCCCCACGGCGCGGACGGCGAAATATCGACGCGCGGCGATAGGAAATCACGGCAGTTGAAATGTCGACCCGGCGGACGCCTCTCGCGATCCGCCGCTAAGCATTTGAACACGCTTCCTTTTTTCGTGTTTCGGAGGGGTGCCCGAGTGGCTAAAGGGGACGGACTGTAAATCCGTTGGCTCAGCCTACGTTGGTTCGAATCCAACCCCCTCCACCATCGCTTTCGGGCGAGTCGGTGAAGGCGCCGGGCAGAGGAATTGAATGAAGCGGGTGAAGCCGCTTGCGGGTGTAGCTCAATGGTAGAGCAACAGCCTTCCAAGCTGATGACGAGGGTTCGATTCCCTTCACCCGCTCCAGAGTTGATCGCAGACCAGATGCGCCGGTGCGGCGCTGCTAGAGGCAGGTAGACGAGATGGGCAAGGCGAAATTCGAGCGGACGAAGCCGCACTGCAACATTGGCACGATCGGTCACGTCGATCATGGCAAGACGTCGCTGACGGCGGCGATTACGAAGGTTCTGGCGGAGACGGGCGGTGCGTCGTTCACGGCGTAC
>JAEUMK010000045.1 GCA_016792565.1 Alphaproteobacteria bacterium
TTTGACTACGAGCGAATAACTGACGCGGCCGACTCGTTCGATATCGGACTTTGTTACGGTGTCCTGGCCGCAGGAGGACGCGATACGCTTAAGCTCCGAGAGGACCGAATCGTTGTCGTATGTCTCCAAGAAATCGATATCGAAGGAGCGCATTTTCAGCCTTGTTCCATGCCCGTAGCCCATCGCAGCAAGGCGTCGGTACACACTAAGCCAGGCATCGCCGAGCCACAATCTTTCGTGAAATCGCTGCTTCCGCCGGCGTCGATTGAGTGCGAGACAAAAGCGTATGCCCATCGACACCTTAAGTCATTGTTATGCCTTGGCTTTCGGCGTGCCGTTCGGTCGAGGTGCGTGCCGCTGACGGCGTTTTCTTCAACGATTTCAAAGCAGTCATAGGCACTCCGCCCAACTTTTTGGCGTGTCGCGGCCGGCTTTTCGGTACACGATGCTGGAGGTTGACCGCGACCGATCGAAGGCAGGATAATGGCCCGCGATGTGCGCTCGGGAACTGTTGTTTGTTTTCAATGGCTTGAAGAGCGATTTCGCGATGTGCGGCGTTTTCCCGCGATGTGTTCCGGGTGCTTCCTAGCCAGGTTTTGCCTGCTAATCCAATAACTTGAGCGCGATGTGCGATCCGCCAAGTTTGCGCCTGTGCACGTCAGAATGCGCTGATCATAGATGCCGGAAACCACGGATTTCGGGTAACCGAAACAGTCTGACTTGCGCCTCCCGGAGGTCGCGAAAGGGCTGGTCACGACGCGTTGTCCATGATAGGTTACATGTAACTACTGCAGAGAATGAGTCATGGCATCGGCAAGAAGCGCGAATTCGACGCGTGTGAAGGTGCAGGAGCATCGGAAGCGGCTGCGCGCCCAGGGCCTGCGGCCCATCCAGATTTGGGTGCCGGACGTGCGCGCCGCATCGTTTAAGTCCGAGGCGCACCGACAGTCGGCGGCGGTGGCCGCCAGCGCCCATGCGGCCGAGGATCAGGCGTTCATCGACGCGGTAGCCGGCTGGGACGATGAATGAGGCGGGGCGAGGTCTGGACCGTCTCCGGCGGCAAGGACTATGCGGGCAAGCCGCGCCCGGTCGTCATCGTCCAGGACGACAGCTTCAACGCCACGGATTCAATAACCATATGCGCCTTTACTACGGACCCTACCAACGCGCCGCTATTCCGGCTTGCTGTTGAGCCCAACGAGCGGAACGGGTTGCATGCTCCCTCCCGGCTGATGGTCGACAAGATCACCACGGTTCCGAAGTCGAAGGTCGGCGACCGGATCGGGCGTCTCGACAACGAGGATGTGGTCCGGCTCAACCAAGCGGTGATGGTTTTTCTCGGACTGGCGGTATCGCCGAGGCCAAGCCGGAAAGAGGATTGATGCGCGCGGGCTTCGGCGCCCCCTGTATCCGGCAATCCGCGCCTGCCGCCTTGCGCCTGTCTTTGCCCGCCACGGCGCTCCGTGAGCCCTGGCGGCATGAAGCGAACCGCTGCCCGGCGCCGCAGGCCCGCCGGACCGATCAATGCCGGCTTCCTGTTGATCGCCATACCGGTGGCGGGGCTTCTCGCCTTCGGGGTTCTCGGCAAGCATGACGGCGCGGGGTTTCGGGCAGAACTTCGGTACGCCAATTGCCGCCAGGCCCATGCCGCGGGGCGCTACGACATTCCGCGCTCCGATCCCGCCTACGCGTCGCGCCTCGACGCCGACAACGACGGACTGGCCTGCGAACCCATGGACAGCCGATGATGACGCAGCGAATGCGGCTGGCGGATGGGGTGAGATTCGAACTCACGGAGGGGATGAACCCTCGCCGGTTTTCAAGACCGGTGCCTTAAACCGCTCGGCCACCCATCCCGCGCGGGCGACAGATACGCGAAGCCGCCGGGGGCGGCAACGACCGGCGGTCTGCCTCAGGCCGGGATCTTGTCGAACACGGCTGCGTTGGCCTGGGCGCTCTGCGCCCAGTTGGGCATGGCCGCCGTCACCTCGCCGCGCTTCAGTTCGCGCGCCGGCGCCGGGCTGGCCCGGAAGTCGCCGGCCGTGTAGGCCTTCAGCACCCTGGCGAATTTCGGCAGCACGACGACGTCGTCCGGAATATCGTTCAGCAGCGTCAGCATGTTGCGGATGTTCTCAGCCGTCGGTCCGTAGTGGCCGCTCTTGGGCGTGATGATCTTCAGATCGCCGTCGTCGGCGACGATCTCGCCCGCCGCCACCACCGCGCCTCCGGCCAGGAAGGTCGAGTGGTGGAACTGCCCGACGACATGGCTGCCCGCGTAGAGCTTGCCCTCCGGCGAGACGACGAAGATCGCCCAGCCGGTGCCCGAGAAATGGGTCTCCAGGGCCTGGGTGTCGAACGGCGTGTCGTCATGGACGTAGTGCAGCCGGCCGCCGACGAAGTGCAGGCGGTACTGCTCGGCCCGCTGCGCCGTCGAATACGTCACTGCCGTCGCGCCGGCCCGCGGCTGCTTGTTGGCGCCGGTCTTCGTCTTGGTCGCGCCGATATAGTGCCAGAAGCTGTAGGTGCGGCCCTTGTCGATGCCTTTCTTCACCCACTTCTGGAAGAGCGGGCTCAGCTCGTATCCGGTCTGGTGGCCGGGGGCGAGCGCCTCCAGCCAGTAGCTCTGCAGACTCGCGTCGGCCGAGATCGTGCGCCAGTCGGCCGGTCCTCGCAGGAACTTGGCATTCAGCGCCGCGCCTTCGCGCACCACCTGGTTGGCGAGGTCTGACATCGCGTCCCAGCGCGCCGTGTTCTTCGGCGTGCCGGTCGGCGGCTTCGAGGTCAGCCAGGTCCCCGCCGCCTGAAGGATGCGGTCGAGCAGGTTGATGCGCTCGGAGTCCGCGAACTGCCCCGTCTTCGCCGCCGGGCCCTGGCCCTGGCGCTGGAACAGCGCGATGCGGCTCGCCTGCATGTTGTACATGTTGATCTGCCCGAACATCGTGTCCAGGATTTCGTTCTTGGACTGGGCGACGCCGGCGTTGACGAGCAGTTCGGTTCTTATCATCGGCGGTTCCCCGGGCTCCCTGCACCTCAGGGGCGTGGCGCGCGCGAGTCAACAACCCGTCGGGCGGCAAGGCCTGCCTTAGTGTCACACCTTGGTGCGGGCCGCGTCCGGCGCGGCGCTCAGCGGGCGATCAGCGGCGCGCGCATGCGGTCCCACGGACCGGCAGGGTGGGGCGCGACCAGATCCTCGGCCCCCGTCTCGAACGACAGCGTCAGGCTGCCGTCGTCGCCGAGCGGCAGCGTCGCGGTACCGGACAGCGCATAGGCGCCGCCGGTGCCGACCATCGCACTGACCTCGCCGTGCACGTCCGCGAGGAGGCCGCCGCCGTCGTCGCGCGCTGCGTCCGGCGCGGCCTCCTGGGCCGCCCCCGCCAGCGGGCGCGCAACGCGTTGCGGCGTCGCGCTGACCGTCTCGTCCGGCGCAACGTCCGCCGCCGGCGCAGGCCCCGGCATCAGCACGGCGAGCGCAAGTCCGGCGACGGGCGGCAGAATCGACAGTCGGCGCGGTCGGGCCACGGCAAGTCCTCGTGCTGCGAAGGGCGGGCGGAGGGACAGTCCGGAACCTTCAACGTGGCCTTATCGCATACCCGTCGCCCGCCCGGCGGAATATTCGCGCCGCTCCGTCCTCAGCGCACCGTGCCCAGCATCAGCGCGGGCAGGGGGGCGTCCTCCCCGGGCATCGCCAGGATCGCCTCGATCAGCGGGGCCGGCTGCGCCAGGCCGCCCAGCCGCATCAGCATCTCGGCCTTGGCGATCATCTCGGCCCGCGACAGCGGCGCTTCGGGGTCGCCCTTGGCGTCGGTGCGCGTCGCGGCGAGACGCGTTCCGTCGCCCAGCACCGCCTCGACGCGGGCGCCCCAGTGGGCGGGATAGGCCGACCGCCAGGGGTCGGCCGCCTCCAGCCGCACCAGCGGCCGCAGGTTCGACTGCCGCGCCCGCGCCGCCGCGTCGAACGAGGCGAAGTCGATCCGCCCTTCGCTCAGCGCCGCAGCGACGCAGTGCTGCAGCGAGAACTTGGCCTGGTACTCCGTCTCCGGACGATCGCGGTCGCAGACGTCGAGCGCCGCCTGGTAGGTGGCGACGCTGACGCTCTCGATCGCCCGCCCCGCCGTCCGCGCCGACAGCTCCAGCGCCGCGTCGATGGCGGGATGGGTGTGGCGGCAGCACGGCCACGGCTTGATCGAGGTCAGGTGCGCCGCCCAGGGGGCGTCGGGGTCGGCGGTCACCGCCTCGGGTACCGGATCGGGGCACAGTCCGGCATAGAAGCCCTTCGCCCCCTCCAGGATGGTCTCCGGCCCGGTGAAGTCCTGCGCCGCCAGTTCGGCCGCCACCAGCCCCGCCTCGGCCGCCCGCCCGGCGTGGAGATGCTTCGACATCGCGCTCGACGCCATGAACTCCCACAGCCCGCTCGCCTGCGTGCCGGCATTGCCCAGCGCCCAGGCGAACTGGGTCTCGTCGAGGTCCAGCAGGGCGGCGCCCGCGCCCGCGCCCCCGAACGGGCCGCAGGTCGCCGTATTGTGCCAGATGCGATAATGCGCCGGGCCGACGCTCGCCCCCACCCGGCAAGCCGCCTCGAAGCCCCACAGGATCGCGCGCAGCGTCTCGCGCCCGCTCGCCCCGCGCCGCTCGGCCAGCGCCCAGGCCGCCGGCACGACGACGCAGCCCGGATGCACCACCGAGGCGCGGTGCAGGTCGTCGGTCTCGTGGATATGGGTCAGCGCCCCGATCAGGAAGGCCCGCCCGAACGGCGCGCCGCCCGCCTGCGCGGCGATCAGCTTCGCCCCGGCGGCGGAATTGACCCCCGCCACCGCATTGGCGAGGGCGTCGAGCGTCAGCAGCGCGGCGGCCTCCAGATCGGCCTCCGCGACGGGCTTCGACTGGATCAGGCGGACGAGCTGGCGGGCGAGGGCGGGGCGGGTCATGCCTGACGCCATAGACCAAGAGCGGCCCGAAATCAGCCCCGCGCCGTGTCCTGCCGCCTGACCGATACGCCGGGGTGCGCAACCGTCCGCCTTGCGGCCATGGGGCGTGCTTCCCTAGTTTGCCGTTCCATGGCCCCTCCGATTCTCGCCTCGCGCCTCCTTGCGCCCGCCCTTGCCCGGATGGCGGGGCTCGTGGCGCTCGCCCTGCTGCTGGCCGCCTGCGGCTCGACCAAGGGGGGCGGCGAGGCGGCCTCCGAATATGGCGCGGGCGGCCGCTACAAGGTCGGCAGCCCCTACGAGGTCGCCGGCGTCTGGTACTACCCGCAGGAAGACCCGCTCTACGACGAGACCGGCATCGCCTCGTGGTACGGGCCGGGCTTCGCGGGCCGCAAGACCGCCAACGGCGAGATCTTCAACCCGCGCCTCATCACCGCCGCGCACAAGACGCTGCCGATGCCGACCAATGTCCGCGTCACCAATCTGGAGAACGGCAAGTCCCTCGTCGCCCGGGTCAACGACCGCGGACCGTTCAAGCCCGGGCGCATCATCGACATGTCGGAACATGCTGCCGAACTCCTCGGCTTCAAGGGGCAGGGCATGGCCCGGGTGCGCGTCCAGTTTCTCGGCATCGCCGATCTCCCCGACGGCAAGCCCGGCCAGCGCGTCGCCGGCAAGGGCGACCACAAGGGCATCGAGACCGAGAGCCGGGCCCGCGCCGTCCCGGCCGGCGCGGTCGAGACCGGCGCGCTCGCCCCGCCGCCGGGAGGCGTCGCCGCCGCCCCGCCGCCGCGCCCGGTCCCCGCCGGCCCGGTGCCGGTGCCGGCCGCGGCGCCGATCGACGCGCCCGACGGCACGGTCAGCGAGGTCGGCGTCGAGGGCGCGGGCCTCGTCTATGTCCAGGCCGGGGCGTTCCTCGCCCGCGAGAACGCCGCGCGCCTGCTGACCCGCCTCAAGCCGATCGCCGATTTCGAGATTTCCCCCCGGAACATCGGCGGCAAGCTGTATTATCGCGTGCGCGCCGGACCGATCGCCAGTGTCGAGGAAGCCGACGACATCCTCGACCGCGTGCTGCGCGACGGCCAGAAGGGCGCCCAGATCGTCGTTGAGTAGGTTGTGCCCGCGCGCCGCCCCCGGCCGTGGCCCATGAAAGAGTTGGAGCAGATCCGATGCTGAAATCCCTTGCGGTTCTGGCGCTGGCGGCCGCCGCGCTTCTGGCCCCGGCGGCGGCCTTCGACACCCCCGCGCGGACCGCCATCCTCGTCGACTACGAGACCGGTGACACGCTCTACGACAAGGACGCCGACAAGCGCGTCCCGCCCGCCTCCATGACCAAGCTGATGACCGCCGCGATCGTCTTCGAGATGCTCCAGAAGGGCGACATCACGCTGGACACCAGGTTCCGCGTCTCCGAGACCGCGTGGAAGATGGGCGGCTCCAAGATGTTCGTCGAGCTGGGCAGCGAGGTCCGCGTCGAGGATCTCCTGCGCGGCGTCATCATCCAGTCCGGCAACGACGCCTGCATCGTGCTCGCGGAAGGCATTTCCGGCTCGGAGAGCGCCTTCGTCGCGCTGATGAACGCCAAGGCGCGCGAGCTGGGCATGGCCGACTCGCTGTTCCAGAACACCACCGGCTGGCCGGCCGAGAACCACTACATGTCGGCCCGCGACCTGGCGAAGGTCACGCGCTACATCATCTCTCAGTACCCGGAGTATTTCCACTTCTACGCCGAGAAGGAATTCACCTGGAGCGCCGGCAAGGGCATCACGCCTGACGACGAGAAGACGACCATCAGCCAGGGCAACCGCAACCCGTTGCTCTACGCCACCCCGCCCGGCGACGGCATGAAGACCGGACACACCGAGGAGGCCGGCTATTGCCTCACCGGCACCGAGAAGCGCGGCGACCAGCGCATGATCATGGTGGTGACCGGACTTTCCTCCGAGAAGGAGCGGGCGAGCGAGGCCGTGCGTTTCATGGATGCCGCCTTCAAGGAATTCCGCCGCCTCGATCTCTTCCAGCCGGGCGCGGTCATCGCCGAGGCCGAGGTCTGGAACGGCGACGCCGACGCGGTGGCCCTCACCGTCGCCGAGCCGCTGCGCATGTTCGTGACGCCCGAAGTACGTCAGGGCCTCAAGGTCTCCTACGCCTACACGGCGCCGCTGAAGGCCCCGATAGCCGCCGGCCAGCAGGTCGGCGAGCTGAGAATCGAGGCCCCCGGCCGCGAGACCCGCACCGTGCCGCTGGTCGCCGCCGCGGCGGTCGACGAGGCCGGTCTGTTCGGCCGCATCGCCAACGCGATCTCGCTCAGCCTCTTCGGCTACGAACCCGCCTCGTGAGCGCCGGCTTCTTCCTGACGCTCGAAGGCGGCGAGGGCGCGGGCAAGAGCACGCAGGCCCGCCGCCTCGCCGCCGCGCTGGAAGCCCGAGGGCTGGAGGTCGTCCTCACCCGCGAGCCCGGCGGCGCGCCGGGGGCCGAGGATATCCGCAAGCTCCTGGTCACCGGCGAGGCGGCCCGCTGGACGCCGCTCACCGAGGCGCTGCTGATGTACGCGGCCCGCGACGATCACCTCCACGCCACGGTGCGTCCGGCCCTGGCGCGCGGCGCCGTCGTCATCTCCGACCGCTTCGCCGATTCCAGCGAGGCCTATCAGGGCGCCGGCGGCGGCGTCCCGCCCGAGACGATCGCCGCCCTGCGCCGCCTCGTCGTTGGCGCCGACGAGCCCGATCTCACGCTGGTCTTCGACCTGCCGGTCGATATCGGCCTCGCCCGCGCCGCGACCCGGGGCGGCGACGCCCGCTTCGAATCCAAGGGGCGCGGCTATCACGAGCGCCTGCGCGCCGCCTTCCTCGCGATCGCCCGCCGCGAGCCGGGGCGCTGCACGGTCATCGACGCCTCGGGAACCGAAGACGGCATCGCCGCCGCCGTCCTCGCCGCCGTAGCCCCCGCCCTCAGGGCCAAGGGCATCGCCGCATGAGCGATCTCCCCGAGGCCGACCGCCTCGACGGCTGGCCGCATCCGCGCGAGGCACGCGCGCTGGTCGGCCACGGGGCCGCCGAGGCGACGCTCTTGCGCGCCCTCAACGGCAACATGCCGCACGCCTGGATATTCGGCGGCCTGAAAGGCATCGGCAAGGCGACGCTCGCCTACCGCCTCGCCAAGGCGGTCATGGCGCGGGGCAGGGGCGGGGCGCCGCTCGCCACGCTCGACACCGACCCCAATGCCCCCGCCGTCCGCCGCATCGTCGCCGGCGGCCATGCCGATCTGCTCACCCTGCGCCGTCCGGCCGATCCCAAGACCGGCAAGCTCAAGGGCGAACTCCCCGTCGACGAAGTCCGCCGGCTCGGCGACTTCTTCTCGCGCCACTCGGGCGAGGGCGGCGCCCGCATCGCCATCGTCGACAGCGCCGACGATCTCAACCGCAACGCCGCCAATGCGCTGCTGAAGACGCTGGAGGAACCGCCGCCCGGCGGTCTCCTCATTCTCATAGCGCACCGTCCGCGCGCGCTTCTGCCGACCGTCCGCTCGCGCTGCCGCCTGCTGACCCTGACGCCGCTCGCCGAGGCCGATACGCAGCGCGCCCTGCATCTGGTCGCACCCGATCTCGCCGACGCCGCCGCGCTCGCCCGCCTCTCGGGCGGCAGCGTCGGCGCGGCGCTGGAGATGGCGGCCTATGACGGTCCCGGCCTCGACGCGGCGCTTCAGGCCGTCGCCCGCAAGCGCGGCCGCGACGCCAACGCCGCCCACACGCTCGCCAACGATCTCGCGGCGGCCGCCGCCGCGCCGCGCTTCCGCCTCTTCATCGACCGCCTTCAGGCGGCCTTCGCCGCCGCCGCCGCGGCGGGCGACCGCGCGGCGCTCGACGCCTGGCAGATGGCCGCAAGCCTCGCCCGCGCCGAGGACAATCTCAACATCGACAAGCGGGCCATCGTCCTGCGCCTGCTCGAGCGCTACGCCGCGCTCTGAGCCTGCCGGAGATCGCCCGCGATCCCGGCGAGCAGCTCATAGCTGCGCAGCCGCGCCCCGTGGTCGAACACCGATCCGGCGACGATCACCTCGTCGACGCCGGTCTCGGCGATGAATCCCTGGAGGCCCTTGCGCACCGTGTCGGGCGAGCCGACGAAGGCATAGGTCAGCATCCGCTGCGCCTGCGCCTTCTCCATCGGCGACCAGTAGGTCTCGATGTCGTCGATCGGCGGGCGCATCTTGCCGCGCGTCCCCCGCACCATGTTGGTGAAGGCCTGCTGCATCGAGGTGAAGAGATGGCGCGCCTCGCGGTCGGTGTCGGCGACGATCGCCTGCACCCCGGCCATCGCGTGCGGACGCTCCAGATAGTCCGACGGCTGGAAACGCTCGCGATAGGCCTTGAGCGCATACATCAGGTAGTCGGGCGCGAAGTGCGAGGCGAAGGCGTAGGGCAGGCCGAGAATGCCGGCCAGCTGCGCCCCGAAGGTGCTCGACCCGAGGATCCAGACCGGCACGTTGAGCCCGGCGCCCGGCACCGCCTGCACGATCTGGTTGTCGCCGGCCGGCGCGAACAGGGCGAGGATTTCCTGCACGTCGCGCGGGAAATTGTCGGCGTTCTCAAGACCCCGCCGCAGCGCCCGCATGGTCGGCTGGTCGGTCCCCGGCGCGCGCCCGAGGCCCAGATCGATGCGGCCGGGGAACAGCGACTCCAGCGTCCCGAACTGCTCGGCGATCACCAGCGGCGCATGGTTGGGCAGCATGATGCCGCCCGCACCGACGCGGATGGTCTTCGTCGCCGCCGCGACATGGGCGATGCACACGGCGGTCGCGGCGCTGGCGATGCCGACCATGTTGTGGTGTTCGGCCAGCCAGTAGCGGTGATAGCCCCAGGCTTCGGCGTGACGGGCGAGATCGGCGGCGTTGCGCAGCGCATCGGCCGCGGTCGCCCCCTCGACCACAGGGGCGAGGTCCAGAATGGAGAGTTTCATCGTCTCAATCTGGTCTGCCGCCCGTCCCGCCGCAATGGGTGGCGCGCTTTCCCATTGGCCTGCCGCGCCGCAGCGGCTATCTCACGCCCATGCTCGTCGACAGCCATTGCCATCTCGACTTCCCGGCCTTCGCGCACGACCGCGATGGCGTCGTCGCCCGCGCGCGCGCCGCCGGGGTGGGGACGATGCTGACCATCGGCACCAGGCTCTCGGCCTTTCCCGGCGTGCGCGCCGTGGCCGAGGCCTATGAGGGGATCTATTGCTCGGTCGGCATCCACCCCCACGAGGCCGAGGCCGAGCCGGACGTCCAGGCGGCGCAGCTCCTCGCCTACAAGGACGACCCGAAGATCGTCGCCTTCGGCGAGACCGGCCTCGACTATTTCTACGAGCACGCGCCGCGCGCCGCGCAGAAGGCGAACTTCCGCGCCCATATCGAGGCGGCCCGGAGCGCCGGCCTGCCGGTCATCGTCCATACCCGCGACGCCGACGCGGATACCGAGGCGATCCTCGCCGACGAGATGGGGAAGGGCGCCTTCGCCGGCGTCCTGCATTGCTTCACCTCGGGCGCGCGGCTCGCCCGCGTCGCCGTCGAACTCGGCTTCTACATCTCCTTCTCCGGCATCCTCACCTTCAAGAAGACCGAGGCGCTGCAGGCGATCGCCCGCGAGCTGCCGCTGGACCGCCTGCTGGTGGAAACCGACGCGCCGTATCTGGCGCCCCTGCCGCACCGCGGCCGCACCAACGAGCCGGCCTTCGTGGTCCACACCGCTGCGAAGCTCGCCGCCCTGCGCGGCATCGGCGCGGACGAGGTCGCCGCCGCGACGACCGCGAATTTCCACCGCCTGTTCGCCAGGGCCCGGCCCTTCGCCGCCGCACCCGAGACCGCCCATGCGGGTTGAGGGCGTCATCCTCGGCTGCGGCTCGTCGAGCGGCGTGCCGCGCGTCGGCCTCGACGGGCCCGACTGGGGCCATTGCGACCCGGCCGAGCCGAAGAACTGGCGCACCCGCTGCTCGATGCTGGTCAAGACGCCGGCCGGCACGCTGCTCATCGACACCAGTCCCGACCTCAGGATGCAGTTGCTGCGGACGGCAACCGGACGCATCGACGCGGTGCTCTGCACCCACGATCACGCCGACCAGATTCACGGCATCGACGATCTGCGCGCCGTCGCCTACGCCAACCGGCGGCGCATGCCGGTCTATGCCGACGGCCCGACGATGGCGACGCTGCGTCAGCGCTTCGGCTACTGCTTCGAGACGCCGGCGGGCAGTCTCTATCCACCCATTCTCGACGCGCGGCTGATCGAGGATCCGCTGCGGCCCTTCGCGGTCCAGGCCGCCCACGGGACGGTCGAGGTCGTGCCCTTCGCGCAGACCCACGGGCGCATCCGCTCGCTCGGTTTCCGCATCGGACCCATCGCTTATTCCAGCGACGTCTCCGCGCTCGACGACGCCGCGTTCGCCGCGCTCGAAGGGGTGGAGTGCTGGATTGTGGATGCACTGCGCGACGAACCGCATCCGACCCACAGTCACGTGGCGCAGACGCTGGAGTGGATTTCGCGCGTCCGTCCGCGCCGCGCCATCCTCACCAACCTGCACATCGACCTGGACTACGCGGCGCTGTCGGCGCGCCTGCCGCCGGGGGTCGAAGCGGCCTATGATGGCCTTTCTTTCGCAAGTGCACTCTAATATTTGCGCTTGTGTCGCCGCCCGTGATGTTGGTTACAATATGCTTGCGGGCCCATGACGCTACGTTTATGTAGCCCGTCGGCGAAAGCTCGGGGTGGTGGATGTAAATGAACGTGGAGCGGCGAAGCCGCACGCGTTCGGCGTTGTCGTGTTGCGGGTCTGCCCGCGATGCATCCGGTTTGCGGACAACGCCTGCACACCCTTCCAGCGCTTCGTCCAAGGATATGCTCAGGGGGGCCGGCAACGGCTTCGCGTAGACGTGGAAACCGGTGCGGCC
The DNA here is from genome assembly GCA_016792565.1 of Alphaproteobacteria bacterium. Taxonomy (GTDB): domain Bacteria; phylum Pseudomonadota; class Alphaproteobacteria; order Micropepsales; family Micropepsaceae; genus JADZAI01. The sequence continues at coordinate 11,844 of JAEUMK010000045.1, forward strand.
TCTGCCGCGATATGAGGGTCAACGAAGGTGGTGCTTATGACAGATGTACGCTTCGCGTCGCGTCTCGTCCGCGGAATGGCGGCCGGCGCGATTTTTGTAGGTCTGACGGTCGCGTCGCCTGCCGTTTATGCCCAGACTCCCGCCCCGGCCACGCCGGCGGCGACCCCGGCCGCCGATCCGGCGGCCCCCGCGGCTGATCCTGCCGCGCCCGCGGCCGCTCCGGCCGCAGGTGCCACCCCGGCCGCCGGCGCCACCCCGGCCGCCGATCCCGCCGCTCCCGGCGCCGCGCCTGCGGCGACCCCCGCGGTCGGCCCTGACGGACTGCCGGTTCCCGGCGCTCCCGCCGCCGGCACCCCTGCGGTCGGCCCCGACGGCCTTCCGGTCGCCGCGCCTGCGCCGACCCCGACCACCCGCCCGGTCCTGAACCCCGACGGCACGCCGGTCATCGGCCCCGACGGCCAGCCGGTCATGGAAATCGTTCCGCCGCCGGCTCCGACCGCGGCCCCGACGCCCGAGCCCACCCCCGCGCCGCCGAAGCCCAAGGAGCCGATCAAGGCCGACTTCTTCGGCATTCCGGTGCTGATCCCGGCCGACCAGGAATACTCCCTGTGGGGCCTCTTCATGATCGCTCACCCGGTCGTGAAGGTCGTGATGATCGGTCTGGCCATCGCCTCGATCGTCTCCTGGGCGGTCCTGATCTCGAAGCTCATCTACCTGAGCGGCCTCAACCGTCGCACGACGAACTTCCTCAACGGCTTCCGCGCCTCGAACGCGCCGTTGCAGGACCTCTCCAAGTCGATTTCGGGCCAGGATCGTTCGACCCCGCCCGCCGCGATGGTGGAAGCCGCCGCGAACGAGATCGACCTCACCTTCGCCCAGGGACCAGCCTCCACCGGCGAAAAGCGCGATCACCTGACGCAGCGCATCGCCTCGGCGATGTCGATCGCCCAGTCCTCGCGCAGCGCCGAACTCGGCGCGGGCATGGCGTTCCTCGCCACGACCGGCTCGATCGCGACCTTCGTGGGTCTGTTCGGTACGGTGTGGGGCATCATGTACTCGTTCATCGGCATCGCGCAGTCGAAGTCGACGAACCTGGCCGTCGTCGCCCCCGGCATCGCGGAAGCCCTTCTGGCCACCGCCATCGGTCTGTTCGCGGCTATTCCGGCGGTTGTGTTCTACAACATCTTCGCCCGCCGCATTGCTGCCTACAATCAGCGCCTTGATAGCTTCTCGTCCGAGTTGCTGGTGCGCGTCTCGCGTCAGCTGGACCAGAGCGCGGGTTAAGCGCCACGGTAGGAAGGAAACAGAGCCATGGGCGCTAAAGTAGGCGGCGACGAGAACACCTCGTCCAAGAACTACTCCGACAACTCCGAGATCAACGTCGTTCCCTTCGTGGACGTCATGTTGGTTCTCCTCATCATCTTCATGGTGGCGGCGCCGCTCGCCACCGTGAACGTGGCGGTCGACCTGCCGCCGTCCAATGCCGAGCCGACGCCGAATCCCAAGGACCCGGTGTTCGTCTCGATCCAGAAGACGGGTCAGATCTTCCTCGGCGACAACGAGACCTCGCTTGACCGTCTGGGCGATGCGGTGATGACCCGCACGCTCGGCGACCGCGAGAATCGCATCATGGTCCGCGCGGACCGCGACGTGATCTACGGCAACGTCATGCGCGTCATGAACGTCCTCCAGGACTACGGCTTCTACAAAGTCGCTCTGGTCGCCGAAGAAGTCGTCTGAGGAAGGGCGCGGTTCAGAACCATGAAACGCACCCTGTGGTACACGCTCCTCATCGCGATCGCCCTTCACGTGGCGGTCGGCTACTACTTCGTGGCCGGCTTCATCGCGGAACAGAAGGAGCTGGCGGACCCGGATGTGGTGGAGGTCTTCGTGCCCCCGCCGCCGCCGCCTCCGCCGCCCCCTCCGCCGCCGCCGCCGCCGGACGAGCCGCCGCCGCCGCCCGAAAAGCCGCGCGTGCGTCCTCGCTTCCCACCCCCGATCCCGCCGCCGTCGGACGTGCCGCCGCTGCCGATCCCGCCCCAGCCGCCGGCTGAGGACACTTCGGACGCGACGACCACCTCGTCGGATCAGACGATCCCCGCGCTGGCTCCCAAGCCGACCAAGCGCGTGAATCCGAAGTACCCGCGCCGCGCCGAAGAGCGTGAACGCGAAGGCGTCGTCGATCTCTACCTGACGGTGACCGCCGGTGGCGGCGTCACCAACGTCCAGGTGGTGCGTGAGGACCCGACGGGCTTCGGCTTCGGCGATTCGGCGATGGCCGCCGTGCAGCAATGGCAGTTCGCCACGGCGCAGCCCGGCAACTACCGCGTGACGGTGAAGTTCCGCCTCGAATAGGGCGCGGACTTCCGGAACGGACTTTCGAGAGCGGCGCCCCAACGGGCGCCGTTTTTCGTTGCCGGGCTTGGGTCCGGGGCAGGGCCGGGGCGCCCGCCAGCCCGCGCTTTACGCAACGTCATATTGCCGCCTGAATCCGCGCGCCTGCTGGGACATGCGGGAGGCCTGACCCGTCCCGCATGCGAGGCCAGCAGAAGGGATCCCACCATGGCCCATGCCCTGTCCCCGAACCTTCCGATGCCGGACCGCCGTTCCAGGGCCGTTTCCCTGGCGATCGGTGGCTCCGTTCTTGCCCACGTCGCGATCGGCTGGATCGTCGTCGCCAGCCTCATCGCCCGTCCGCTGCCCGACGAACCCGAGCCGCTGGTCGTCGAGATCGCGCGGCCCGAGCCGCTGCCGCCGCCGGCCCCGCCGCAGCTCAAGCCTGACGAGCCCCCGCCGAAGCCTGAGGAAAAGCCCCGCGTCCGGCCGCGCCCCGCGCCTGTCGTGCCGGAGGCGGCGCCGGTCGAAGCGCTGCCGGTCCCGCCGCAGCCGCCATCGGCGGAGGAGGGCACCGTGACGGCCCTGCCGCAGACGGTGCCCGCCACCGCGCCCAGCCCGACCCGGCGCTTCGCCGTCGCCTATCCGGCCCGCGCCGAGGCCCGCGAGATGGCCGGCACCGCCACGGTCGAGGTCACCGTCGCCGCCGGCGGCGCGGTCGCCGCCGTGCGGATCGTCGAGGAAACGCCGCGCGGCTACGGCTTCGGCGACGCGGCCATCGACTCGGTCGCGCGCTGGGAATTCGCCACCGCCCAGCCCGGCACCTACCGCGTCACGGTCCGCTTCCGTCTCGACTAGGGCGCGAAACTCGACCGGAACCACCCAGGGCGGCGCCCCTCCGGGCGCCGCTCTTCTTGGTCTGAAGGAAAGGCTGGCCCGTCCCGCGCAACCGTCGCGTGCTTGACGCGAATGTCAGTGCAGGCTCCCCTCATCCGGTCAAACGTTCGGGACGTCGCTATGCTCCGCTTGCTCGCCGCTCTGCTCATCGCCAGCGCGCCGCTCGCCATGGCGGACACGCCCCAACTCATCAAGGGCGCCGAGCCCATCTACCCGAAAGTCGCCGAGCGGTACGAGATCCAGGGCCTTGCCGGGGTGGAGGCGACCATTGGCGCGGATGGCACGGTCCAGGACGTCTCCATCGTCCTCGAGGATCCTGCCGGCTATGGCTTCGGCGAGGCCGCTGCAGACACCCTGCGGCGATCGAAGTTCGCCGACGGCCACCCCGGCGTCTTCCGGCAGGCAATCAACTTCCGCTGCAAGTCCGGCCAACTCCCTCTTCCTGAGTTCCTGAAACTCCCGCCGCTGCCCGCGCCGCTCGCACCGATCCGGGCCTTCGCACCCGGCCGGGCCGTGGCTGCCGGCGTCGATGCCGCGGTCTTCGCGGCCGTCAGGATCGATGCCGAGGGCCGGCTCGTCGAGTTCAGCGAAGCCAATGTCATTCCGGGCACTTTCAGCTTCGGGCAGGCCGCCCATGTGGCCTTGGCGGCCGCCCGGTTCCCCAAGGGCGTCCCCGGCCTCTACCGGACTGAGCTGCGCATCGCGCATACCGATGTCGCGCCGCCCGAGCCGCCCTCGGCGGAAGACCTGCCCAAGCTGCCAAATCCGCTCGAGAAAGGGCAGATTGGTTATCCGCTTTTCGCACTCATCCGCGAAATCGAAGGCGAGGCGGCCATCCGCGTCACGATCGACGCCGAGGGCAGGGTGGCAGGCAGCGGCATCGTGCGCGAGGATCCCACCGGTTATGATTTCGGACTCGCCGGACAGATCGCGATAGCGGAGGCGAGGTTCGATGCCGCGCCCGGCGACTATGTCTTCGTTGCCAAGTTCCGCCTGCCGAAATGACCATGAGAGGCGGCAGGATGATCTCGTGTCGTGCGCTCGCGGCGCTGGCGTTCATGAGCGGCCTGCTGCCGGTCGCCGCCGAAACCGCCGTACCGCAGGACTTCCGGGACGCCCCGGCACCGCTCTATTCGGGCGGCCTGCGTTAT
>JAEUMK010000046.1 GCA_016792565.1 Alphaproteobacteria bacterium
TCGCTCGCCGAAAAGCACATCGACGCGATCTACCAGGAGAAGAAGCTCTACGCCTATGGCTGCGGCATGGTCATCGGCTACGTCAACGACGAGTTCGACGACTTCATGAACCTGTCGCGCGAGAAGCCCAAGGACGCGGGCGGGCTGTTCGGTACGTTGTTCTCGGCGGCGCTCGACATCGTCGGCGCGATCCCGCCGCTCAGCGTCGGCATCAAGGTCGGCAAGACGGCCGGCGCGATCGCCAACGCCATCAAGACGACGGTCGAGCACTCGCAGGCGGGATACGAGCGCGCGACCAGCGTGGTGGAGGCGATCGTCAGGATCGAAGGCGTCGTCAAGGAGCCGAGCGAGTCCACGCCTGCCGATAAGGGGCAGGAAGAGATGCTGCGCAACGCCGCGGTGAAGTTCCCGCTGGTCCAGAAGGCGATCTCGGCGGCCTATCTGGTGGAGTACGAGCGACAGGCCGCCCAGAGGGCCTTCCTCGAGACCCTGGTCGCCAAGATGGACGATCCGTCCTTCACGGGGACGCCGCAGACCCTCGCCGCCGAGACGTTCGGCCCGGCGCCGCCCAACCTGACGCCGGAGGCGATCTACAAGCAGTTCGCCGCCGTGAAGGATGCGATCTTCAAGGAGATCATGAAGCTCTATGTCCGGCGCTACGTCATCCTGGTGAAGTCGATCTTCACCAACGCGGACGCCGGCACGAGCAACAGTTTCTGGGGCCTCTACAAGGGGCTCAACGAAGCGCAATGGGCCGAACTCTACCGGCGCTTCGGAACCAGGGTGCCGATCGAGCAGCGCAATGCGCTCATCGAACAGAAAATCAGGGCCAAGGCGTCGCGATTCCGAGCCCTGCTGCCGCTCTACTTCCTGAAGGTGGCAGAGGACCCCGAGCCGGTCCTCACGGAGCTGTCCGATCTCGTGTCGTTGTGGGATGCGCGACGCGTCGTCTTCCACACGACGACCGACCTGCACGGCCTGCGCACCCGGACCGACTTCCAGACCACGCCGCGCTAGGGCGCGGCCAGATCGAGGACATAGAGCGGCAGCATCCGGCCGGGGATGGCGTCGGACGGCGCATCGCCCACCCGGCGCGCGCCGCAGCGCTCGTAGAACGCGGCGGCGTTGGGATCGGCGAGGATCGTCAGATGCCGCGCGCCGGCCAGCGCCGCCGCGCCGGCCGCGTGGGCCAGCAGCGCGCGCCCGGTTCCGGCCCGCATCGAGAAGGGCTCCACGAAGAGAAGGTCGAGTTCCATGGCCCCGCCATCGGGCGCCAGGGCCGCGACGCCCAGCACGGCGCCGGCGCTGTCCTCCGCCACCCAGACAAGGCCGTGCGCGATCCGCGAGGGCGTCAGGGTGAGACCGGCATTGCTCGCCGCCATGAAGGCGGCGTCATAGCCCCAGGCCGCCTTCGACCGCAGGCAGAGATCCGTCAGCGCCTCGGCCTCGTCCGGCCTGGCGACGCGGATCGGCATGGTCAGCGGCCGAGGACGATGCGCGGTTCGCGCGCGAACGACGTGGCGAGGTCCTCCAGCCGCTTGTCCACGGTCTCGCCGCGGACATCGGCGCGCGACCGGGCGATGCGCAGCGTCAGGACGGTGGGGTCGAGCTTCAGCTCATACTCCATCCCCACGCCGCTCGCCGTCCCGGCGAGTACATAGGCGAGCCGCAGCGCCCGCCCCAGACGTTCGGCCCGAATGGCATAGTCGAGCCCGACCAGCCTCTCGATCGGCGCGATCAGCTGATCCTGCGCGGCGCCGCCATAGCGGTGCCACAGGGTGAGCGCGAGAAAACCGCGCGCCCGGTGACGGATGCCGGCGATCTGCGCCTGCAGCACGTAGCGGAACGACAATTCGGCCCGGTAGTCGGGATGCTGCCGCCAGGCGGAGTCCGACAGCAGGCAGGCAGCTCGCCTGAGGCGCTGCTCGTCCGGCCGCTCGCCCTCGAACAGCGGCGCGGTGAAGGCCTCGATTTCGTCGGCCTGGGCGCGGCGGCGGCCGAAGCGTTCGGCCGTCTCGTCGGCGGTCTCGTAGAGCGGATCGCGGGCCCGGGTCTTGGCCGGCAGCGCCTTGTAGAGCACGCCCTCGCGCACGCCATAGGCCGAGACGATCACCCGGTCCAGCTGGCCGAGCCGCATCAGGCGGTCCAGCACCAGCGCACCGAAGGGCAGCGACTCGGCGCGGCGGCGCGGCACGCCGGCCATGCGCTCCAGCGTCTTCTGGCTCTGCGCCATCACGAATTCGGCGATCCTGAGCGTCTCGGCGCGCGACATCTCGTAGCCATGCAGGATGTGCAGCGGGTAGCCGGTGCGGGCCATGTGCAGGCGGGCGATGTTGCGCCAGACGCCGCCGACGGCAAAAAGGGCGCGGCCCTTGTACTTGTCGAGTCCGGGCAACGCCATCAGACCCGCATCCACGAACGCGCGCGCGCGATCCAGCCGCCCTTGCGCGACATCCATGAGGCGCAGCGGGCCGAAAGGCAGCGTCGCCCCGGCGCCCAGCACGCCGTCCTTCACGCCCGTCAGTTCCAGGCTGCCGCCGCCCAGATCGCCGACCAGGCCATCGGCGTCCGGCAGGCCGCAGACGACGCCGAGCGCCGCCAGTTCCGCCTCCTGCGCCCCGGTCAGCACCTTGATCGGCCAGCCGCAGGCCTCCTCGGCCCGGCGCACGAAATCCGGCCCGTTGCTGGCGTCCCGGGCGGCGGCGGTGGCGACCGCCTGGAGCCGCCTGACGCCCATCGAGACGGCGACCAGGCGAAAGCGCCGCAGCGCTGCCAGCGCCAGCTTCATGCCCTCCGCATCCAGCCGCCCGGTCGAAACCATGTTGCGGCCGATCGCGCAGATCGACTTCTCGTTGAACAGGGTGATGGGATTGCGGTTCGCCGCCTCGAAGACGACGAGGCGCACGGAGTTGGAGCCGATGTCGATCACGCCGAACATGGCAGACCGGCTAACACGACTCGCGGTCCCGCGACACCCGTTCCGTCAGCCGATCCGCTTGCGCCCGATCGGCACGGTCGGGGGCGTGCTGAACTTCAGCGACTTGCCGCGCCCCGACAGGCTGGGATTGGTCATGAAGTACTGATGGGCGCTGAAGGCCTCGGGACTGTCGGCGTTGGGGGCGCGGACATAGGTCCCGTCGGCCTTCAGGAACCAGCTCTGCGCCTCGTCCTTCATGTTGGCGACCATGATCTGGTCGAGGATCTGCTGGTGCACGGTCGGGTTCTCGATCGGCGCCAGGGTCTCGACCCGGCGGTCGAGATTGCGCGGCATCCAGTCGGCCGAGGAGATGTAGAGCAGCGCCTTGGGCGACGGCAGGCCATGGCCCGCCCCGAAGGCGACAATGCGGCCATGTTCCAGGAAACGCCCGACGATCGACTTGACGACGATGTTCTCCGAGAGGCCTGGAACGCCCGGCCGCAGGCAGCAGATGCCGCGGACCACCAGCGTGATGCGAACGCCCGCCTGGCTGGCCCGGTAGAGCGCGTCGATCACGGTCGATTCGACCAGCGAGTTCATCTTCGCCCAGATCGCCGCCGGCCGCCCGGCCCTGGCATGGGCGATCTCCGCCTCGATGTTCTCCAGGAGGCGGCGCTTGAGGGTCAGCGGCGCGATGGCGAGCTTTTCCAGCGCCGTCGGCTCGGCATAGCCGGTGATGAAGTTGAAGATCTGCCCGGCGTCCCGGCCGAGCGCCGGATCGCAGCTGAAGACCGACAGGTCGGTGTAGATCTTCGCGGTCTGCGGGTGATAGTTGCCGGTGCCGATGTGGACATAGCTGCGCAGGTGACCGCCCTCGCGGCGCACGACCAGCGACAGCTTGGCGTGGGTCTTCAGCTCGATGAAGCCGTAGACGACCTGCACCCCGGCGCGCTCAAGATCGCGCGCCCACTTGATGTTGGCGGCTTCGTCGAAGCGGGCCTTCAGCTCGACCACGGCGGTCACCGACTTGCCCGATTCCGCCGCCTCGATCAGCGCCTTGACGATGGGGCTGTCCTGAGATGTGCGATAGAGCGTCTGCTTGATCGCCACCACGTCGTGGTCGGCCGCCGCCTGGCGCAGGAACTGCACCACCACGTCGAAGCTCTCGAAGGGATGGTGGACGACGATGTCCTTGGAGCGGATCGCCGCGAAGCAATCGCCGCCGGCGTCGCGGATGCGCTCCGGGAAGCGCGCATTGTAGGGCGGGAACTTGAGGTCCGGGCGCTCGTCGACGATCAGCTGCTTGATGTCGACGAGGCCGACCAGGCCGTCGGACACCAGCACCGCGCGGGTATCGACGCCGACCTCGTCGGTGATGAAGTGGCGCAGGTCCTCGGGCATCGAACTCGACACCTTGAGGCGGATCACGCTGCCGCGGCGGCGGCGCTTGAGCGCCGACTCGAACTGGCGGACCAGGTCCTCGGCCTCTTCCTCGATCTCGATGTCGCTGTCGCGGATCAGGCGGAACGTGCCGCTGCCGGCGACGTCGAAGCCGGGGAACAGCCGCTCGCTGAACAGCAGCGCCGCGTCCTCGATGGTGACGAAGCGGATGCGCGGCCGGGCGCCCCGCTTCGCCTTGACGTCGGGCAGGCGGATGAAGCGTTCGGCCTGGGGCGGCAGGGGCAGCAGCGCCTTGCGCATCAGCCCGTCCTTGCGGCGGCGCAGCTGCAGCGCGACGGCGATGCCGAAATTCGGGATGAAGGGGAAGGGATGGGCCGGATCGATCGCCAGCGGCGTCAGCACCGGATAGATCGAGTCCATGAACTTCCATTCCAGCCAGGTCCGGTCCTCGGCGGACAGGCCGGAGGCATCGAGCACCTCGATGTCGTTCTCGGCGAGTTCGGCCCGCAGCGACAGCCAGACATGCTGCTGCGCCGCCATCAGCTCGACCGCGTCCTCGTGGATCTCGGCGAGCTGCTGGGCCGGGGTGAGGCCGTCGTCGCTCACTTCGGCGACGTTCTGGGTCACCATGGCGTGCAGGCTGGCGACCCGCACCATGTAGAACTCGTCGAGGTTGCCGGCCGAGATCGAGACGAAGCGCAGCCGCTCCAGAAGCGGATGACGCCGGTTCTGTGCCTCGGCGAGTACGCGCGTGTTGAACTGGAGCCAGGACAGTTCGCGGTTGATGAAGCGCGCGGCGCTGTCGGGTGCGATGGCCGGCGCCGGGGCCGGCAGCGGCTCCGCCTTCGGGGCCTTGGGCCGCCCCGCCTTGCGCTCATGCACCGTCTCGTCCGTCACGAAATGTCCTGTCTTTTCAATGCGCCGCGAGAATGCCCTGTCCCCGGCCGCCGCGCCAGCAGACTAGCATGACGCTTCTATGAAGAATGCTAACGCCCGGCGGCCAGAACCTCGGCGGCCAGCCTGGTATCGAGCCGGCGCTTCTCGGCCAGCGAACGCTCGTCCAGCGCCGCGACGAGGCGGCGCGCCTCGCCCAGCGAACGGTCCATGCGCGGCAGAAGCCAGGCGGCGACCTCGGCGGCGCGCTCGGCGTCGATCTGGCGGTCGGCGAACAGCTTGAGCAGGACGGCGAAGAGCAGCGCGTCGTCGGGCGGCGGCAGGGCGACGCCGACCACCGTGTTCAGCCGGGTGCGCAGATCGGCCAGCCGGACCCGCCAGCCCGCCACCGGCAGGCGCGCCGTGAAGAGGATCGAGCCGCCCTCGCCGACGACGCGGTTGAAGGCATGGAACAGCTCCTCCTCCGCCGCGGGCACGCCGGCCAGCCGGTCGGCGTCCTCGACGACGAGATGGGCGGCCGCTGCCGGCCAGCCCGCCGCGCCGGACCGCCGGGCATGGAGCCCGGCCAGATGGCTCTTGCCCGCCCCGTCCGGCCCGATCACCGCCAGCATGCCGCCGGTCCAGGCCGGCCAGGCCTCGACCGCTTCGAGCGCCGGGCGGTTGCTGGCCGAGACGAAATAGTCGTCGCGCTCCAGCGAGACGCGTTCGGGCAGCGGCAGGACGAGCTGGCGGGGGGGCGTCATTGCGGGCCGCCGGGCGGCCGCTGGGCGATGTCCCAGGCGGTGATGGAGGCGAACCAAGCGAGGAAATAGGCAAGGCCCGACAACAGCGTCGTCGCCGCGACGATCCACTGGCCCGGCACGAGCGCCGGCTCCAGCGCCGGCAGGAAGCCGAGGGCCGCCAGCATCATGGCGGCGAGGACGATCTGGGCGGCGGTATTCAGCTTGCTGAGCATCAGGGGGGCGATCTTCAGCGGGTGGCCGACCAGATAGGAGAGGATCACGGCGCCGACGATCAGCAGGTCGCGCGAGACGACCAGCGTCACCACCACCTGCGCCAGTTCGCCCTGCACGCCCAGCGTGACGTAAACGCAAACCAGCAGCGCCTTGTCGGCGATCGGATCGAGATAGGCGCCCAGCTCGGTCCGCATGTTGAAGCGATTGGCGATGTAGCCGTCGATGGCGTCGGAGAGCCCGGCGACGACGAAGAGCGCGAAGGCGAGCTCGTAGTCCCTGCCCAGCATCAGCGAGACGATCAGCGGCACCAGAAGCAGCCGCACGATCGAGATCAGGTTGGGCAGCGACAGGGCCAGGGCCGCCATCCCGCGCTCCTATTGCGGCCGGATCACCTGCGGCTCCTCGACCGGCGGCTCCTCGGCCGGCGGCTCGCCATCCGCCGGCTCGCCGGGTCCCGGGCCGGGCGTCGGCTGCGCTTCGCCGTCCTCGCCGGCCGCGGCGCCGCCGCCGAACGACATCGGTTCGCCCTGCCGATAGCTGTCGAGCACGAGGCCGGAGGAGCCGGCATAGATGCCGAACCCGGCCTGGCGCAGGGCCTGCTCGAACTGGTCGTTGCGGCCGCGATAGCGCAGCCAGATCGACATGCCCGAGATGGTGACCCGCGAAACCTGGATCTCCAGGATGTTCTGGACCTTGCGCAGCCGCTTCTCGATGTCGTTGCGCTGGGCGAGCGAGGAGTACGGCGCCCAGACCGAGAGGGCGGCCGAGATCGAATTGTCGATCGCCGCCTTCTGCTTCCAGGACTCGCCCATCACTGAGGCGAGCTTGCGCACCGCATCGGCCAGCGCGCCGCGCTCGTCCGCGCCTTCGCCGGTGGCGGAGAAGTGCTCGCTGCCGGTTTCCGAGACGAGGTCGGCCTCGACCTGCACCTGACCGCTCGCATAGCTGGCGCGCGCCACCAGCACCGCCTTGACGCCGTACTTGTCGGCGATGGTCTTGTAGCTCAGCCAGTCGGTGCCGAGCGGCGCGCCCGGCGGGATCGCCGCCTTGTCGCCGTCATCGCCATACGGCGCATCGACCGGGATCAGCTCGTTCTCCAGCTTGATGGCCCGGAAGGCGCTCAGCCACAGATTGTCGTCGCCCCACAGCCTGGTGCCCTCGGGGGTGTCGTAGAGCGGGATGGCGAGCGACGACGGCCCGCGGCGGTCGGCATAGGAGATGCCGCGCTCGCGCAGGTACTTCTTCACCAGGTCGCCCTTGAACAAGTACGTCATCGTGGCGATGCACTTGGAGTTGGAGCGCTTCTCGCCCGAGACCTCGTAGCCCGACACGAAGGCGGTCAGTTCGTCGGCCGAGGGCTGCGGCACCCGTCCCCAGTCGGCCTCGGGCACGAGGCGCTGGATCAGCTTGAGCCAGGCCTGGTCCTGGCCCTGGCCGTAGGCCGCCTCGCAGGCCTTGGGACCGGATTCGCCGGTCGCCTCGACCGCGACGCCGCGCACCACGAAGATGCTGCCCGCGGCCATGGCCGGCGCAGAAAGGGCGAGACCCGCGATGAGGGCCGCCAGAAAGCTCAGGAACCGCAGGCGCATGGCCGAATGTCATCCCCTCAAACGAGGTGACGCTTATATCGGCCGCCCATGCGGCGAGAAAGAGGCGGCGTCAGGCCCGGATCACGCCGTCCAGCGCGGGCGCGGCGGCGCTGCCGGGGAAGACGTCGCGCTCCAGCCGGGCCGGGTCGATCCCCAGATGGCCGCTCAGCGCCGTCTTCAGCACCGAACGCAGATCGGTGGTCGGGGCGAGATCGCGGTTCTCGAAGAGCTGGGCGTCCTTCAGCCCCGGCCAGTCGGCGAGGACCCGGCCGCCCTTGACCGCCCCGCCCAACAGGAAGGCCGCGGCCCCGGTGCCGTGGTCGGTGCCCCGGTTGCCGTTGGGCCGCGCGGTGCGGCCGAACTCGGTGATGAGCGCGACGACGGTCTGCCCCCAGGCCGGGCCGAGCGCTTCGGCAAGCGCGCTCATGGCGGCGTCGAGATTGGCGAGCCGGCGGGCGAGTTGGCCGTCGGCCGCGCCCTGCCCGACATGGGTGTCCCAGCCATAGGCCTCCAGCACCGCGATACGCGGGCCGTCGGGCCGGGCCATCATCGCGCCGGCCTGGGCGGCGATCGGGGCGAGGTTGTTCTGCCTCTGGGCCGGGCCCTGCGCCATGTCGCCGCCGCGTTCCGCGCCGGCATGGCTGGCGTCGGCCGCCATGGCCTGGACCTCCAGCCCCTTGGCGAGCGCCGGGCCGAGCGCCGCATCGCCGGCATAGAGGGCGGCCATGCGGGCCATGAAGTCCTCCGATCCGGAGGGCAGGTCCGAGGGCGTGAACGAGGTCGCCGGGGCGTCGCCGCGCAGGATCAGCGGCAGGCTGGGGCTGAAGGCGACCGTCCGTCCGGCATCGCGCTCGCCGAGCGCCGCGAGCGCCCGGTTGAGCCAGCCGTCGCGGCCGCCGCCCTGCCCCAGCCCGGTCTCCAGGATCGCCTGCGCCTCGAAATGCGAGCGTTCGCGCACCGGAATGGCGACGGCATGGAAGGCCGCGAGCTGGCCCCTGTCGAACGCCGCCTTGAAGCCCGGCATCGCCGGATGAAGGCCGAACATCGCATCCAGCGGCAGCGCCTCGCCGGCCGGGATCGCAAGATCGCCGCGCAGCCCGGCATAGGCCGGATCGCCGACCGGCGGCAGGGCGCTGAGGCCGTCGAGCGCGCCGCGCAGGATCACCACGACGAAGCGCTTGTCGGTCGGCGCGGCGGCGAAGGCGACGCGGCTCCAGCCGGGCAGCGCCAGCCCGGCGCCGGCGAGGCCCGCGCCGGCGAGCAGGCGGCGGCGGGTGAGGATCGTGGTCATCGGCGCATGAACTCCGGACTGGCGATCAGCATGGCGAGCCCCTCCTGCGGCGAGGGCGCGCGGGCGATGGCGGTGTGGGTTTCGGCGCTCAGCAGGCTGCCCAGAAGATCGGCGGCCATGGCGGCGGGATCGGCCTGCACCGGCACCCGGCCGGCGAGGGCGAGCGCCCATTCGACCCGCTCGACCACCTGGTCGGGCCCGAACCACGCGGCGGTGTCGTCCGGCCAGCCCTGCGGCGTCGGGGCCATGAACGGCACCTGGCCGAGCAGCCGCAGCGCGCCCAGCAGGCGGAGCTGCGCCGCGTCGTCGAGGCCGGAGGCCCGCTCCCCGGCCACCGCACGCACGGCGGCGGTGACGAACTGGATGGGGTCGCGCGCCTTGGCCAGCGCAGGCGCCCAGGCCGCCTGGTGGGCGACGAGGGCCTTCGCCACCGCGCCGAGATCGCCGTCGGTGTCGCGCCAGACGCCCTCCAGGCGGGCGGCGAGCCCGTCGTCGGGGGTGTCGGCGGTGAAGTGCGCGGCGAGCTTGCGCGCCAGCCGCTTCGCCGTCGCCGGGTGGCGGGCGAGCGCCGTCAGGGCGTCGATCCCGGCCTGCTCGCCTTCGTCATAGGTCCGGCCCAGCACGGTCTTCGCGCCCGGTTCGTGGCGGTTGGGCGCGAACACGAAAGCGTCGTCGCCGTCGAGATACTCCTTCGGCCGCACGGTCCAGCCGGTCAGGATCTTGGCCAGTTCCACGATGTCGGCCTGGGTGTAGCCGCTGCCCGCGCCCAGCGTGTGCAGCTCCATCACCTCGCGGGCGTAGTTCTCGTTCAGCCCCTGCTCGCGGCGGCGGCCCGCCCTGGAGTTCGGGCCGGCGGAGGTCGCGTTGTCGAGAAAGAGCAGCATCGCGGGATGCCGGGCGCTGGCCAGCAGCATGTCGGCGAAGCGGCCCGTCACATGGGGGCGGATCGCGCTGCGCTCGTAGTCGAAGGCGAAGGGCGCGACCCGCAGCTTCGATCCGGCGTTGATCGAGAAATGGTTCGACCAGAACCAGACCAGACGCTCGTGGAACGGCGTGTCGCTGACGAAGGCGGCGCGCATCCGCACGGCCACCGCCTTGCGCGCGCCGTCGCGAATCTCGGCGGCGAAGTCGCGCCGGGCCATGGCGTCGCCGCGCAGTTCGCCGCGGTCGGGGGCGGCGCGGATGATGTCGGCGGCGCGCGGCAGGGCGTCGTAGCCGTCGGGATCGCGCTGGCGGGCGATCTGTCCGGCCAGCCAGCCGGCCGGATCGCCGAGCCGGGCGCGTTCGCCCGGCCGAGCGCCGAGCCCGAATCTGTGGAGCGCCAGTTCCGGCGTTGCCTGCATAACCTGCGTTCCGCCCTTGATCATCGCCCGTGGTCCAGTCTAACGCATCCCCGCGGCGCTTCCGTCGCGCAACGCCTGGACCTCGCCATGACAGAACGTCGCAACGGCCTGACCTATGCGGACTCCGGCGTCGACATCGACGCGGGCGAGGCGCTGGTGGAGCGCATCAAGCCGCTGGCGAAATCGACCAGCCGGCCGGGCGCGGACGTCGCGCTGGGCGGTTTCGGCGGGCTCTTCGATCTGAAGGCCTGCGGCTTCCGTGACCCCGTCCTGGTCGCCGCCAATGACGGCGTCGGCACCAAGCTGAAGCTCGCCATCGAGACCGGCATCCATTCGGGCGTCGGCATCGACCTGGTGGCGATGAGCGTCAACGACCTCGTCGTCCAGGGCGCGCAGCCGCTGTTCTTCCTCGACTATTTCGCGACCGGCAAGCTGGACGTCGAGGAGGCCGCAACGGTCATCGCCGGGATCGCCGAGGGCTGCCGCCAGGCGGGCTGCGCGCTGATCGGCGGCGAGACGGCCGAGATGCCGGGCATGTATGCGGGCAAGGACTACGACCTCGCGGGCTTCGCGGTCGGCGCGGTGGAGCGCGACGCCATCCTGCCCCGCCTCGCGGCGATCGGCCCGGGCGACGCGGTGATCGGCCTCGCCTCCAGCGGCGTCCATTCCAACGGCTTCTCGCTGGTCCGCCGCATCCTCGCCGACAGCGCCCTCGGCCTCGCCGACGAGCTTCCCTTCGCCATCGGCCTCAGCATCGGCGCGGCGCTGCTGGAGCCGACACGCATCTATGTGAAGGCGATCCTCGAGGTCCTCGGCAAGCACAAGGTCAAGGGCTTCGCCCACATCACCGGCGGCGGCATCACCGAGAACCTGCCGCGCGTCCTGCCCGAAGGCGTCGATGCCGAGATCGACCTTGCGGCGTGGAAACTGCCGAGACTCTTCGCCTGGCTGCAGTCGCTGGGCGGCATCGCCGGACACGAGATGCTGCGCACCTTCAACTGCGGCATCGGCATGATCGCGATCGTCGCGGCGGAGGAGGCCGACGCCGTCGTCAAGGCGTTCGCGGCGGCGGGCGAAAGTGCCGTCCGCATCGGCACGCTCGTCCCCGGCTCGGGCGAGGCGAAGGTCGTCTATCGCAACACGCTGGAGAGCGCGTGAGCGCGGGGCGGCTGCGCGTCGCGGCGCTGATCTCGGGCCGCGGCTCGAACCTCAAGGCGCTGCTCGACGCGGCGGCGGACCCGGCCTGCCCGTTCGAGATCGTCCACGTCTTCTCCAACCGGCCGGACGCGGGCGGCCTCGCCCATGCGGCGGCGGCCGGCGTGCCCGCGACGGTGATCGATCACAAGCTCTTCGCCTCGCGCGAGGCCTTCGACATGGCGCTGGACGACGCGCTCGCCGCCGTGAGGCCCGATGTCGTCGCCTTCGCCGGCTTCATGCGCATCCTCACCAACGCCTTCGTCGAGCGCTGGCGCGGCAAGGCGGTGAACATCCACCCTTCGCTGCTGCCCCTCTTCAAGGGCCTCCACCCGCAGCGCCAGGCGCTGGCGGCCGGCGTCGCGGTCAGCGGCTGCACGGTGCACTGGGTGACGCCGGGGGTCGACGAGGGCCCGGTCATCGCCCGGGCCGAAGTGCCGGTCCTGCACGGCGACACCGAGGACGCGCTGGCGGCGCGCATCCTCGTCGAGGAGCACAGGCTCTACCCCCGCGCGCTGGCGATGATCGCCAGCGGCGCGGCGCGGTTTCCTGAAGGCTAACCGCGATCAGCCGGTGATCTCGATCGCCGCGAAGAAATAAGCGATCTCGCGGGCGGCGCTGGCGGCGCTGTCCGAGCCGTGGACCGTGTTCGCCTCGATCGACTCGGCGAATTCCTTGCGGATCGTGCCGGCGTCGGCATTGGCCGGGTTGGTCGCGCCCATCACCTTGCGATAGGCGGCGATGGCGTCCTCGCCTTCCAGGACCTGCACGACGACGGGGCCGGAGGTCATGAAGGCCACCAGATCGTTGAAGAAGCCGCGCGCCGCGTGCTCGGCATAGAAGCCTTCGGCCATCGCCTTGGTGAGCTGGATGCGCTTCTGCGCGACGATCTTCAGGCCCGCGCCTTCGATCACGGCGTTGACCTTGCCGGTCAGGTTGCGGCGGGTGGCGTCCGGCTTGATGATCGAGAGCGTGCGTTCGGTGGCCATTTTCGGGCGTCCTGTCTGGTCTGTCCTGAGAATTGGCCGGGCTTATAGCGGCGGCCCCCGCCGCCCCGCAAGCGTTGCCGTTTGCGCCGCAGCAAAAGCCGGGCTATTCCCCCGCCCATGCTGACCATCGACGACTTTTCGTGCCGGATCGCCGGGCGCCTGATCATTGACCATGCCTCGGCCTTCATCCCGTCCGGACACAAGGTCGGGCTGGTCGGCCGCAACGGCTCGGGCAAGACGACGCTGTTCAAGGCGATCCAGGGCCTGCTGGAATCCGAGAGCGGCCGCATCTCGCTGCCCAAGGGCCTCAGGATCGGCGGCGTCGCCCAGGAAGCCCCGGCCAGCTCGACCTCGCTGCTCGACGTGGTGCTCGCCGCCGACACCGAGCGCGCCGCCCTCCTCGCCGAGCGCGACACGGCCAGCGATCCGCACCGGATGGCCGAGATCGAGACCCGGCTCTTCGACATCCAGGCGCAGGCGGCCCCGGCCCGCGCCGCCGCGATCCTTGCCGGCCTCGGCTTCGGGGCCGAGGACATCGTGCGCCCCTGCTCGGACTTCTCCGGCGGCTGGCGGATGCGCGTCGCGCTCGCCGCCGTCCTCTTCGCCGAGCCCGACCTGCTGCTGCTCGACGAGCCGACCAACTATCTCGACCTCGAAGGCGCGCTGTGGCTTGAGGACTATCTTGCCCGCTATCCGCACACCGTGCTGCTGATCAGCCACGATCGCGACCTGCTCAACCGCGCGGTCGATGCGATCCTTCACCTCGAACACGGCAAGCTGACGCTCTACACGGGCGGCTTCGACCGCTTCCAGCAGCAGCGGGCGATGAAGCTCGACCTGCTGAAGGCCGCCAAGTCCAAGCAGGACGCGCAGGCCAAGCACCTCCAGGCCTTCGTCGACCGCTTCAAGGCCAAGGCCTCCAAGGCCCGCCAGGCGCAGAGCCGGGTCAAGGCGCTGGAGAAGATGCAGGCCATCGTCATTCCGGAATCGGAGCGCGTCGCGCCGATCGTCTTCCCCGAGACCGAGAAGATGTCGCCGCCGGTGCTGGTGTTCGAGAACGTCTCGGCCGGCTATGGCGACCATGTGGTGCTCTCGAAGCTGACGCTGCGCATCGACCCCGACGACCGCATCGCGCTGCTCGGCAAGAACGGCAACGGCAAGTCGACCTTCGCCAAGCTGATCTCGCAGCGCCTGAAAGCGATGGGCGGCAGCGTCGTGCGCTCGCCCAAGCTGCGGGTCGGCTACTTCGCCCAGCACCAGGTCGACGAGCTCGACATGGACGGCACGCCCTTCAGCCACATGCAGAAGAAGATGCCGGACCAGGTGGAATCCAAGGTCCGCGCCCGCTGCGGCTTCTTCGGCTTCGGCGCCGACAAGGTGATGACCAAGATCGCCAAGCTGTCGGGCGGCGAGAAGGCGCGGCTGCTGCTGGCGCTCGCCGCCTTCGACGCGCCGCACATCATGGTGCTGGACGAGCCGACCAACCATCTCGACATCGAGGCG
Organism: Alphaproteobacteria bacterium; assembly: GCA_016792565.1. Lineage (GTDB taxonomy): Bacteria > Pseudomonadota > Alphaproteobacteria > Micropepsales > Micropepsaceae > JADZAI01. The sequence continues at coordinate 14,078 of JAEUMK010000046.1, forward strand.
CGGGCAGCGCTCATCGAGGCGATCGCCTCCTATGACGGCGCAGTGATCCTCGTCAGCCACGACCGCCATCTGATCGAGACCAGCGCCGACCAGCTCTGGCTGGTCGCGGACGGCCGCGTCGCGCCCTTCGAGGGCGACATGGACGACTACGAGGACTACGTGCTCGGCCGCAAGGGCAAGACCGGCTCGGCGGTGCAGGCCCAGGCGGCGGCCGCCGCCGAGAAGCAGTCGAAGGCGGACCAGCGCAAGGCGAACGCCGGCAAGCGCAGCGAACTCGCGCCGCTGAAGAAGAAGTCGGACGCCGCCGAGAAGGAAGTCGCCCGCCTCGCCGCCGAAATCGCGAAAATCGAAACCGCCCTCGCCGACCCCAAGCTCTACAAGGCCGAGCCCTTCAAGCTGCTCGACGCGACCAAGCAGCGGGGCGAGCTGAAGAAGAAGCTGGCCGAGGCCGAAGCCGTCTGGATGGAAGCCCTCGAACACTACGAGGAAGCGCAGCGCGAGACGGCCTAGTCCTTCAGCGTGAACGCGATGTCGACCTGAAGGTCCAGCGGCGCGGCGATGGCGGCGGGCACGACGGGATACGGTCCGGCCCGGCGCACCGTCGCCAGGGCCTCCTTGTCGAGCGCCGCGTGGCCCGATGACGCCACGAGGCTCTCGCCGCTCACCCCGCCGTCCCGGCTCAGCGTGAAGGCGATGCGCGCCGTCCCCTCCTCGCGCCGCGCCCGGGACGACGACGGGTAGCGCTTCGCCGCCATGATCTTCGCCATCACCGCGCCGGTATAGCTGGGCGGCGCTGTCGGCTCCGCCGGCTGTGGCGGCGGCGGCGGCGGCTCGGCCGCGGGCGGCGCCGGCATGACGGCCGGTTCCGGGATGGCAGGGGGCGCCGGATCGGGCGACGGGGGCGCCGCCACCGGCCGCGGCTTCAGCGGCATCGGTTCGGCCCGGCTGACCGGTTCGTCCGGCCTGAGCGGCACGGTGGCCTGCGGGGGTTGGGGACGGGCGAGCGAGACGATGGCGACGGGCCGGTAGGCGGCCGGCTGCAGGACAGGCGCCTTGTGCCAGCCGAAGGTCAGGGCCACCAGCAGCGCCAGATGCAGACCGATCGCCAGCGCTGCCGCGATCAGGCGCGCCGGGGCATCCGTCCGGCGCTTGGCGGCCTCGCCTGGACGCGTGGGGGGCTCCGGCCGACCGCCGCGTCCCGACCATGCCTTGGCGGCCGTGACAAGCCGCGCCGTCTGGCCCGGCCGGCCGCTATGCACCATGCGCAGCGTCCGAGGCGGCGGCGGCAGATTTGTCTCAAGGCCCGCCATCGCGCCGCTCAGAACTCGGCCGTGAGGCCGAGCTTGAAGGTCAGCGGCGCGCCCGGGGTGATGTTCGTGTTGCTGTGGGCGTTGGGGAAATAGGTTTCGTCGAAGAGGTTCTCGACGTTGAGCTGGAGAGCCAGGCTTTCGTTCACGTCGTAGAAGACCGCCAGATCGACCCGCGTGAACCCCGGCAGGCGGACCGTATTGTCGATGCCGGCGAAGCGCGCGCTCTGGTGGATGACGCCCAGCGCGGCGGCGAATTCGGGCGTGAACTGGACCTTGTTCCACAGGCCCAAGGTGTGGTGAGGCGCATTGGCGGCTTCGGTCGGCGCCGCAGTCGCGCTCGCCACCAGTTCGGTGTCGAGATAGCCGTAGGATGCGATGACGCTCCAGCCCTCGGCCAGTTCGCCCGACAGGCTGAACTCGACGCCCCGCGTTTCCTGCCCATCCACGAGGATCGACTGGGCGGGATTGTTGGGGTCCGTCACGATGATGTTGGCGCGCTCCAGCTGGAAGACCGCGACGTCGAGCTGCAGCGCCGGCAGGATCTGCCATTTCGCGCCGATCTCGTAGTTGGTGAATTTCTCAGGCTCGAACGCGGCGTTGGTCGGCGTGAGCGAGGTGAACTGAACGCCCGAGCGGGGGAGATAGCTGACCGCGTAGCTGGCATAGAGCGAGACGTCCTGCGCAGGCTTGTAGATCAGGCCGGCGCGCGGCGACCAGAGATCGTCCTCGGTCTCGATGCGCACATTCGTGCGGCGGTTGAGGAAATCGACGCGGAAGCTGTCGTAGCGCAGGCCGAGCACCAGCTGAAGCTGGTCGGTCAGTTCGATCTGGTCCTGCAGGTAGACCCCGACGAACTCGGTCGTGCCCTCATTGCTGGCGTCGCTCGCGCTCGGCGCCCAGAGCAGGTTGGCGTCGATGGTCGGGCTGGCGAGCGGCACGAAGATCGAGGTGGCATTGCCGAAATCGGCGAAATACCCGGTGAGGCGCAGGTTCTCGGTACGCTGCTGTCCGTACTCGACGCCCGCCAGCAAGGTGTGGCGGACGGCGCCGGTGTCGAAATAGGCGGTCAGGTCGGTCGCATTGATGAAGTTCTGGCGCAGCTGTTCGTTGTTGTAGGCGGAAATCGACACCGCCGTGCTGGGCGCAAAGACCTCGGCGCCGATCACCACGTTGGCGGCGTTCAGCGCGCCCGGGAAGACGTTCTGGTACTTCTTGTCGTAGTCGGCGTAGCGCAGCTTGTTGCGCAGGACGATCCCGTTGTCGAAGCGGTGCTCCAGGCCGAGCGAGAGGGCATCGACATAGGCATGGACGGGGCTGTCGCCGGGGTCGCCGAAGAAGGTCGAGCGATCGACCCCCGGCACCGGACCGGCGGGCGCGGCCAGCGTTCCGCCGCGCGTGCTGGGAATGCCGCGGTCGGCCGTGCGCTCGTCCTCGAAGTGCTCGTAGCCGAAGGTCAGCAGCGTCTCGGAGCCCAGCAGAAACGACGCCGTCGGATTGAGGCCCCAGCGCTGAAGCGTCACGCCGTCACGGAAGCTTGCGGAATCCTCGAACAGGCCCGTCAGCCGGATGGCCGCGGACTCGCCCACGGCCTCGCCGATGTCGAAGGTGCCGCGATACTGCTCGTGCATGCCGAGTTCGAGGCGCAGCTGGCGCACCCGCTCCCAGTCGGCCTGCCGGCTCACGCGATTGATCAGGCCGCCGGTGGCGCCGCGGCCGAAGATCATCGCGTTCGGCCCCTTCAGCACCTCGATGCGCGCGACATTGTAGAGGTCGCGGAAATACTCGACGTCGTCGCGCACGCCGTCGAGGAAGAAGTCGGCGGTCGAGGTCACGCCGCGCAGCACGGCGGCGTCGCGATTGCCCTCGCCCTGGGCGAAGGTCGCGCCCGGGACATAGCGCACCGCGTCGCCCATGCTGACGATCGCCTGGTCCTCGATCTGCTGCGCAGTCACCACCGTGACGGCCTGCGGCACGTCGATGAGATCGGTGTCGGTCCGGGTCGCGGTCCCCGTCCGCTCGGCGCGATAGCCCTTGTCCTTGGGCGGCAGGATCGAGAACCCCTCGGGCCCTGTCGCTTCGACCTCGACCGTGCCGATGACCTCGCCCGCGCCGGGGTCCGCGGCCTGGGTCTCTGCGGCAAAGGCCGGATGGGCGTGCCAGAGGCCGGCGAGGCCGGCTGCGGCGAGGGGCAGCAGTCGGCGCTGACGATTGGCGGACCTGGACATGGGAGGCTCCCCTGAAGGCGGCCGGACGGCCTGCGCGAATGCGAATGCGAATGCGGCGCAGTTCTAGATCAGCCTCTTGAGTATGACAATACGAATGACTCGCAATACGAGGGCGGCATGGGCGAATTTCGGGCGGTCGAGTTGCCGGGGTGCTGCTTGAGGACGGCGACAGGAGGCCGTCCGCCAGCAGGCGGACCTGCTAAGCCTGCTTCTCCCAGCGCCCGGTCTCGGCCTGTTTCCAGTAGGTGACGCCATGGCCGGCGGCCTTGGCGTCCTTCCAGTAGCCGCGCGCCTCGGCGACCGCGGCCTCGTCGCGGCCGTCGAACAGCAGGATGACCCGCTCCAGCGCCGCCATGGCGGACCAGTCGCCCGGCTGCGCGCCATCGACCAGGAACAGCGCCTGCGCCCGGTTGGGGTTCTCGTCGGCATCGGTCAGGAAGATCGGCTGGCGCTCGGGGAAGCCGTCGGCATGGCGGCCGTGCGGCAGGAAAGATTCCGCCCGCCAGGTCCACAGATGGGCGTCCAGCGCATCGACCCGCTCGGGGCCGCCGGCCCGCACCACCGCCCGCCAGCCGCGCTCCAGGGTCTTCTGCAGCAGCGGCGGCAGCGCCGTCTCCAGCGTCTCGCGCTGGAGGTGGTAGAACCACACTTCCGTCACGCGTAGCTCTCGGGACGGGAGGGATCGTCGGGCAGTTCGGGGGTCAGGAAGTTGAACGGACGGCCGCGCGAATTGGCGCGCCAGCCGGCCTCCATCGCCTGCCGGATGCTCGTCTCCAGCAGGATCCTGAATTCCCGCGGCCGGTCCGGCCAGCTGCGCGGCCGGCCGTGCTGCGTCTTGGTGTAGGGAAACTCGACGATCAGCTCGCGGAAATTCTCCGACGCACGCACCGAAACGCGCAGGCCCATATAACCGTCCGTCGACCATTGCGGCTCGCTCAGCACCGCCCAGACGAGCGGCTCGCCGTCGATGTCGATGGTCTCGGGAACCTGCTTCCCGCGTCCCTTTTTCGCGTTGTACATCGCCTATCCCTTCAGGCGTTGGGCGAGCCCCGCAGGGCGGGGCTCGCCTCCTCGCTAGCCCTCCGCGACATCCTTCACGAAGCGGTCGAGCAGGCGCACGCCGAAGCCGGTCGCGCCTTCCGGATGGATGTGGCGCGCCTTGGCGCTCCAGGCGACGCCGGCGATGTCGAGATGCGCCCACTTGGTCTCGTTGACGAAGCGCTGGAGGAACATCGCGCCGACGATCGAGCCGCCGAAGCGGCTGCCGGTGATGTTCTTCATGTCGGCGCAGGCCGAGTCGATCGCCCGGTCGAGCGACTCGACCAGCGGCAGGCGCCACACCTCCTCGCCGACCGCCTTGCCGGCCGCCGTCAGTTCGGCCGACAGCGTGTCGTCGTTCGAGAACAGGCCGCCATGGTCGAGGCCGAGGGCGATCATGATCGCCCCGGTCAGCGTGGCGAGGTTCACCATGTAGCGCGGCTTGAAGCGGTCCTGCGTGTACCAGAGCGCGTCGGCCAGCACGAGGCGGCCTTCGGCGTCGGTGTTCCAGACCTCGATCGTCTGACCCGACATCGAGGTCACGATGTCGCCGGGACGCTGCGCGTCGCCGTCCGGCATGTTCTCGACGAGGCCCAGCACGCCGACGACATTGGCCTTGGCCTTGCGCGTCGCCAGCGCCTTCATGGCGCCGGCGACGGCGCCGGCGCCGCCCATGTCCCACTTCATGTCCCACATGCCATCGCCCGGCTTCAGCGAGATGCCGCCGGTGTCGAAGGTGACGCCCTTGCCGACCAGGGCGATCGGGGCTTCCTTGGCCGCCCCGCCCTTCCACTGCATGACGACGAGCTTGGACTCCTTGGCGCTGCCCTGGCCGACGCCCAGCAGCGCGCCCATGCCCAGCTTCTTCATCTCCTTCTCGCCCAGCACCTCGACGACGACGCCGAGCTTCTTAAGCTCGGCGCAGCGGTCGGCGAAGCTCTGGGGATAGATGACGTTGGCCGGCTCGGTGACCAGGTCGCGGGTGAAGGTGACGCCGGCGATCGCCGCCTCGTGGGCCTTCCACTGCTTGCGGGCGGCGGCCGGATCGCCGGTCTGCACCTCGATGGTCTTCACCGAGGGCTTCTGATCGTCCTTCAGCTTGGTGCGGTACTTGTCGAAGCGATAGCCGCGCAGCACGGCGGCCAGCGCCACATGGCCGGCGATCTCGGCCGAGACGTCCAGCGCGAAGACGAGCTTGGCTTCGCCGCAGGTCAGAAAGCGGGCGATCACCGCGCCGCCGACCGCCTCGCCGACCAGCGGGTCGATCGCCTCGGCCTTGCCGAGCCCGACCAGGACCACCCGGCCACCGGCCGCGCCGGCGACGTCGACGATCTGGCCCTTGGCGCCGGTGAAGCGGTTGCGCTTCGCCGCCGCCGCGACCGCCCCGCCCGAGGCCTTGTCGGCCGCAGCCGCCTGCGCCATCAGTTTTCCGCCCTCGGTGGCTCCGACGATCAGCACCCCGTCCTTGACCGGGCCGAAGCCCGAAAACCGCACATCCATCATGAATTCCCTGTCACGCGCCAGAAGGCGCGGCCGGTGCCCCAATCAGGACGATTGCGGCGCGGCGCGCGCATGATTAGATCGGGGCCGGACTCAAGTGGGGTCCCGCCCCGGATTGGGGCAGACCTAGAACAAACCGCGTCGGCGCGGAAGCGGCTTGTGGCCGCTCGCGCGCGTGTGATCGCAAGAAGGCGCCTGATGACGCGGCTCGGCCGGTACATATTCGACGAGGCGTTCCGGCCGTTCGTCTTCTTCGTGGCGGCGCTGGCCGCCATCGTCTGGCTGTCGCAGTCGCTGCGCTACGTGAACGTGATCGTCGACCAGGGCCAGTCGGCCTTCATGTTCCTCTATCTGATCGTCCTGATGCTGCCGAGCCTGCTGATCTTCGTGATCCCGGCGGCCCTGCTCTTCGCCGTCTTCTACGCGCTGTTCCGCCTGCAGGGCGACAGCGAGCTGGTCGTGCTGGCGGCGGCCGGGCGCTCGCGCCTGTCGATCGCCTGGCCGCTGGTCGTGCTGGCGGCGGTGGCGGCGCTGCTGCACCTGGCGGTCAATCTCTACCTGATGCCGCTCGGCCAGCGCACGCTGAAGGACCTGATGTACCAGATCCGCGGCGATCTCGTTTCGAACGTGCTGCGCGAGGGACAGTTCACGACGCCGTCCGACGGGCTGACCGTCTATGTCCGCGAACGGTCGGGGGCGTCGAGCGCGCGCGGCATCCTCGTCCACGACAACCGCGATCCGCTGACCGCGACCACCTACATGGCCGAGGCGGGCGAGATCGTTCCCAGCGACGCCGGCCCGCGCTTCGTGCTGGTGAATGGCAACGTCCAGCGGGTCGAGGCGCCGGGCCGCATCGCGACGCTGCAGTTCGACCGCTACGTGATCGACCTGGCGCCCTTCCAGAAGGGCGAGCGGGGCGACGATCGCGGCACGCAGGAGCGCTATCTGGGCGAACTGCTCGATCCCGGCGCGAGCGTCGCCCCCGACCGGCGGCGCAACTACTTCGCCGACGCGCACGAGCGCCTGTCCTCGCCGCTCTACAGCTTCGTCTTCGTGCTGATCCCCGCCGCCGCCATCCTGGCGGTCGGTTCGGCCCGCCGCTCGATCGGACTCAGGATCGGCCTGGCGGCGCTCGTCGCCCTGTCGATCCGCATGGCCGGGCTCGGGGTCCGGGGGGCCGTCGGCTCCAACAGCGATCTCTGGCCGCTGCTCTACGCCGTGCCGCTCGTAGGGATCGCCGGGGCGCTCGTCTGGCTGTCGGGCTGGACGCCGCGGCGCAGGCCGGCGCCGGCGCCGCCGGAAGAGGCGGCCGCATGACGCCGTTCGTGCTCGCCCGCTATCTCACCTGGCGCTTCCTGCTGTCCTGCGGGGCGGTGGCGGCGGCGCTCGCCGCCTTCGTCTTCATCATCAACCTCGCCGAGTTGCTGAACCGCAGCGCCGGCAAGGACGAAATGACCTTCGGCATCGCGCTGGCGATGTCGGTCTTCAAGCTGCCGCTGACGCTGAACAAGCTGCTGCCCTTCATCGTGCTGTTCGGCGCGATCTGGATGTTCGCGCGCCTGGCGCGCTTCCACGAACTGGAGGCGATCCGCGCCTCGGGGGTCTCGGCCTGGCAGTTCATCGCCCCGCCGGTCGCGGTGGCGATCCTCGCCGGGGTCGCCTCGACGCTGGCGATCAACCCGATCGCCGCCAATGCCGCCAGCCAGTTCGAGCAACTGGAGGCGCGCTATCTGCGCGGCCGCGTGTCGATCCTCGCGGCGCTGCCGACCGGCGTCTGGCTGCGCCAGGCCGACGAAGGCGGCCAGGCGGTGATCCATGCCTTGCGCGTTTCGTCCGGCGACATGACGCTGGAGGACGTGATCGTCTTCATTTACCAGGGCTCGGACCGCTTCGAGCGCCGGCTCGATGCCCGCTCGGCGGTGCTGGAAGCCGGCCGCTGGCGGCTCAGCGAGGTCTACGAGTCGCGCCCCGGCGAGCCGGCGCAGTTCCATCAGAGCTACGACCTGCCCACCCGCCTCACCGCCGACGAGGTGCGCGACAGCTTCACCTCGCCCGACACCATCGACTTCTGGGACCTGCCGCGCTTCATCGCGACCGCCGAGGATGCCGGCTTCACCGCCGTGCGCCACCGGATGCACTTCTACGCCCTGATCGCCCTGCCGCTGGCGCTCGGCGCGATGGTCGTCATCGCCGCCGCCTTCGCGCTGCGGCCGATGCGGCTCGGCGGCACCGGGGGGTTGCTCGCCGCCGCGGCCGGCGTCGGCTTCGTCTTCTACTTCTTCAGCGACTTCACCGAGGCGCTCGGCCTCTCGGGCCTGGTTTCGCCGATCATCGCGGCCGGCGCGCCGACGCTGACCTGCCTGCTCTTCGGGGTGACCGCCCTGCTCTATCTCGAGGACGGCTAGGATGCGCCTTTCCATCCTCCTCCTCGCCACCGCCTGCGCGCTCGGAGCGCCCGCCCTCGCCGCCAGCGAGCCGCTCGCCCCCGGCGGCGAGGCGGAGTCCGTCGTCTTCCGGGCCGACCGGCTGGTCTACGACGCCGACGGCCGCACCGTGCGGCTCAGCGGCAATGTCGAGATCGCCAGCGACGGCCGCCTGCTGACCGCCGACGAGGTCGGCTACGACCAGACCACCGGCCGCGTCATGGCGCGCGGCCATGTCGTCATCCGCGAGGCCGACGGCTCGATGCTGACCGCCGACGAGGTCGAACTGACCGGCGATCTGAAGGACGGCGTCGTCGACAACATCGCGGTCTTCCTGGACGAGTACGCCCGCCTCGCCGCCGTCAGGGCGACGCGCGAGGCCGGGGCGCGCACGACGCTGGAGAGCGCCGTCTTCAGCCCGTGCCGGGTCTGCACCGAGAAGGGCCAGACCGAGCCGCTCTGGCAGATCACCGCGACCCGCGTCGTCTGGGACCAGACGACGAAGCGCATTTCCTACGAGGACGCCTCGTTCGAGCTGTTCGGGACGCCGCTCGTCACGATCCCGGCCTTTTCGCACGCCGACTTCTCGGTGAAGAACCAAACCGGCTTCCTCGCGCCCTCGGCCGGCTCGACCAGCGACCTGGGCTATTTCGTCGAGGTGCCGTTCCACTGGGCGCTCGATCCGTCCTACGATCTGACGATCTCGCCGCTGATCGCGACCGAGGCGAATCCGGTCCTCAAGCTCGACTGGCGCCAGGAGACGTCGAGCGGCGCCTACTTCCTGTCCGGCAGCTACACCTACGACGATGCCTACGACACCGACGGCAACAGGACAGGCGCGCAGACCTCCTACAGCCATGTCTTCGGGCGCGGCCGCTTCCGCCTCAGCGAGAAGATGGGCTGGGGCTTCGATCTGGAGCGGACCTCCAGCGACACCTATCTCAAGCGCTACGAGATCTCCGACGCCGACCGGCTGACCAGCCGCGCCTACTGGGACTGGCGCAACGGCCGATCCTACGCCTCCGTCTCGGCCTATGCCTTCCAGGGCCTGCGGGCGACCGACGACGACGCGCTGACGCCCATCGTGCTGCCCGAGGCGATGCTCCACTACGTGCTGGACGAACCGGTCTATGGCGGCGAGCTGGCGCTCGACGCCAGCCTCATCGCCCTCAACCGCTCGCGCGGCCTCGACACCCAGCGCCTCGCCGCCGGCGTCTCGTGGTCGCGGCCCGAGATCCTGGAGGGCGGCCAGGCGATCACCTTCTTCGCCGAGGCGCGCGCCGAGCTCTACCGTATCGGCACCGCCGATCCGGTCCTCACGCCGGGCGTGGAGGACGGCGATCTGCTCAGCCGCGCCACGCTCTATGCCGGCATCGACATGCGCTGGCCCTTCGTGCGGCAGACCGAGGACGGCTTCACGCAGATCGTCGAGCCGATCATGCAGGTCGTCATCGCCCCCTATGGCGACGGCCCGGACGGCATCCCCAACGAGGACAGCCTCAGCCTCGAATTCGACGACACCAACCTCTTCAACCCGGTGAAATTCACCGGCCTCGACCTGATCGAGAGCGGCCCGCGCGCCAATATCGGCCTGCGCTATGCCGAGTTCTTCCCCGGCGGCGGCTCGCTGGAAGTGCTGGCCGGCTTCCAGGTCCGGCTCGACGACGATCCGGCCTTCGAGAATGCCTCCGGCCTCGGCGAGACCCAGTCCGACTATGTCGGGCGGGTCACCTTCGTGCCCTGGCCCGGGCTGACGATCGTCAACCGGCTGCGGCTCGACAAGGACGACTTCTCGGTCCGCCGCAACGAGGTCTACATCCAGGGCTCGGGCTCCTGGTACGAGATCGACGCCTCCTATCTGAAGCTGGAGAGCGACCCGGCGCTCACCGGCCTCGGCCCCCGCGAGGAGGTGAGCCTGCGCAGCCGCCTCTATGTCGACGAATACTGGAGCGTCATCGGCGGCGCCCGGCGCGATCTGGAAAGCGACCAGATGATCGAGAGCCGCTTCGGCGTCGCCTACGAGGACGAGTGCTCGTTCGTCGAGCTGGGCTTCCGCCGCCGCTTCACCCGCGACCGCGACAGCGAGCCCTCGACCACGGTCATCCTGTCGATTCGGCTCAAGGCGCTGGGCGACGGCGGCACGGCCGCGCCGCTGTTCGAGGCCGATCCCTATCTGGGCGCGGAAAACCGCGATCCGCAGGGCTTCCGCTCGTTCTGATGGGGGCGGTGCAAGCCATATTGACGCCCGATTTTCGGGGCATCCCGGCGTTGAACCGTTCCGGGAAGCCTGTATTCTCCGGCCCGCGCGGTAGGGGTCGGGCCAAATCGCAACGGGGCGACGCTTTCGGGCGCGCCGTAACACGACGGAATCAGCGTACGGCCATGAAATCAGTGTTGAAGTTCGCCGCCGCCGCCCTCGCCGCCGCGTTCGCCTTCGCGGCGCCCCAGGCCACGGCCGAGAGCGTCCAGCGCGCCGCGGCCGTCGTGAACGGCACCGTCATCTCGACCTACGATCTCGACCAGCGGGTCCGCATGATCCTGTCGACATCGGGCGGCGCCCAGGGTGCGGCGGCGCAGCAGCGCCTGCGCGAGCAGGTGCTGCGCACGCTGATCGACGAGATCCTGCAGCTGCTCGAAGCCCAGGACGCCGAGCTGGTCATCACCGAGGCCGAGGTCGACGAGGCGATCGACCGCATCGCCCAGCAGAACAACACCAGCCGCGAGGCGATCGTGAAGTCGCTCGCCGCCAACGGCATCGGTGAGGAGACGCTGCGCGTCCAGATCCGCGCCGAACTCGCCTGGTCGCAGCTGATCGAGGCGCGCCTCGCGCCCCGCGTCAACATCTCCGAGGAGGAGATCGACCAGGAGATGCGGCGCATCGAGGCCGGCGCGACCAAGCCGCAATTCCTCGCCTCCGAGATCTTCATCGCCGTCGACTCCCCCGCCGACGAGGCCCGCGCCCGCCGCAACATCGAGCAGATCTACCAGCAGCTGAACAGCGGCAGCCCGTTCGTCACCCTCGCCGAGCAGTTCTCCGAATCCGCCACCGCCTCGCGCGGCGGCGACCTGGGCTGGGTGCAGGACGGCGACGTGCCGCTCGAGATCTGGCAGACGCTGCAGTCCATGCGGCCGATGTCGATCTCGCGCCCGGTGCGCGCCGGCGGCGGCTATTACATCATCGCCCTGCGCGACAAGATGCGCCCCGCCGGTTCGGCCGCCGAAGCGCCGCCGCCCCCGCCCGGGCGGCCCGCGGGCGTCCCCGCCGGCTCGATCAAGCTGAAGCGCGTGGTCATCGGCCTGCCGCCGCAGATGTCGAAGGCCGAGGAGGAGCGCGTGATCCAGGCGGTGTCGGGCCTGCGCGAGCAGATCAAGGGCTGCCAGGGGCTCGAGGAATTCGCCGGCCAGCTTCAGGGCGTCGCGGTGGTCGATCTTCCCGTGCTGCCGATCGCCGATCTCGCGCCGGAAGTCCGCCAGGTCATCCAGGGGCTCAATCCCAGCGACGTCTCGCCGCCCTATTTCAGCCGGGAAGGCGACGTGAACCTGGTCAACATGCTGGTGGTCTGCGGCGACCGTCCGCGGGTCGACTACGTCGCGACCCGGGCTTTCGAGATGCCGACCCGCGAGGAGGTCGGCAACCGCATGTTCAATCAGGAGCTCTCGGTGATGGCGCGCCGCTATATGCGCGACCTGCGCCGCGACGCCTCGATCGAGATCCGCGACGCGGCGATCCTGAACGCTGCCTCGAACTGACATGGCCGGGCCGCGCCCGATCGCTCTGACGATGGGCGATCCGGCCGGCATCGGGCCGGAGATCGCGGCGCACGCCATGGCGGCGCTCGAGAACCGCATCGCGATCCGTTACGTCGCGAGCCGCGCGGCGATGGCGGCGGCGATCCCCGGACGGCCCGAAACCGCCGACCCTCAGGCGGTCATCGACTCCATCCGCCGCGCCGTCGAACTGGTCCGGTCCGGCGAGTGCGCGGCGGTCGTCACCTGCCCCATCGCCAAGAAGACGCTGACGCAGGCCGGCTTCGCCTTTCCCGGCCATACCGAGTATCTGGGCCATCTGACCGGCGCGCCGCGGCCGGTGATGATGCTCGCCGTCGAGGGCCTGCGCGTCGTGCCGGTGACGGTTCACGCGCCGCTCGCCCTTGTGCCGTCGCTCCTCACCACGGACCTCATCGTCGAGACCGGGCGGATCGTCGCGACGGCGCTCACCCGCGATTTCGGCATCGCCGCGCCGCGCCTCGCGGTCGCCGGGCTCAATCCGCACGCCGGCGAGGGCGGCACGATGGGGACGGAGGAAGCCGCGATCATCGCCCCCGCGATCGCCCGCCTCCAGGCCGAGGGCATCGCGGTCACCGGGCCGCATCCGGCCGACACGCTGTTCCACGCCGCCGCGCGCGCCCGCTACGACGCGGCGCTCTGCATGTATCACGACCAGGCCCTGATCCCGCTGAAGACCATCGACTTCGAGCGCGGCGTCAACATCACCCTTGGCCTGCCGATCGTGCGCACCTCGCCCGACCACGGCACGGCGTTCGACATCGCCGGCAAGGGGATCGCCAGCCCCTTGAGCCTCATCGCCGCCATCGAGCTCGCCGCCGCCATGGCCGCGGCGCGGGCGCCATGAGCGGGCTCGACGCGCTGCCGCCGCTGCGCGAGGTGATCGGCGCGCAGAACCTCACCGCCCGGAAGTCGCTCGGGCAGAACTTCCTGCTCGATCTCAATCTCACCGGGCGCATCGCCCGCGAGGCCGGGCCGCTCGCCGGGCGCGACGTGCTGGAGATCGGCCCCGGTCCCGGCGGCCTCACCCGCGCGCTGCTGGCCGAGGGCGCGGCCCATGTCCTCGCCATCGAGCGCGACGATCGCTTCCTCCCCGCCCTTGCGGACATCGACGCGGCGAGCGGCGGCCGGCTGATCGTCGAGCCGGCCGACGCGCTCGCCGCCGACGAACCGGCCCTCCTCGCCCGCCACGGCCTGACGCCGCCGGTCACCATCGTCGCCAACCTGCCCTACAATGTCGGCACGGCGCTTCTTGTGAAGTGGCTGACCGAGCCGCGCTGGCCCGCCTGGTTCTCCTCGATGACGCTGATGTTCCAGCGCGAGGTGGCGATGCGCATCGTCGCCGGGCCGGGGGCCGAGTTCGGGCGCCTCTCGGTGCTCGCCCAGTGGCGCACGCGGCCGCGCATCCTCTTCGACGTGAACCCGCGCGCCTTCCTGCCGCCGCCCAGCATCGTCTCCTCCGTCGTGCGGCTCGACGTCATTCCCGACCCCGCCCCCGCGCCGGTGAAGGCGCTGGAAGCGGTCACCGCCGCCGCTTTCGGCCAGCGCCGCAAGATGCTGCGGGCCAGCCTCAGGACGCTCGGCCGCGACCCGCTGCCGATCCTCGCCGCCTGCGGCATCGAGCCGACGCTGCGGGCCGAGCAGCTTCCGGTCGCCGGCTTCCTCGCCCTCGCCAACGCCTACGCGGATTGAGCGCCGCGCTGACGCAGCGTCGGCTTGACGGCCCCGCTCCGCCCCATCACTTTGCCGCCGACAAAAAGTCAGGAAACGGAGCGCCCCCATGTTTTGCGAAGCCATCGTCGCCTATGGCGAGAAGCTGGAGCGCGTCGAGCTGGAAACGCCGGTGCCGCAGGGCGGCGAGGTGCTGGTCCAGGTGACGGAGTGCGGCGTCTGCCACAGCGACGTCCACATCCACGACGGCTATTTCGGTCTCGGGGGCGAGGCCAAGCTCGACGTCCGCGCCGGCCGCAAGCTGCCCTTCGCGCTCGGCCACGAGATCGGCGGCCGCGTCGTCGCCGTCGGACCGGACGTCAAGGGCGTGAAGGTCGGCGACCGCCGCGTCGTCTATCCGTGGATCGGCTGCGGCGACTGCCCGGCCTGCGCCCGCGACGAGGAGCAGCTCTGCAACAAGCCGCGCAATCTCGGCATCCAGGTCAACGGCGGCTACGCCAGCCACGTCCTGGTGCCGCACGAGAAATACCTGATCGATTTCGCCGGCGCCGATCCGGCGCTCGCCGCCGCCTATATGTGCTCGGGCCTCACGGCCTTCGGCGCGATGAAGAAGCTCGGCGCGGTCGGCAAGCAGGACCCCATCGTCATCGTCGGCCTCGGCGGCGTCGGCATGATGGGGCTTCAGTTCGCCCGCGCCATGTTCGACGCGCCGATCGTCGGCGTCGACGTCGACCAGTCCAAGCTCGACGCCGCGCTGAAGGCGGGGGCCAGCTCCGTCGTCAATTCGCGCGAGGACGGCGCGCTGAAGAAGCTGCTCGGCGCGACCGGCGGCGCCTATGCCGCCATCGACTTCGTCGGTTCGGAGGCCTCCTTCGCCTTCGCGCAGGGCTCGGTGCGCAAGGGCGGCAAGGTGATCGTCGTCGGTCTCTTCGGCGGCGCCTTCTCGATGCCGATTCCGATGCTGCCGATGCGCGCCATCTCGATCGGCGGCTCCTATGTCGGCTCGCTGCCGGAAACGCTGGAGATGATGGCGCTGGTGAAGGCCGGCAAGATCGACCCGATCCCGGTCACAAGGCGCAAGCTCGCCGAGGCCAGCGCCACGCTGGACGATCTGCGCAAGGGCACGATCGTCGGCCGCGTGGTGCTCGATCCGGCGCTCTAGCAGCCCAGCGGGTCGAGCCACCAGCCCAGCAGCTTGCCCTCGGCGTCCAGAACCTCGGGCGCCTCGTAGCATTCCCCGCCGGGATTCTTGCCCGGGCCGCGCACGAAGATTTCCGCGTTCGTGCCGGCCGGCTGCGCCGCGTCGGGCGGGTAGGAGGCGATGACCGCCTTGCCGTCCGCGACGGCACAACCCTGCAACGGGTTCTCGTCGCTCCCGGCCAGCAGGGCGAACCCGGCGTCCGGCGCCGTCGCCGCCGCATAGACGACGGGCGGCTGCCCGCCCGAAGCCCTGAGGCAGGCATCGATGACCGGCATCGCGGCAACGACATCCTCGCCCCACGGCCGATAGGCGCAGCCCTTCAGATTGCGGGTCTCCTCGCCCATCAGGGTCGCCTCGACCTTGTAGGGAAAGACGGTATCGCTCATGCCGTCGGAGCATTCGCCGGACGACACGGTCACGCTCAGCGGACCCGACGTCCAGACATGCACGTCGGGGCCGGCCTGGGCGGTGTACTCGATCCGGAACTCCGTGGCCTTGACGGCCTCGTCGCCGGGCTCGGTCATGGTGATGGTCGGGGAGTTGATTTCCACGCCCCAGAACGGCTCGGTGCCGACGCCCTTGATCCTCCCCTTGGCCGCCTCTTCCAGCGTCATCGCCGGCGGCCAGGGATGGGCCGGGGCCGCCTCGGCAGGCGTCGCGGACACGACGACGGAGGACATCACGAACGCGAGCAACATGGCCGGTCTCCCTTGCTGGGCCGTCATTCTAGACCCGCACCGCGCCCCTGAGACTGCGACTCCTTGGCCAGACTCCCTTCCCCCATCGGGGGAAGGTGCCCCGAAGGGGCGGAAGGGGGCCGCGCCGCCTCAGAACTCCGCCATCATCTTCTGGACGAACGGCACCAGCCCCGGCTGGCGGTGGCGGCGCAGCCGTTCGGCCGAGATGATCTCGCGCGCCTCCTGCAGCGCCCGCTCCAGGAAGTCGTTGACGATGACGTAGTCGTACTCGGCCCAATGGCTGATTTCGTCGTTCGCTTCGGCCATGCGGCGGGCGACGGTCTCCTCGTCGTCCTGGGCGCGGCGGCGCAGGCGCTCCTCCAGATGCGACTTCGAGGGCGGCAGGATGAAGATCGTCACGACGTCGTCCGGCATCCGGGCGCGGAGCTGCTGCATGCCCTTCCAGTCGATGTCGAAGAGGACGTCGTGGCCCTCGGCCATCGCCTCTTCGATATAGTCGCGCGGCGTGCCGTAGGACTTCCCGAATACCCCGGCATGTTCCAGGAACCCGTCGGCCGCGACCTTGGCGTCGAACGTCGCCTGGTCGACGAAGGTGTAGTCCTGACCGTCGATCTCGCCCGGACGGATCGGCCGCGTGGTCCACGAGACCGACAGGCGCACCTGCTCGTCCAGTCCCAGGAGGCGGCGGGTGATCGAGGTCTTCCCCGCGCCGCTGGGCGATGAGAAGGCGATCAGCATGGGGCGGCGTTCGATGGTCAGCATGTGATCCCGTTACTCGACGTTCTGAACCTGCTCGCGGAATTGTTCAATCACCGCCTTCAGGTCCAGTCCGAGCCGGGTCAGCTTGATGTCGAACGACTTGGAGCAGAGCGTGTTCGCTTCGCGCGTGAATTCCTGACAGAGAAAGTCCAGCCGGCGGCCGGCCGGTTCGCCCGAGGCGAGCAGCTCGCGGGCCTGCGCCGCATGGGCATCCAGCCGGTCGAGTTCCTCGGTCACGTCCGCCTTGGCGGCGAGCAGCGCCGCCTCCAGATGCAGCCGCTCGGGACTGAGGGCGGACGAGGCCTCGACCAATTTTGCCACCTGGTCGGCGAGGCGCTGCCTGACCGCTTCCGGCGCGAGGCTGGCGAGGCCGCGCGCCTCGGCGGCGATGGCGGCGATGCGGTTCAGCTGCGCCGCCAGAACCTCGCCGATGCGCGCGCCTTCCTCGGCCCGCGCCCCGGCGAGCGCGTCGATCGCCTGCCTGAGGGAGGCGACCAGCGCCGCGTCCCGCGCCTCGACATCGGCGCTCTCGACGCGGTCTTCCTCCACCACGCCCTTGATGCGGAACAGCCCGTCGGCGCTCGGCGGCTGCATCGGCAGCACGTTCTCCATCGCCCGGATCGCTTCGGAAATCGCCAGCAGCGCCTCGCGGTTGATGCGCAGATTGGGCGCCTGGGCCTGCTCGGCGAGGCTGAGCGAAACCTGTACCGAGCCGCGCTTCAGCTTCGCCTGGATCGTCTGGCGGGCCTGGACCTCCAGCCCGTCGAGGCCGGGCGGCAGGCGGAAGCGCAGCTCAAGTCCCTTGCCGTTGACGCTTTTCAGCTCCCAGGTCCACTCCAGCGTCCCGTGGACGCCGCGGGCGCGGGCGAAGCCGGTCATGCTGACGACGCTCATGGACTGGCCTCTTGCGCCGCTTTGGCGCGCTCGCGTTCGATCTCGCGCCACCTGGCGACGTTCTTGTTGTGCTCCTCCAGCGTCGCGGCGAAGGCGTGGCCGCCGGTGCCGTCGGCGACGAAGTAGAGATAGTCCGTCTCCGGAGGATTCATCACCGCCTCCAGCGAGGCGCGACCCGGATTGCAGATCGGCCCCGGCGGCAGGCCGTCGATCTGGTAGGTGTTGTAGGGGTTGGGCTTGTCCAGTTCGCTCTGGCGGATGCCGCGGCCCAGCGGCTCGCCGCCGGTCAGGCCGTAGATGATGGTCGGGTCGGACTGGAGCCGCATGCCCTTGCGCAGGCGGTTGACGAAGACCGAGGCGACCTGCGGCCGCTCGGCGGCGAGGCCGGTCTCCTTCTCGACGATCGAGGCGAGGATGATCGCCTCCTCCAGCGTGTCGTAGGGCAGGTCGGCCTTGCGCTTCGCCCACAGTGCGGCGGCGAGGTCGGTATGCTCCTTCGCCATGCGGCGCAGCAGGTCGGCGCGGGTCGTGCCGCGGGTGAAGAGATAGGTCTCGGGCAGCAGCACGCCCTCGGCCGGGGCGGCGCGCACCTCGCCGGTGAGCACCGGGTCGGCGGCGACGAGGCGCAGGATCATCTGGCTGGTCAGCCCTTCGGCGGCGGTCAGGCGGTACTGGATCACCTTGCCCGCGACCATCAGGTCCATGATCTCGGCCATGCTGGCGCGGGCCGGAATGGCGTACTCGCCGAACTTCAGCTTGTTGTGGTTTTCGCGGTAGCGCACGCCCAGCTTGAAGATCGTGGCGTCGTCGAGGAGGCCGAGGCCGAAGAGGTCCTCGGACGAGATCACCCCCGCCGTCTTCAGCTTGGCGGCGATGGTGTTCAGCCCGTCGCCCGGCTCCAGCATGACGGTGGTGTCGGCGGCGAGCGGCCCGGGCGCATTAAAGCGCTCCCACGCCCACCAGGCGGCGCCGGCGGCCGCGACGACGGCGAGGACGGCGAGCGAGAACAGGGCGGCGAAGATGCGCAGGAGGACCGACCGCCGCCGGCGAGGCCTGGGCGTGTCGTCGGCCATGGCGGCCTAGACCGGCGGCGCGGTCATGATCAGCGCCGCATTGGTGCCGCCGAAGCCGAACGAGTTCGAGAGGACGGCGCGCACCTGGCGCTTGCGCGGACGATGCGGCACGAGGTCGATCGCGGTCGTGACGTCCGGATTGTCGAGATTGATGGTCGGCGGCACGATCTGGTCGCGGATCGCGAGGATCGAGAAGATCGCCTCCACCGCGCCGGCCGCGCCCAGAAGATGGCCGATCGAGGACTTGGTCGAGGACATCGAGAGCGTCCTGGCCGCCTCGCCGAACAGCCGCTCGATCGCCCCCAGTTCGATGCCGTCGGCCATCGTCGAGGTGCCGTGGGCGTTGACGTAGTCGATGTCGGCCGGCGTCAGCCCGGCGCGCTTGAGCGCCATCACCACGGCGCGATAGCCGCCGTCGCCGTCCTCGGACGGGGCGGTGATGTGATAGGCGTCGCCCGAGAGGCCATAGCCGGCGATCTCGGCGTAGATCTTGGCGCCGCGCCGCTTGGCGTGCTCCAGCTCCTCCAGGACCACGACGCCCGCGCCCTCGCCCATCAGGAAGCCGTCGCGGTCCTTGTCGTAGGGACGCGAGGCCTTCTCGGGCGTGTCGTTATAGGCGGTGGAGAGCGCCCGGCAGGCGTTGAAGCCGGCGATGCCGATGCGGCAGATCGAACCTTCCGCGCCGCCGGCGATCATCACGTCGGCATCGTCGAAGGCGATCAGCCGCGCCGCGTCGCCGATGGCGTGGGCGCCGGTGGCGCAGGCGGTGACGACCGCGTGGTTGGGGCCCTTGGCGCCGAAGCGGATCGAAACCTGGCCGGAGACCAGGTTGATCAGGCGGCCGGGAATGAAGAACGGGCTGATCCGGCGCGGGCCTTTCTCGTGCAGGACGATCGAGGCTTCCTCGATGCCCGGCAGGCCGCCGATGCCCGAGCCGATGAGGACGCCGGTGCGATGGCGCTGCTCGTCGGTCTCCAGCCTGATGCCGGCATCGTCCCACGCCTGCTGCGCGGCGGCGATGCCGAAGATGATGAAGTCGTCGAGCTTGCGCTGCTCTTTCGGCTCCAGGTAGTCGTCGGGATTGAACAGCCCCTCGGCCGTCGCGCCGCGCGGCACGCCGGCGGCGATGCGCGTCGCCAGATCGTCCACCTTGAAGGCGGTGATCGGCCGGGCGCCGGACTTGCCGTCCAGCAGCCGCGACCATGTCGCCTCGACGCCGCTTCCCAGCGGCGTGACGGCGCCCAGACCCGTTACGACGACGCGCCTCATGGGCGGTGCCCCGCGCTTACTTCGCAGCGCGTTCCGAGATGAACTTCACGGCGTCGCCGACCGTCTGGATCGACTCGGCCGCGTCGTCCGGAATCTCGATGCCGAACTCTTCTTCGAACGCCATGACCAGCTCGACCGTGTCGAGGCTGTCCGCGCCGAGATCGTCGATGAAGCTCGCCTTTTCGCTGACCTTGTCAGCTTCGACGCCGAGATGGTCGACGACGATCTTCTTAACGCGCTCCGCGATATCGCTCATTTGAATCCGGTCCTTCGTTTGTAGGTTTCTGCGGCGGTTCAGGTCGCGTCAGAAAGCCGGGCTTACTATCACGGAGCCCGACGCGATGTCACCCCCGGAAATCCGCCGTTTTCCGGGCTGTTTTTCGGGACTTTCGGCGAATCAGACCATCGCCATGCCGCCATTGACGTGAATCGTGGCGCCGGTGACGTAGGCGGCCTCCTCGCTGGCGAGGAAGACGACCGCCGCCGCGATCTCCTCCGGCGTGCCCATGCGCCCCGCCGGGATGCGCCCCGCGATCTGCGCCTTCTGCTCGTCGCTCAGCGCCCCGGTCATGGGCGTCGCGATGAAGCCCGGCGCGACGCAATTGACGGTGATGTTGCGGCTGGCGACCTCGGCGGCGAGCGATTTCGACATGCCGATCAGGCCCGCCTTGGCGGCGGCGTAGTTGCCCTGCCCCGGATTGCCGGTGACCCCGACGACCGAGGTGATCGAGACGATGCGGCCCCAGCGCTTCTTCATCATGCCGCGCAGCGAGGCGCGGGCGAGGCGGAAGGCGCCGGTGAGGTTGACGCGCAGGATGTCGTCCCACTCGGCGTCCTTCATGCGCATGAACAGGTTGTCGCGCGTGATGCCGGCATTGTTGACGAGGATGTCGAGGCCGCCGAGGCCCTTCTCGACCGCCGGCACCAGGGCGTCGACCGAGGCGGTGTCGGCGAGATCGGCGGGGAAGATCTCCGCCCGCTCGCCGAGTTCGGCCTTCAGCGCCTCGAGCTGCTCGACCCGGCGGCCCGACAGCGCCACCGTCGCGCCCTGGCCGTGCAGCGCCTTGGCGATCGCCAGCCCGATCCCGCCCGTCGCGCCGGTCACCAGCGCCGTCTTGCCCGTCAGATTGAACATCTCTTCGTCTCCCGTTCTTTCCTCCCCCGAAATCGGGGGAGGAAAGTCTGTCACACGCTCTTCAGGAACGCCTCGATCTCGTCCGGCGTCTCCAGCGACAGCGGCTCGACATCCTTGGTGATGCGCTTGGCCATGCCGGTCAGCACCTTGCCGGCCCCCGCCTCGACCACCTTGGTGACGCCGAGCGAGGGCATCTTCTCGATGGTCTCGCGCCAGCGCACCCGCCCCGTCACCTGCTCGACCAGCAGGCGGCGGATCTCGTCCGGCTCGATGACCGGCATCACCGAGACGTTCGAGATGACCGGCAGCGACGGCACGGCGATCGTCGCACGGGCGAGGTTATCCTCCATCTCGCGGGCGGCCGGGGCCATCAGCGGCGAATGGAAGGGGGCGCTGACGGGCAGCATCATCGCCCGCTTGATGCCGTGCGCCTTGACCAGTTCGGCGGCGCGCTCGATCGCCGCCTTGTGGCCGCTGATCACCACCTGGCCCGGCGCGTTGTCGTTGGCGACGGCGGCGATCTCGGTGGCGCTCGAGGCTTCCTTGCACAGCGCCTCGGCCTGCGCGATCTCGGCGCCCAGCAGGGCGGCCATCGCGCCGATGCCGACCGGAACGGCGCGCTGCATCGCCTGGCCGCGGGCTTTGAGAAGCCGCGCCGCATCGCTCAGCGTGAACGCCCCGGCCGCCGCCAGCGCCGAATATTCGCCCAGCGAATGCCCGGCGACATGGCTGCAGCGGCGGGCCAGCACGAAGCCGCCCTCGCGCTCCAGCACGCGGACGATCGCCATCGACACCGCCATCAGCGCCGGCTGGGCGTTCTCGGTCAGTGTCAGGTCGCCTTCCGGCCCCTCCCACATCAGGCGCGAGAGCTTCTGCGACAGCGCCTCGTCCACCTCGGCGAAGACGTCGCGCGCCGCGCCGAACGCGTCGGCCAGCGCCTTGCCCATGCCGACGGCCTGGCTGCCCTGGCCGGGAAAGGTGAATGCGATCGTCATGCTGAAATCCTGCCCGTTGCGCGGGGGCGGTTGAGCATTGCCGGGCGGCGGGAGTCAAGAATGCCGGGCGGCGGCGGCGTGTGCGCCGCAGCATGAGCGGTGCAACGGAACGCCCGCCACTGCGTTCGGTCATTGGCGGTTCACGTCCGGCCCGCTAGGCTTCCCTTCAACCGACCGTCCTTTCCGGGAGACTCGCCTCCGATGGTTCCGCTTCGCCGCCTCCTGCCCGCCCTCGCCGCCGCCGCGGCGATCTTCGCATTCGCGCCCGCTGCCCGGGCCGAAGTCCTGGAAGCCGGCAACGCCCCCGGCCTCTGCCTCGATTTCGGCGGCGGCCAGGGCGCGATCTATCGCTGCACGGGTTCCAGCACGCAGGACATCGGCCTGCCGCAGCGCGGCTCGGGCTCGCTCAAAGTCTCGGGCAGCTGCGTCGCCGCCGCCGGCGCCGGCCAGGTGCTCTACCTCGCGCGCTGCCGCAGCAACCGCGACGACCAGCGCTGGCTCTACGACAGCAACGGCGCGCTGGTGAACAAGAACGGGCTGTGCGCCGACGTCGAGGGCGGCCGCCGCCGCGAGGGCACGCGGGTCATCGCCTATTACTGCAACGGCCGGGCGAACCAGCGCTGGACGGTCGGCGGCGACTATGACGGCGGCTATCCGCCGCCGCCCCCGCCGGGCGGCGGCTATCCGGGCGGCGGCGACTACCAGACCGCGCTGCTCACGCCGATGCATGCGCCGGGCATGTGCCTCGATGTCGACGGCGGCAGCAACAGGCTGATCATCTTCACCTGCCATGGCCGCTCCAACCAGCGCTTCTCGTTCACGACCTATGGCGAGACCGAGATCCAGGTCGGCCGCAACTGCGTGACCGCGCCGTCCTCGACCGGCCGGCAGCTTTATGTCGCGCGCTGCACCGGGGCCTATTCGCAGCGCTGGAGCGTCCAGACCGACGGCACGATCCGCAGCGCGTCGGGCCATTGCATGGACGTCGACGGGGCCAGCCGTCAGCCATCCGCCGAGGTCCAGCTCTATCGCTGTTCGGGCAAGACCAACCAGCGCTGGATCGCCATCAACCGCTGACGCGCCGTTCGGGGCCGTCGCCACAACAGGGGGAAAGCGCCATGGGCGCACCGCAAGTCCATGGCCGCTGCGATCCGCGCTTCGCGGCCGCACGAGACGCCTTCGAGGCCAATCTGAAGTCGGGCGCCGATGTCGGCGCCTCCTTCGCCGCGACGATCGACGGCGAGCTCGTCGTCGATCTCTGGGGCGGCTTCAAGGACGCGGCGGGGACAGAGCCCTGGGAAGAGGACACGATCGTCAACGTCTACTCGACGACCAAGACGATGTGCGCCCTGACCGCCCTGCTCTGCGCCGACCGCGGCCTCATCGCCTTCGACGATCCGGTCGCCAAATACTGGCCGAGCTTCGCCGAGAACGGCAAGCGGGACATCACCGTCGGCCAGCTGATGAGCCACAGTTCCGGCCTCTCGGGTTTCGAGAAGAAGATCGAGCCGGGCGAGCTCTACGACTGGGACCACGTCTGCCGCCTGCTCGCCCACCAGACCCCATGGTGGGAACCCGGCACGCGCTCGGGCTACCACGCGATCACCCAGGGCTATCTCGTCGGCGAGGTGGTGCGTCGCGCCACCGGCAAGACGCTGGGCACCGTGTTCCGCGAGGAGATCGCGGGGCCGCTCGGGGCCGACTTCCACATCGGGCTGCCGCCCGAAGCCGACGCGCGGGCCGGCGAACTGATCCCGCCGGAAAAAGGCCTCCTCGCCGCGACGCCCGGCGGCGACATCGCGAGGCGGACGCTCGGCAACCCCGCGCTCAGCGCGCTCGAGCCGCGCCACACGCCCTGGCGGCGCGCCGAGATCCCGGCGGCCGGCGGCTTCGGCAATGCCCGCTCGGTCGCCCGCATCCAGGCGATCCTCGCCAATGGCGGGGCGGCCGGGGGCAAGCGCTTCCTCTCCGAAGCCGGGGCGCGCCGGGCGCTGGAGCTCCAGGTCGACAACACCGATCTGGTGCTGGGCATCCCGGTCCGCTTCGGCCTCGGCTACGGCATGCCCAGCCTCGTGGTGCCCTTCCCGCACGAGAATACGGTCTTCTGGGGCGGCTGGGGCGGCTCGCTGATCGTCGTCGACTACGATGCGCGCATGACCTTCGCCTACGTGATGAACCGCATGAACTCGACCACCACGGGCGACGCCCGGGTCGCCGGCATGATCATGGGCATGTTCGGCGGCCTCGCCGCGTGACGGCGAAGAAGGTGCTGCGCGTCTCCTTCCTGGAGCGCATCGACAGCGCCTGGGGCGAGATCACCATCGCCATGGCGGCGAAGACCGGGGCCATCATCTATGCCCAGGGCGGCTGCCATCAGAGCGAGTCCGACGGGCGCGGCGTCAGCCTCTCGTCCTACATCCACGCGATCCACAGCCTCGTCCGCCAGGCCGGGGCGCGCAGCGTGCTGATGATCGGCTGCGGCGGCGGCGTGCTCGGCACGATGCTCTCGGCCGACGGCGTCGCGGTGACGATGGTCGACATCAACCCCGCCTCGCCCTATGTCGCGCGGCGCTATTTCGGCCTGCCCGACAGCGTGCCGTTCCATGTCGAGGACGGCGCCGCCTACCTGGCGCGCGGCAGGTCGAAATTCGACGCCATCGTGCTCGACGCCTACCACGCCTCCGAGATCCCGGAGCACCTGACCACGCCGGCCTTTTTCGAAAGCGCGGCGGCGCGGCTGACGAAGAAGGGCGCGCTCCTCGTCAACGTCTTCCTGCAGGACGACGCCGACCGCGACGCCCAGACCATCGCCCGCACCCTCCGGGGCGTCTTCCCCGAGGTCCGCCTGCTCGACGAGCCCGGCGCCCGCGAGCGCAACGCGATTCTCATGGCCGGCCATGTCGCGCCTCTCGCCCGGCCCTGGCTGACGATGCGCCCGCGCACCGCCGCCGAGGACATCCGCGCCGAGCTGAAGCGCCTCGACTTCCAACGCCTCCCCTGACGCCCCAGCTCAAACGGTCCTCATCCTGAGGAGGGCGCAAAGCGCCCGTCTCGATCCTGAGGAGGGCGCAAAGCGCCCGTCTCGAAGGACGCACCGCGCCGAACGCTAGCCCCAGTGCCAGGTGGTGAAGCTCTCCACCGGCTCGCGTTCGGCGACCAGGGTATTCACCGGATCGCTTTCGTCGGCATAGCCGAGCGACAGGCCGCAGACGATGTAGTCCTCGTCCGGCACGTTCAGCACCCGCCGCGTCACCGTCCAGTAATTGTTCCAGGCGCCCTGGGCGCAGGTCGAAAGCCCGCGGTCCGCCGCCGCCAGCATGAAGCTCTGCATGAACAGCCCGACGTCGAGATAGCTCATCGGCCCCAGGTCCTTGTCGATGGTGAAGATCAGTCCGACCGGCGCGTCGAAGAACTTGTAGTTGCGGCCCCACTGCGCCCAGTTGGCCGCCGCGTCGCCCTTGGGGATGCCGATGAGGCCGTACATCGCCTTGCCCAGCGTGCGCATGCGCGTGACATAGGGCTCCTTGCGCTTGGCCGACCGCGGGAACTCGGGCGCGGCGTCGGCGGGGTTGGCCTCGCGATGGGCCAGCACCTCGGCGACCAGCCGGTCGCGCGTCGCCCCGGCGACGACATGCACCTTCCAGGGCTGGACATTGGTGCCCGACGGGGCCAGCGCCGCCTCGGCGAGCAGCGCCTCGACCGTGGCGCGCGGCACCGGATCGGGCCGGAAGGCGCGCACCGAGCGGCGGGTGCGCAGGGCGTCGGACAACTCCATCGTGATCTCCGGATTGGGGAATGGCGGCGGGCGATCCTTAGCAGGCGCGGCGCCGCCGCTGCCATGCCCGGATTCGCCCCGCCCTAACCCTTGAGCAGCCCCAGAAGGGTCGAGCGCGCCGCGACGCGGCCGATATTCGCCTTGACGATCTCGTCCAGCCGCCCGCCCTCTGCGTAGTTCGCCGGCACGGCGCAGTGCACCCGCCCGTCCTTCAGGTAGCGCGTCGCCTTGCTGCGCGCGCCCTTGGCGTTGGGCTGGAAGACGGCGATCGACAGCCCGCCCTGGTCCTTCACCATGCGGAACGAGGGCACGTCGGTCTCGCCGTCGCCGATGAAGATCATGTTCTCGAACGGCACCGGGCGGCTGCGCTGCTCGATGACCTGGTTGACCTTGGCGTTGTCGGTGATGTCGTGCGCGCCCTTGTTGATGCGGAACAGGAACTGCGTCTTGGTGGTGTAGTTGATCGCCAGCGCCGGCCACACCGCCTCGCCGTCCTCGTCGTAGAGGAACTTGGAGGCATAGACGCGGGTGAACTTGCCCGCGATCGAGGTGCCCGCCACGATCTCCTCGTTGCCCGACGAGACGATGTAGTGCTCGACGTTGACGCCGCGCGCCTTGCCGTAGGCGTTGATGCGGTCGAACCAGTCCTCGACGCCCTCGAACAGCGGCAGGCCGTGGCCGTGGCGCTGGAAGTCATCGCGGCGCACCGGAATGCCCTTGGCGCGGGCCCGCATCAGCATCAGGTTCATGTAGGCGAGGATCGGATCGGCCTGGTGCTGCTTGGCGTGGGCCACGACCTCGCCCCAGAAGGCCTTGGGCTTCACCCCCAGGGCCGGGATGAAATTGTGCTCCTGCATGTTGCCGGGGGCCAGCGTGCCGTCGAAATCGTAGGCGATGGCCATCGTGTAGGGTTTGCGGGACAAAGCGCGGTCTCCGGATGGGGCGCACCCGTCTATGCGCCCGATATGTTAATCCTGCGCTTACCAGCCCCGTCCCCCGCCGCCGCCGCCGCCGCCGCCCACCCGGCCGGAGCCGATGCCGGACGAGCCGCTTCGCCCGGCCGCGACCGGGCTGTGGTCCACGGCGCTGCGGACCCGGGCGGCGAACGCCGCCGGCTTCAGTCCCGCCACGACGCCGCTGGCGAAGCGGCTCGGCGCTGCGGCGGGATCGTCGACCCGCACCGTGCGGCGGAACGCCTCGCTCCAGCTCTGCTCGACGTCCAGCGCCAGGGCGTAGGGAAAATATTTCTCGAACAGTTCGACCGTCATCTCGGGCGGGTGCAGCGTCTCCCACTTGCCGCGTTCGGCGGTGTCGAGAAACATGCGGAAGCCCTCGATTCCGGCGCGCAGCTGCTGCGTCTCGGGGCTCGGCGCGATCATCAGGCGGCGGAACAATGCCACCATGACGAAACCCGAGACGGCGGCGAGGACGCCGGCAATATCCGCCGCAGACTTGTCCTCCATCGCCGACAGCGCCGCGATGACGGCGCACAGCAGGACCAAGATCGCCGCAACGCTGTAGCCCTCGCGGACGGGAAACCGGTCGCCATAGGCCCGCCCCAGTTCCGACTTCAGGCGATAGGCCGCCATGGTGACCGGATGCATGTCGGCCTTGCCGAGGCGGACCGTGTTGGAGGTTTCGAACAGGCGGCCGGTGACCGCCTCCTCGATGCGCGATAGCGCGTGCTGGCCCGGAACCAGCTTCAGCAAGGGCGGGCTTCGCCCTTCGGGCGGCACGATCTCGACGATGTCCCGCGCCGCCAGGTCCACCAGCATCGCCGCCAGCGCCGTGTCGTCATAGCCCTTGCGCCTCAGATAGCGCGCCTCCGCGGGGCTCATCATCAGCGGCGGCACGAATAGCGGGATGATCGTTCCAATCGGCGGATCGCGTCCATCGCGCCACCAGCCGAACAGCATGATGCCGAGCGCTGCCAGAAAGCCGCCGCCGCCGAGAAGCAGCGAGAGATTGCGTCCGAGCCAGGGCAGGAGGCCCGTCTTCCCGGTCTCGCGCACCACGCCGGAAGGCCATTGCACGGCGATGGTCAGGCCCTCCAGCCCCTCCAGCCGCCGGGTGGTGCTCACCTCCAGGACGTTCGGCGCCGCCGGCGCCGCGGTCGCGTCGCGCCCGCTCTCGCCGCGCGCGCCGGTATAGGCGTCGTAGGCGGTGATCGCCGCGCCGTCCGGCAGCACGATCCGGGCGCTCGCCCGTTCGATTGGCCAGATCCAGCCGTCGCCGGTGACGTTCCAGTAGAGCTCGTCGACGGTTTCGAAGAAGCGGACCTGCCCGCCGGTGCGATAGACGATCTGGTAGACATGCGCGCCGCGCGCCAGCCGCGTGTCCTCGTCGCCGAGGCGGATATCGACGCCTGCCCGCGTCTCGGTCACCTCGAAGGGTTCCGGCACGCCGTTGCGCGTCGCCGAGACCATTTCGAAGTCGCGGTCGCGCGAGCCATCGGCCAGCAAGGTCGGGAACTCGCGCACGATGCCGCGGCGGATCGACAGGCCCTCCGAAACGATCGCGATCCGTTCGGTGACCGTCAGCATGGCGTCGGGCGCGACCACGATGTCGGCGTGGAATTCCGTGATGCGCTCGGCCGCGAGGCCTAAGGGGACCGCAAGCCCGAGCCCGAGCGCGAGCAGCAGTCTCGCGGCGAACTTCCGCCCCACCGTCATCTGCGACCCTCTGCCCCGTTGCCCCGTTCTGGCTATACTGATGGCCTACGAGCATCGTCCCTGGGAGAGATCATCATGACGCACCTGACCCGGCTGCTGAGCGCCGCCCTCGCCATCGCCGCCGCGCCGGCGGCCCTTGCCGGCCAGGCCTGTCCGAACGACGCGATCTCCGTCACCGGCACGGCCGAGGCGCCCTTCGCCTGCACCTGCGCGCCGGGCGTCAACGCCTCGGGCTGGGTCTACGGCACCGACCGCTACACCGCCGATTCCGCGATCTGCACCTCGGCCGTGCATGCGGGCGTCATCCAGGCCGGGCCTGGCGGCGACGTGACGCTCTACACCGGCGAGGGCTGCGGTTCGTTCGTCTCGACGACGAGGAACGGCATCACCTCCGCCTCGTGGGGCAGCTACGGCGCGACCTTCGCCTTCGTGACGCCGCTCCCGGCCTGCGCGACGGCCGCCGCCGCGACGCCCGCCCCGACCGCGACCCCCGCGCCGGGCGCGACCCCGGCCGCCACCCCGCCGGCCGGCGGCGCCGCCGACGGCCCCGCCGCCTGGCAGGCGCGCGGCGACAAATACGCCGCCGTCCTGCCCGAGCCCCTGCCCGGCTGGGAGGCGACCAAGGCCGAAGGCTTCTGGGAGAACTCGGCGATGACCCAGAAGATCGTCGAGGGACACCGCACCTACAAGAAGGGCGGCGGCATGCAGTCCGACGTCTTCGTCGCCATCTTCAACAACCCCGACGGCACGCCGCACGAGCGCACCGAGCTTCTGTGGAACGACGAGGCCGCCCGCACCGCCGACGGCTGCACGATGGGCGAGGCGGCGGGACGCAAGGCGATGACCTGCGACCGCAGCGGCGACATCCGCGTCGTCTTCCGCATGGAGAGCGGGCTTTTCGCCTCCGTCGGCATCCTCGGCTCGCACGACACGACCCGCGAGGACATCGACGCCTACGTCGCCAAGCTCGACTTCCCGGCGATCGAGAAGCTGCCGATGCAGTAACCGGGCCTCGCCACCGCGCCAGGACGGCCCGACACCCGGGCCGTCCTGATCCCCGGAGGCCCGGCCCCACCTCCGCCGTCCTCACCCTGAGGAGCCCGGCCCGGCCTCAGCCATCCTCTTCCCGGGAGGCCCGGTCCCACCTCCGCCATCCTCATCCTGAGGAGCCCGGCCCGGCCTCCGCCGTCCTCATCCTGAGGAGCCCGGCCCGGCCTCAGCCATCCTCATCCTGAGGAGCCCGGCCGCGCCACGCGGCCGGGCGTCTCGAAGGACGCACCGCGCCCGCAACCGCCGACCCTTCTCCCCTCCGGGGAGAAGTCCCCTGCGGCACGCAGGGGGATGAGGGGAAGCCCCGCGCGCCGCCCGCCTCCCCCTTCCCCTTCCCCCATCGGGGGAAGGTGTCGCGAAGCGACGGAAGGGGGCCTTGGGCGTGGAGCGCGGCGCCCCTCAGGCCTTCGTCCGCTTCGTCTTCTTCGCCGGCGCAGCCGCCGCCTCGGCCGCCGCGCGGCTCTGGTTCAGCGCGAACAGCCGCTCCAGCACCTCTTCGTCGGAAAGGTCGCGCGGCCAGCCATAGGCATCGGCCACCGCGTCATCCAGCGCGGTGTGCGCCATCGCCAGCCAGGCCGGCCGCTCGTTGTAGAGATTGGTCAGCGTCCGCTTCTTCAGGATTTTCGCCGCCGCCTCGTCCTTCGGCAGGATGCGGTCGGGATAGCCCGGCACGACCTCCGGCACGCGCACCGTCAGGTCCGGCGGATCGAGCCACGCCTCGCGCAGCGCGTTCAGCTTTTCCGCCGCCGCGGCGATGGCGACGGCCCGCGGATCGGCGGCATAGTCCGCCGCCGGAATATTCGGCGTCAGCCCCTCGGGGAAGGGGAAGGTCTCGAAGGTAGTGGAGGGCGTGTAGCGGGGACGATCTTCGAGACTGGTTCCCAGCCGCAGCGACCAGAGTTCGTGGAAGCGCGAATGCAGGATGCCAAAGGTGGCGTCGTCGTCGCGAGCGATGGCGTATATCGATCCGGTGGGGAGAATAGCCGGCGGAAAGAAGACAAATAGCCTATGCTTAGAGACTTCTGGCGTTGCGACGTATCTGGACATCCCTTCTAGAGATCGCCAGAGATCACCGCGCGACCGTTGATGTGCCCACCAAGGAACATGAGGCTCACCAGCCCTAAGAAGACGCTTCTTACTCGCTGCGCGCCGCTGGTTTTCGGTTTGAATTGCTGCACGAGCGACCGCGAACGGCCCCTCAAACAAGGCGGCCTCCTGCTCGGATTGCTGACTTGTGAGATCGACTAC
>JAEUMK010000075.1 GCA_016792565.1 Alphaproteobacteria bacterium
CGCGGCCGCGAGTCGGGCAGCCGTCGCACATGAGTTTTTGGGGGATCGTATGAAGCGCCTCGGCACCTTCCTGGTTATTCTCGCCCTGCTTGCGGGCGGCACCTATCTCTGGCGCGATGCGCTGGCCCCCTACCTCCCGAAGGAGGTCGCCGAACTGATCGGCGCCAAGCCGGTGCCGCCCTCGGTCGCCAAGGCGCCCGATGCGACGCCCGGTGCGGCAGCGGGGGCGTCGACGCCGGTTTCGGCGCCCGGTGAGGTGGTGCCCGCCGCCAGGGAGCGCGAGCCTTATGTGGCGCCCAAGGAGGTCGACTTCGCCTTCCGCCGGCTGGAGATCGACACCAGCAAGGAGACGCCCGAGGCCTGCCTCGTGTTCACCCGCGAGTTCAAGACCGACGGTTCGGTGCGCTATGAGGACTATCTGGCCTTCAGCCCCGAAATCCAGATCGCGGTACGCCCGACCGCCGATCGCCTGTGCGTCGCCGGCCTCTCGTACAACGAGACCTATACGCTGACGATGCGCGCCGGCCTGCCGGCGGCGAGCGGCGAGAAGCTGGCGGACGACGAGACGATTCCCGTCGAGCTGCGCGACCAGCCCGCCAAGGTCGCCTTCGGTTCGGGGTTCATCCTGCCGCGCGAGAGCGCCGACGGCATTCCCATCACCACCGTCAACGTCGATACGGTGATGCTGCGCGTCATCCGCGTCGGCGACCGGCTGCTGTCGCAGCTGCAGGACTATGTGCTCGATCAGCGCGAGGTCTACGAATACGACGCGCAGAGCTATGCCGACAGCCAGGGCGCGACGGTCTGGTCCGGCGAGATGACGATCGCCAACACGAAGAACCAGGCGGTCACCACCTCGTTCGCGATCGGCGACGCGCTGCCCGACATGAAGCCCGGCGTCTATCTGGTGCTCGCCAAGGACAAGGCGCGCGAGGGCAAGGCCGACGACTGGGATCCCGAAGCCGGCCAGTGGATCATCAACACCGACATCGCGCTGACCACCTACAAGGCCCATGACGGGCTGACCGTCTTCGCGCGCTCGTTCAGCTCGGCGCTGCCGAGCTCCGGCATCCGCCTCCAGCTGGTCGCCACCAACAACGAGATCCTGGCGGAAGCGACCACCGATTCGGACGGCAAGGCGGTCTTCGAGGGCGGCCTGCTGCGCGGCGCCGGCGGCAATTCGCCGGCCGTCGTGATGGCCTATGACGAAGCGAAGAAGGACTTCGCCTATATCGATCTGCGCCGCTCCTCGTTCGACCTGTCGGATCGCGGCGTCGACGGCCGGCCGGCCGGCGGCGAGATCGACGGTTTCGCCTATCTCGACCGCGGCATCTATCGTCCCGGCGAGACGGTCCACTTCAACGCCATGCTGCGCGATCGCGAATCCAACGCGCTGTCGAACGCGCCGGTGACGATTATCGTCTCCAAGCCGGACGGCCAGGAGTTCCGCCGCTACACCTCCACCGAACTCAAGGCGGGGGCGGTCTATCAGCCGTTCACGCTGTCGGCTTCGGCGCCGCGCGGCCGCTGGACCGCCGCCGTCTACACCGACCCCAACGATGCTCCCGTCGGGTCGGCCTCGTTCGACGTGCAGGACTTCGTGCCGCAGAAGCTGAAGGTGACGCTGGCCGCCGCCCAGCCCATGCTGAGCGCCGGCCAGCCGATCGAGATCGACGTCGAGAGCCGCTTCCTCTATGGCGCGCCCTCGGCGGGCCTGGGCGGCGAGGGCACGATCACCATCAATCGCGCCTACCGTCCCTACGAGAAGTTCAAGGACTACTCGTTCGGCATGGTCGACGAGTTGTGGGACACGCAGCAGGTCACGCTCGAGGTCGGCACGACCGACGCCGAGGGCAAGACCAAGGCCGTCGGCACGCTGGAAGGCATCGACCTGACGCAGACCATGGTGCCGCTGGAAGCGACGGCCGACATCAAGGTGTACGAGCCGGGCGGGCGCACGACGGGCGAGCAGATCACGCTGCCCGTCAAGACGCGCGATACGGCCATCGGCATCCGCGCCGGATTCGACTACGACACGGTGGCCGAGAACTCGGACGCCGGCTTCGAAGTCGTGGTCGTCAATGCCGCGGGCGAGCCCGTCTCGCTCGCCGGCGCGACCTACGAGTTCGTGCGCGAGATCGTCGACTACCGCTGGTACCAGGTCGACGGCGAGTGGCGCTATGACCGCATCGTGCGCGACCGGATCGTCAACGGCGGCAAGATCGACATCGCGGCCGACGCGCCGGCCAAGCTCTCGGCGCGGGTCGAGTGGGGCAGCTATCGCCTCACCGTCACCGATCCGGTGAGCGGCGTGCGCTCGTCCGTGCGCTTCTGGGCCGGCTGGGGCGCCAGCGCCTCGGATCGCCCGGATCGCCTGACCGTCTCGAGCGACAAGCCCGGCTACAAGGCCGGCGAGACCGCCACGGTCAACGTCCGCTCGGCGGTCGACGGCAAGGGCCTGCTGGTGATCGCCGGCGACAAGGTCTACGAGACGCGGGTCATCGACATCAGCGCTTCGGGCACATCGGTTCCGGTGGAGGTCAAGAAGGAGTGGGGGGCGGGCGTCTACGCGCTCGTCACGCTCTACCGTCCGCTGGACGCGGCGACCAAGGGCGCGGCGCGGGCCATCGGCCTCGTCCACCTGCCGATCGACGCCTCGGACCGCACGCTTGCGGTCGAACTGGGCACGCCGGAGAAGATGACGCCGCGCGCCCCGCTGGTGGTGCCGGTCAGCGTCGCCAATGCCGGACCGGAGGCCTATGTCACGATCGCGGCGATCGATGAGGGCGTGCTGCAGCTCACCGACTTCGCGACCCCCGATCCGGTCAAGTATTTCTACGGCAAGCGCCGGCTCGGCATCGACATTCGCGACGACTACGGCCGCCTGATCGAAACGACGCGCTATCAGGTGGGCGAACTGCGCACCGGCGGCGACAGCTTCGGCGGACGCGGCCTCGCGGTCGTGCCGCAGAAGGTGGTGGCGCTGTTCTCCGGCCCCGTGAAGCTGGAGAACGGCAAGGCCAACGTCACGATCGACGTGCCGGACTTCAACGGCGAGCTGCGCATCATGGCGGTCGTCTGGTCGCCCAATGCGGTCGGCTTCACCTCCAAGCCGGTGACGGTGCGCGACGCGGTGGTGGCGGAACTCGTTCTGCCGCGCTTCCTCGCCCCCGGCGACACGGCCGAGGTCGGCTTCAACCTGCACAATGTCGACGGCGCGCCGGGCGAGTACAAGGCGGTGATCTCGGCCGCCGATCCGGTGGCCATCGATCCGGCCTCGGCCTCGATCGACCGCACGCTGGCGGCCGGCGAACGCCAGCTGATCCCGGTCAAGCTCAGCGCGACCAGCGCCGGCATTGCGACGATCAAGCTGGCGATCACCGGACCCGGCGGCTTCCAGGTCGACCGGGTGTGGCCGATCGAGATCCGCGCGCCGCAGCTGCCGACCTCGATCGACGACGTGGCCGAGCTGAAGGCGGGCGAGACCTATGTCCTGCCGGCCTCGATCCTGACCGCCTTCACGCCGGGTTCGGCGACGGTCTCGGTCACGCTGTCGGGGGCGCGCGGCTTCGACAACGTGGCGGGCATGCTGAAATGGCTCGACCGCTATCCCTATGGCTGCCTCGAGCAGACGACGAGCCGCGCCCTGCCGCTCGTCTATCTGAACGACCTGGCAAAGCTGTCGGGGCTTGAGGCCGAGAAGGCGGTGCCGCTGCGCGTTCAGGAGGCGATCGACCGCGTCCTCGACATGCAGCGTCCCGATGGCGGCTTCGGCATGTGGTCCTCGTCCTATAGCGACGACGCCGACAAGTTCCTCCAGGTCTATGCCATCGACTTCCTGATGCAGGCCAAGGCCAAGGGCTTCGTGGTGCCGGAGGAAGGCCTGAAGCGGGCGCTGCAATATGCCCGCCAGATCGCCACCGACAGCTACAACGGCGACAATGCCCGCGCCTATGCGTTCTACGTGCTGGCGCGCGGCGGCCAGGGCCAGCCCGGCGATCTGCGCTACTTCGCCGACAATGGCGGCGCCAACTCGGATTCGGTGATCACCCAGGGCTTCCTGGGCGGCGCGCTGGTCCAGGCCGGCGACCGCAGCCGCGCGACGATCGCCTTCACCCGCGCCCGTTCGCTGGCGCTGGAGAGCGATCTCAACGTCCTGCCCTACTACTATTACGGCTCGCCGCTGCGCGACGTGGCCGGTCTGACGGCAGTGGCGGCGGATTCGGGCGAGACGGCGCTTCTGCCCGCCCTGCTCGACAAGGTGAACGGCTTCAACATGGGGCTGAACTACACCACGACGCAGGAGAAGGCGTGGATGCTGCTGGCCCAGTGGCGCCTCTTGAACAACGCGGCGCCGGTGAAGGTCGAGGCCACCGGCACGGCGGCGAACGAGGCGCAGGGCCAGGTCCTGATGACCCCGGCCCTCAACGAGATCGCCGCCGGCGTCTCGGTGCGGAACGCGGGCGAGAAGGCCGTGTGGCGCACCGTCTCGGCGACCGGCGTTCCGGCCGCTCCGCTGCCGGCCTTCGGCGACGGCGTCACGGTCAACAAGTCGTTCTACAATCTCGACGGCAGCCCGGCGAACCTCGCCGCGCTGAAGCAGAACGACCAGATCGTGGTGGTGATCGAGGGTCAGCTGGCCGACCGCTCCTACCGCCAGATGGCGCTGACCGACCTGATCCCGGCCGGTTTCGAGGTCGAAGGTCCGGTGAAGATCGGCGAAGACGGCGGCACGGTCTACCCGTGGCTGGCCAAGCTGAGCTACGCCAGCATCCAGGAAGGCCGCGACGACCGCTATGTCGCCGCCTTCTCGGCCGGCACCTCGTACCGGATGTCCGAGGACGAAGAGGCCCGCACGCCGCTGCCGAGCTTCCGCTTCGCCTATGTCGCCCGCGCCACGATCCCCGGCACCTTCGCGCAGCCGGCCGCCGTGGTGGAAGACATGTACGCGCCGTCGGTCACCGCCCGCTCGTCGATGGGCTCGGTCACGATCGCGGCGCAGTAGCGCCGCAATCGGAGGGCAGCGTCCGGACATGTCGAGCGAACCGGCCGCGCCTTCCTCAAGCTCCACCCCTCCCCTCACGGGGGAGGGGACCGCGGCAGGCGCGCCGCGGATGCGCTTCCGCCGCCTGAAGCGGTTCGCGATCGGCGCCGCGCTTCTTGCCGCGACGCTGACCGCCGCGAATTTCGTCCTGCCGCCGGACTTCGAGCGCGCGCGCCAGCGCTCGACCATCGTTCTGGCCGCCGACGGCACGATGCTGCGCGGCTTTCTGACGCCCGACGACAAATGGCGCCTGCCGGTGACGCTGAAGGACGTCGATCCGCGCTATGTGCGGATGCTGCTCGCCTATGAGGACCGGCGCTTCAACGATCACGCCGGCGTGGACGTCGCGGCCGTCGGGCGCGCCGCCTGGCAGATGGTTTCCAATCTCGGCGTCGTCTCGGGCGCCTCGACGCTGACCATGCAGGTCGCGCGCATGCTGGAGCCGATCCCGCGCAGTCTTGCCGGCAAGGTGCTGCAGGCGGCGCGCGCGGTGCAGATCGAGATGCGTCTCGGCAAGGACGAAATCCTCGACATCTATCTGACGCTGGCCCCGATGGGAGGCAATATCGAGGGCGTCCGCGCCGCCAGCCTTGCCTATTTCGGCAAGGAGCCGCGCCACCTGACGCTGGCGGAGGCGGCGCTGCTGGTCGCGCTGCCGCAGTCGCCGGAACGCAACCGGCCCGATCGTTTCCCGGCGCGGGCCAAGGCGGCGCGCGACAAGGTGCTGCGCATCCTCGCCGAGAAGGGCGAGATCACCGCCCAGGATGCAGCCGAGGCGATGGAAGATGCGGTACCGGCGCAGCGCCTCGCCATGCCGTTCTCGGCGCCGCATCTGGCCGAGGAAGCGCGGCGCGAGCGGGCGGGGGCGGGCGAGATCGTCACGACGCTCGATGCGCGCATCCAGACCGCCGTCGAGCGGCTGCTGGCCGACCAGGGCGCCGCGCTGGCGGACGGCGGCGACATGGCCGTGGTCGTGGTCGAGAACGCGACATCGAAGGTCGTCGCCTATGCCGGTTCCACCGATTTCTGGAGCGAGACGGGGCAGATCGACCTTGCCCGGCGCATGCGCTCGCCGGGTTCGGCGCTGAAGCCCTTCATCTACGGCATCGCCTTCGACGATGTCGTTCTGCACCCCGAAACGCTGATCGACGACAAGCCGGTCAGCTTCGGTTCGTATGCGCCGCGCAATTTCGACCGCGGCTTCCAGGGCACGGTCACGGTGCGCGAGGCGCTGCACCAGTCGCTCAACGTGCCGGCGGTGTCGGTGCTCGACCGCATCGGACCGGTGCGGCTTGCGGCGACGATGCGCCAGGGCGGAGCGCGCCTCTCGTGGTCCGGCCGCTTCGCCGGGCCGTCGCTGCCGATGGCGCTGGGCGGCGTCGGCGTCACGCTGGAAGACCTGACGATGCTCTATACCGGCATCGCCAATGACGGAATCGTAAGGCCGCTGCGCCGCTATGCCGACGAAGGGCCGGGCGAGCCGCACCGTATCTTCGGCCCGGTCGCCGCGTGGTATCTGTTCGATGTGCTGCGCGGCTCGCCGCTGCCGGACGGCTGGGCGATGGGCCGCGGCATCGATCGCGGCCGTGAGGTCGCCTTCAAGACCGGCACGTCGTTCGGCTATCGCGACGCGTGGACGGTGGGCGTCTCGCCCCGCTATACGGTCGGCGTATGGACCGGCCGCGCCGATGGCTCGACCCGGCCGGGCGAACTGGGCCGCAACGCCGCCGGTCCGGTCATGCTGCGGGTCTTCGAATTGCTGCCTGCCGAGCCGGGGCTCTCCAAGCCGCCGCCGGCCGATGCGCTCATCGTCGCCAATGCCGAGCAATTGCCGCCGGCGCTTCAGCGCTTCTCGCCGAACCGCATGGTGGCGGGGCTCGCCCGCGCCGTCCCGCCGCCGGTCATCGCCTTTCCGCCGGACGGGGCGATTGTGGAACTGAATGCGGCCGATCCGGCGCTCATTCTGCGGGCCGACGGCGGCGCCAAGCCGCTGCGCTGGGTGATCGACGGCAAGCCCCTGCCGGCGGGCGACGCCTATGCGCAGACCGAGTGGCAACCCAGGGAAGAAGGCTTCGTGCGGGTCACCGTGATCGACGCGGAGGGCCGCTCTGCCTCGTCGAAAATCCGGCTGAAGCGGCAGATGTGACGTCACGTCGCCCGGACGCGCCGTGGCGCGTGCGACACCATCGTCGCCCATTGTGATGGCGCCCGGCGCCTTGGCGGTTTACGGCCCTCGCGGCACGCTGATACCACCAGCCCTCAAGCGCGCCAGGACGCGCATGAGGGCCAAACGCGCGTCATGACCGACCAGCCGGATACGCAAACGCCCGCGCCACACAGGGCGTCGCTGTGGGCGCGCGCGTTCACGCCGGTCGGCGGCGGCGAGCCGGGCGAAGGCCCCTCGTCGCCCGAGCAGCGGCGCCGCGCCTTCCAGATTCTCTTCCTCAGTCTCGTCTGTCTGGGCATCGGCCAGTCGGGCATGTTCGCCATCCTGCCTCCGGTCTCGCGCAAGCTGGGTCTCAGCGAGTTCCAGACCGGGGCGATCTTCGCCATTTCGGCGACGATCTGGGTTTTCTCGTCGGCCTATTGGGGGGCGCGCAGCGACCGCCGCGGCCGGCGCCCGATGATCGTGCTGGGCTTGTCGGCGTTCGCGCTGTCGATGTTCACCTTCGCGGCGGCCGTCGAGGTCGGCCTGATGGGACTGTTGCCGGTCGCCATCGTCTACCCGCTGATGATCGCGGCGCGCTCGATCTACGGCATATTCGGTTCGGCGGGCTTCCCCGCCGCGCAGGGCTACATCGCCGACCGGACGAGCCCGTCGGAACGCACCAACGCGGTGGCGACGCTGAACGCGGCGTTTGGCCTGGGGACCACCATGGGGCCGGGCGTCGTCGCGGCGCTGGCCGTGATGGGCAATATCGCGCCGCTCTACTTCATCGCCGTTGTCGGCGCGCTCTCGGCTTTCACGATCTGGCGTTTCCTGCCCGAGCGCACCGCACCGGTGGTGAAGGCCGAGGTCATGGTCCGCCTGTCATGGCGCGATCCCCGCATCCTGCCCTTCATGATCTTCGGCGTCCTGCTCGGCACCGCCGGGGCCTTTCCCATCCAGACCGTCGCCTTCTTCTTCATGGACGTGCTCAATCTCGACACGGACCAGGCGATCCAGCTGTCGGGCGTCGGCTTGATGGTGTCGTCGGTCGCCGCGCTTTTTGCGCAGCTGGTGATCGTGCAGCGGCTCCAGCTCGCGGCCGGCCAGCTGGTGAAGATCGGAATCGGAATCTCGTTCGTTTCCTATGTGATCTTCGCGGTCGGCCAGACCTACGGTCTCATCACCTTCGCGCTGCTGTTGTCGGGCCTGGGCTTCGGCCTGATCCGGCCGGGCTATGCGGCGGCGGCCTCGCTGGCGGTGGGCAAGGAGCAGCAGGGCGCCGCGGCCGGCCTCACCGGCGGGGCGACGGCATCCGGATTCATCTTCGCGCCGCTGGTCGGCAATGCGCTTTACGCATGGGAGCCTCGCGCGCCCTACGTGCTCGGCGCCGTGATGATGATCGCGATGGCGATTTATGTGGCGGCGACGCCGCGTCTGCGCATCCTCGACGCCGAACCGGAAGACAACGCCGAAACCGGCGTGCCGAAGGTCTAGCGCCCTAGAGTCCCTCGGCCATGTGCCACTTGGCGCGCAGCTCCAGCTTGTCAGCGACCGGGCGGCGGCCGGCGAACTTGTTGCAGAGCGTGTCGGCGAGGCGGAGGTTCTCAAGCTGGCTGGCGCCGCCCGCCGCGCGCGGCACAAGATGCTCGATCGACATCACGAGCGGGTTGCGGCGGGGACGGCCGCAATAGAAGCAGGCGGATCCGTCGCGGCGGACGATGGCCCGCTTCTCGCGGTCGCGATTCCTCGGCATGGCTACTCCGCCAGCACCTTCTTCAGCAGCGCGCAGGAGGGAAAGCCGTCGGCCACCATGCCGTTCGCAAGCTGATAGGAGCGGATCGCCGCGCGCGTGCCCTTGCCGATATCCCCGTCCGGCTCGGCGTCGGTGTGACCCAGCGCCTTGAGCTTCTTCTGCAGCGCATAGGCCTGGGCGCGGGTGATGTCGGGCTCGTCGACCGGCCAGGGCGTCCGCAGGCCCGGCCGTCCGGCGATGGCGTTCGACCAAAGCGCGATGGCGAGCGCGTAGGACTGCGAGGGATTGTAGTCGACGAAGCGATCGAAGTTCGGCAGCGTCATCACGGTCGGCCCGCGCATGCCGCCGGGCGCAAATACGGCGGCGGGCGTGTCGGTCGCGACGCCGCTGAGATCGGTGAGCGCGCCGCCGCCGATCAGAGTCACGCCGCGGATCGTCCAGGAGCCGACCGGCTTCTTGATGGTAAGATCGCCATCCTCGAAGGCGAAGCCGGCGGGCGGCTGGACCTCGGCGATCCAGGCCTGCCCTTTGCGCCAGGGCGTCTTCGCGTTGCGTTCCCGCAGGTAGTTGGCCTTCGATGCGAAGGCGTCCTCGACCGAGTCCCAGAGATCGATGACGCCGTCGCCGTCACCGTCGACGGCGTACTCCAGATAGGCCTCGGGCATGAACTGCGCGTGGCCGACCGCGCCCGCCCAGCTGCCCACCATCTTGCTCTTCGGGAACCCCGTGCGCTGCATGATGCGCATGCCGGCGATCAGGTTGTTCTCGTAGAAGTCGCGGCGCTTGCCCTCGTAGGCGAGCGCCGCCATGGCCTGGAAGATGTCGTCCTGGCCCTTGTTGCGGCCATAGTCGGTCTCCACGCCCCAGAAGGTGACGAGGACTTCCGGCGGTATGCCGGTGTCGGCCTCGATGCGTGCGAGGACCGCCTTGTGGGCGGCAAGCATCTCCTTGCCGGTCTTCAGCCGTTCGGGGCTGGGACGGTTCTTCAGATAGTCCCAGATCCGCTGGGTGCGCTCGTTGGCATTGTAGGCGCGCTCGATGGTCTTGGGCGTAAAGGCGACGCCCTTCATCGCCTTGTCGAAGATGGCGGCCGGGACGCCGGCTTCCAGCGCGCGCGACCGAAAGCCGGCGAGCCATGCCTTGAATCCCGCCGTCGTCAGAGCCGAACCGTCGGCCGCCTGTGGCGGCGGCGGGTCCGCAACCCGGACGGGGCAGACGTCGGCTGCGAAGGCGCTGCCCGCCAGCAGTGCGGCGGCGACGAAAGCGACCACCCTCACGAGACGCGCTCGTTCCTGAGGCGATTGAGCAGCGCGCCGGTCGGATAGCCGTCGGCGGGCAGGCCGGCGCTCAACTGGTAGGCGCGCACGGCGCGGCGGGTCTTGTCGCCGAACCGGCCGTCGGCGGTCAGGTCGTAGCCGCGCGCCAGAAGATGGGACTGAAGCTCCGTCATCTCGGCCGCACTCATCCCGCCCTGGTCGGCGGGCCACCCTTGGGCGAAGCCGGCCGCGCCGGCGAGCCGGTTGGCGAGATGGGCAACGGCGATCGCATAGGCCTGGCTCGGATTGTAGTCGAGGAAGCGGCGATAGTTCTCGAAGGCGATGAGCGGAACGCCGCGATGTCCGGCCGGCAGGATCACCGAGACGGGCGCCTCCGCGCCGACCATGGCGGTGAGCCGGCGCCCGTCGAAGGCCCGAACGCCGAGATCGTCCCACTCGGCGGCAGTCATCCTGATGTCGGGCCCGGCCAGTTCCCAGCGGAAGCCGGCCGGCAGCCTCGCTTCGGCCAGCCAGGGCTCGCCCGGCCGCCAGCCGTGGTGGCGCAGATAGTTGCCGCAGGAAAGGAACGCGTCGTGCAGCGAGCCGCGCAGGTCGCGTTCTCCGTCGCCGTCGCCATCCCTGCCCAGCTTGAGGATGTTCGACGGCATGAACTGCACCTGGCCGAGCGCGCCTGCATAGGAGCCGGTCAGCTCCTCGCGCGTGACGAGGCCTTCCTGCAGCAGCGTCAGCGCGGCGAGAAGTTCTTCCTCGAAAAAGGCGCGGCGGCGGCCTTCATAGGCGAGGCTCGCCAGGGCCTCCACCACATAGAAATTGCCGAGCACATTGCCGTAGCTCGTCTCGTTGCCCCAGATGCTGGCAATGGCGACGGCATCGACGCCGGTCTCGCGTGCGGCCTTGTCGAGCGCCGCCCGGTTGGCGGCGAGCGCGGTGCGCCCGCGAGGCAGCAGGACATCGACGCGCTCCAGATAGGTCCAGATGCGCCCCATACCGCCCGAGGCGCCGGAGGACAGGCCGATCGACTTCATGTTCAGCGAGACGCCCGACATGGCGCTGTCCCAGGTCGCGGGCGCGATGCCGGCCGCCAGCATGCGCGGTCTCAATTCGCCCAGATAAGCGCGAAAGCCGCCCTCGGTCGGATTGGCGACCTGTTGATTGCCGGCCGGGTTCAGCTGAGGCCCCCCGGTATTCGCCGTCACGGCCAGTTCGCCGCCCGGCGGCGGCGGCGGGGGAGCCGGCGCAGGCATCGAAGCGACGGGCCCCGGTTCGCTCCCGGGACTGGCGCAGGCGGCGGCGAGAAGCGCGAATGTCAGGGCAATCAGACGCATCGGAAGTCCCCTATCGTCGTCCGGTCAGCGGTTCGCCGGCGATCAGCGTCACCATGTGCACCAGCATCAGGATCACCACGATCATGGCGAAAAGCTGGACTGCGCCATGATTGAGCAACCTTGGCCTCAGCGGGTCGGGCGGCCGGATCGAGACCTGACGCGACCAGACGAACACCGCCGCCGCCACAAGCAGGATCGACCCTGTCGGCCACCATCCCAGTTCGATCACTCTTTTGTCCTTAACGAGCGGTGAATCGGTCAGACCCAGTACTCCGGCAAGTCGAGCGCCGCGAGGGGCAGGGGCTCGTGCGGGGCGCCATGGGGGGCGCCGAGGTCGAGCTCCCACCAGCCCACGTCGTGCCAGGCGCCGGCCTTGTAGCCGACATTGCGATAGACGCCGACGGGCACAAATCCCAGCGCCTCGTGCAGGCCGATGCTGGCTGCGTTGGGCAGGGTGATGCCGGCGAAGGCGGCGCGAAAGCGCTGGGCCTTGAGGATATCGAGGAGCGGCCGGTAGAGGCTGCGTCCCAGCCCCCGGCGGTGGCTGCCCCGGGCGACATAGACGGCCACGTCGACCGACCAGCGATAGGCCGCCCGGGTCCGGTGCTGCCCGGCATAGGCGTAGCCGATAATGGCGCCGTCCTGCTCTTCCACCAGCCATGGCCATGCCGCCAGCGTCGTCTCGATGCGCCCGGCCATTTGGTGCGCATCCGGCGGCTCGATCTCGAAGGAAATCGCGGTGTCCGTGACATAGGGCGCATAGATCGCGCGGATCGCCGCAGCGTCCTCGGTGCGGGCAAGACGAATCATGGCCTCGCCTTCGCGGCTGGCCGGCGGACCCAGACGAGCGCCCCGAGCGCGAGTGCGGTGAGTCCTGCGCCGGCGCCAAAGGTCGCGGCCGGCCCCGCCATATCCCAGAGCGCGCCGGCCAGCACACTGGCGGCGAGCAGCGCAATGCCGCTTAGCAGATTGAAGATGCCGAAGGCCGTCGCGCGCAACTCCGGCGGCGCCGCGTCGGCGACCAGCGTCGCGAAGACGCCCTGTGTGAATCCCATGTGAAGGCCCCACAGCGCGATTCCGGCCGCAGTGCCGGCCCAACTGGCGGTCGTCGCGAGGACGACGTCTGCCGCAATCAGAAGCACGAGTCCGATCGCCAGAACGCCGCGGCGGTCGATGCGGTCCGAAAGCGCGCCTGCCGGATAGGCCGACAATGCGTAGACAATGTTCATCAACACGAGAACCAGCGGGATCCAGAGAATCGGAACGCCGACCGCCTGCGCCTTCAGCACCAGGAAGGCCTCGCTGAAGCGGGCAAGCGTTGCAGCGGCCGCGATGGCGGCGATCGTCCAGAATGGCGGTCCCAGCCGGGCAAGTTCGGCCCGGGAGAACGGCATTCTTACCCGTCGGAGCCCTTCGGGGCGCGGCGGTTCGCGGACCCAGAAGACGAGGAGGCCGAGCGCCAGAAAGGCAGGCACCACGGCCGCCCAAAAAGTGAGGTGAAAATCGTTCGAAGACAGAGCCATCAGGCCGATCGCGATCGCCG
Source organism: Alphaproteobacteria bacterium (assembly GCA_016792565.1). GTDB lineage: Bacteria > Pseudomonadota > Alphaproteobacteria > Micropepsales > Micropepsaceae > JADZAI01. The sequence goes on from JAEUMK010000075.1 coordinate 13,092, forward strand.
GGCCAAGGAATGCGCCGACGGTATCCAGCGACTGGCGCAGGCCGAAGCTCGCCCCCCTGAGATGGGCCGGCGCAATATCTGCCATCAGCGCATCGCGTGGGGCGCCGCGAATGCCCTTGCCGACACGGTCCACGAACCGGGCAGCCACCACCCATCCCACCGTCTGAGCGAGCGGGAAGACCGGCTTTGTTACCGCCGCCAGGCCGTAGCCCAGCACAACCAGGAACTTGCGTTTGCCCAGCCAGTCCGAGAGGGCGCCCGAGAACACTTTGGTGATCGAGGCGGTAGCCTCCGCTATCCCCTCGATCAGGCCAACCGCCAGAACCGAGGCGCCGAGCGCCGTCACCAGATAGACGGGCAGCAGCGCATGGATCATCTCCGAGGAGGTGTCCATCAGCAGGGAAACGAATCCCAGAGCCCAGATTCCCCCGGGAATCTGGGAAAACCTTGACCTGATTTGAGGGGTTTCGCCCATGGGGAATGGTGGCACGGCGGCTAGAGGCCGCCAAGATCCTGGGCCAAGGTCAGCGCCGGGTAGACCGATTGACTTGGGGCCTCCGCCCCGGTAAACGCTCGCCCCTCACAGACGAAAGCCGGGCTCCTGGGGCCCGAACTCACTGAAAAAGGGCCGGCCCCATGAAGGTTCGCAACTCGCTCAAGTCGCTCAAGGCGCGCGACAAGAACTGCCGCGTCATCCGCCGCAAGGGGCGCGTCTACGTCATCAACAAGAAGAACCCGCGCTTCAAGGCCCGCCAGGGCTGAGACCCAGCTGTCCTTCGCGCGTCACGGCCCGGCATCGCCCGGGCCGTTTTCGTTTGGCGGACGGCCGAGCGGCGACCGGCCTCCGCAATGGTTTGGTTTCCCCCGGCGAGGTCCTAGAGTGACGGCAATTCGTCGCCGCCAATTCGATTCATGCACCTTCCGCCTCCCGATCTGTCCATCGTCGCGCGCCGGGCGGATATCGTCGCCGGGCTTCGGGCGCTGCTGCCCGATGGGGCGGTGATCGCGGACGACGAAAGCCTCGCGGTCTATGATTGCGACGCCCTGACCGCGATCCGCCAGAAGCCGCTCTGCGCCGTCCTGCCGGGGACGACGGAAGAGGTGGCGGCGATCCTCGCCTTCTGCCGCGATTGCGGGGTCAACGTGGTGCCGCGCGGCGCCGGAACGTCGCTTTCCGGCGGGGCGATCCCGCTCGGCGACGGCATCCTTCTGGTGATGGCGAAGCTGAACCGCGTTCTCGACATCGACTACGAGAACCGCTGCGTCGTGGTGCAGCCGGGCGTCACCAATCTGGCGATCACCAAGGCGGTCGAGGAGCGCGGCTTCTACTATGCGCCCGACCCCTCCAGCCAGATCGCCTGTTCGATCGGCGGCAATGTGGCGGAGAATTCGGGCGGCGTGCATTGCCTGAAATACGGTCTCACGACCAACAATCTTCTGGGTGTCGAAATGGTGCTGATCGACGGCACGGTAGCCCGCATCGGCGGCAAGTGCGGGGCGCCGTCCGGCTACGACCTGCTCGGTCTCGTCACCGGCTCGGAGGGCCTGCTCGGCGTCGTGACCGAAGTGACGGTGCGCATTCTGCCCAAGCCTCCGCTCGCCCGGGCCATGCTGATCGGCTTTCCCTCGATCGCGGCGGCAGGCGAGGCGGTCGCCGCGATCATCGCCGCCGGCATCATACCGGCCGGGCTTGAGCTGATGGACCGCATTTCGGTCGGGGCGATGGAGGCCTTCTGCGCGCCCGGCTATCCGCTCGATGCCGAGGCCGTCCTGATTGCCGAACTCGACGGCACGGCGGTCGAGGTCGACACCTTGATCGCCTGCGTCGAGGCCGTGGCGCTACGGGCGGGCGCGACCTCCTGCCGGGCGAGCGGGAGCGAGGCCGAGCGGTTGAAGATCTGGGCGGGGCGCAAGGCCGCCTTCGCCGCAACGGGGCGCATCGCACCCGACATGCTCTGCATGGACGGCACCATTCCGCGCCGCGAACTCGCCAGCGTGCTGGAGCGGATCGCCGAGATGTCGAGGGCCTGCGGCCTGCCGGTCGCCAACGTCTTCCACGCCGGCGACGGCAATCTGCACCCGCTGATCCTCTACGACGTCATGAAGCCGGGCGATCTGGAAAAGGCCGAGGCTTTCGGCAACGACATCCTGCGTCTCTGCGTCGAGGTCGGCGGCGTCCTGACCGGAGAGCACGGGGTCGGCATCGAAAAGCGCGACCTCATGCCCGCCATGTTCGACGCGGAGGACCTGGCGCAGCAGCAGCGCGTCAAGTGCGCCTTCGATCCGACCCATCGGCTCAACCCCGGCAAGGTGTTCCCGACGCTCCATGCCTGCGCCGAACTGGGGCGCGTCCACATTCACGGCGGCGCGTTCCGCCACCCGGAGTTGCCTCGCCTATGACCGTCATCTGGGTCTACAATGCGCAGGAAGCCGCCGATGCGGTGAATGCCGCGCTGGCCGACGGCACGACGCTGTCGGTGCGCGGCCGCGACACCAAGCGCGGCCTCGGCCGTCCGGTCGCAACAGATCACGTGCTCGACATCTCGCGGCTGGCCGGGACGATCCGATACGAGCCCGAGGAGTTGATCCTCACCGTCAAGGCCGGGACGCCGATGACGGACATCGAGATGATGCTGCGCGAACAGCGCCAGATCCTGCCCTTCGAGCCGCCGGACTGGGGACCGTTCTTCGGCGCGCCGGATCGCCGGGCGACGATCGGCGGCGTGCTGGCGGCCGATGTCGCCGGGCCGCGCCGCTTCAAGACCGGGGCGCCGCGCGACGCGTTGCTCGGCTTTGCCGCCGTCAACGGCTTCGGCGAGATCTACAAGGCCGGCGGCAAGGTGGTGAAGAACGTCACCGGCTACGATCTGCCCAAGCTGATGTGCGGCTCCTACGGGACGCTGGGACCGCTGACCGAGGTGACGCTGAAGGTCCTGCCGGCGCCCGAGCGCGAGGATACGATCATCCTGCGCGGTCTGACGGCGCCCGACGCGCTCCGTCTGCTGCGCGCCGTGGCGGGCGAGCCGCTCGATGCGACCGGCCTTGCCCATCTGACGGGCGAGCTGGCGCAGCATCTGGAAGGCGCGCTCGGCGTCGCGGAGGGCCTGACGGCGATCCGCTTTGAGGGCGCGCGCGATCACTTTCTCGGCTTTACCGCGGTGAACGGGCTCGGCGA
>JAEUMK010000005.1 GCA_016792565.1 Alphaproteobacteria bacterium
CGGGCGCAGTCCCTGGCGATGTCGTAGCCAGCGTCGGCGTGGCGCATCACGCCGCTCGCCGGATCGTTCCAGAGGACGCGCTCGATCCGCTTCGCCGCCGCTGCCGTTCCGTCGCAGACGACGACCATGCCGGCGTGCTGCGAGAAACCCATGCCGACGCCGCCGCCATGGTGCAGCGACACCCAGGTCGCGCCGCTCGCGCAGTTGAGAAGCGCGTTGAGCAGCGGCCAGTCGGATACTGCGTCGGATCCGTCCAGCATCGCCTCGGTCTCGCGGTTGGGGCTGGCGACGGAGCCCGAATCGAGATGGTCGCGGCCGATCACGATGGGGGCGCTGACCTCGCCTTTGGCCACCATCTCGTTGAAGGCGAGGCCGAGGCGATGGCGGTCGCCGAGCCCGACCCAGCAGATGCGCGCCGGCAGGCCCTGAAACCTGATCTTGGCCCGCGCCATGTCGAGCCAGGTGTGCAGATGCGCGTCATGCGGCATCAGCTCCTTCACCTTGGCATCGGTGCGATAGATGTCTTCGGGGTCGCCGGACAGCGCCACCCAGCGGAACGGCCCGACGCCGCGGCAGAAGAGCGGCCTGATATAGGCGGGCACGAAGCCCGGAAAGGCGAAGGCGTCGCCCGATCCCTCGTCCTTCGCGACCTGGCGGATATTGTTGCCGTAATCGACGGTCGGCACGCCCGCCCGGTGGAAGGCCAGCATCGCCCCGACATGCTCCACGATCGAGGCGCGCGCCGCCGCCTCGACGCCCTTGGGGTCGCGCAGCTTGCGGTCCTCCCACTCGCCGAGCGTCCAGCCCTTGGGCAGGTAGCCGTTCAGAACGTCATGCGCCGAGGTCTGGTCGGTGACCGCGTCCGGGCGGACGCCGCGCCGCACGATCTCGGGCAGCACCTCGGCGGCATTGCCGAGCAGCCCGATCGAGACGGGCTTCCCCGCCGCCTTGGCTTCGGCCAGCATCGCCAGCGCCTCGTCGAGGCTCGCCGCCTGGCGGTCGAGATAGCCGGTCTTCAGGCGCATATCGATGCGCGAGGGCTGGCATTCGACGGCGAGGCACGAAAACCCCGCCATCACGGCGGCCAGCGGCTGCGCGCCGCCCATGCCGCCGAGCCCGGCGGTCAGCAGCCAGCGGCCCTCGACATCGCCGTTGTAGTGCTTGCGGCCGAGTTCGGCGAAGGTCTCGAAGGTGCCCTGCACGATCCCCTGCGTGCCGATATAGATCCACGACCCGGCCGTCATCTGGCCGTACATCATGAGGCCCAGCCGATCGAGCGCGTTGAAGGCGTCCCAGGTCGCCCAGTGCGGCACCAGATTGGAATTGGCGATCAGCACGCGGGGCGCGTCGGCGTGGGTGCGGAAGACGCCGACCGGCTTGCCCGACTGCACCAGCAGCGTCTCTTCCGCCTCCAGCCGCCTCAGCGTCTCGACGATGCGGTCGAAGGCGTTCCAGTCGCGGGCCGCACGGCCGATGCCGCCATAGACGACCAGCTCCTCGGGACGCTCGGCGACCTCGCGGTCGAGATTGTTCATCAGCATGCGCAGCGGCGCTTCGGTCAGCCACGAGCGGGCCGACAGCGTACCGCCCCGCGCGGCGCGGATGTTGCGGCTGTTGTCCAGGCGATTCATGACGGCTCCTCCGCGAAAGTGAGGCAGGCGCCGAGCACGCGCTTCAGCGTCGCCTGCGCCTTGGCGGCCAGCGCGGGGTCGAAGACCGGCGGCCAGTTGTAGTCGCGCAGCACGACCGGCTCCTTCAGAAAGCCGCGAAAGGCCAGCTCCATCTGGATGGCGTGCACGCCGCTGTCGGGCCGCCCATAGAGCCGGGTGATGTGGCCGCCCTTGAAGCGGCCATTGGCGACGGTCGGCTCGCCGCCGGCGATGCAGATCGCCTGCGCCGCGGCGCTCAGCTCCTGGGCGCAGCTCTTGCCGCCATTGGTGCCGATGTTGAAGACCGGCAGCTCGCCCTCGAACAGCGCGGGCACGTGACTGCGGATCGCATGCGCATCGTAGAGGACGACGGTGTCATGGGTCCGCCTCAGGCGGGCGATCTCGCCGGCGATGGCGGCGTGATAGGGCAGGAAGAAGCGGCCGCGCCGCTCCTCGATCTCCTCGGCGTCGGGCGCCGCACCGCTCCGGTAGAGCGGCTTGCCGTCAAACGTGGTGAGGGGGCACAGCCCGGTCGTCGCCTGGCCGGGATAGAGCGGCGCGCCGGAGGGATCGCGATTGACGTCGATGACGGTGCGCGAGATGGCGGTCTCGATCACGGTCGCACCCAACCCCGCCGCGAAGGCGTAGAGCTGCGGCATGTGCCAGTCGGTATCGACGCGGGCCAGCCAGGACGACTCCAGGCGTCCCTCGATCGCCTCGGGAATCTGCGTCCCGGCGTGAGGGATCGAAACGATCAGCGGCGCCTCGCCGCGCGTGATGGACAGCCAGTCGCTCATGCGCACACCTCGGGAAGCCCGACGCCGGCGGCGGCGCGGGCGAGATCGCCCGCCCGCACGATGGCGATCGCGGCGGCGATGTCGGGATGAAGATAGCGGTCGTGGCCTAGCGTCGGCACCGCGGCGCGCAGCCGGGCGCGCGCGGCCTCCAGCGCCGGGCTGGAGGTCAGCGGCGCATGGAAGTCGCAGCCCTGCGCGGCGGCGAGCCACTCGATGGCGACGATGGCGGCGGCGTTTTCGGCCATCGCCATCAGCCGCCGCGCCCCGTGCGCGGCCATCGAGACATGGTCCTCCTGGTTCGCCGAGGTCGGGATGGAATCGACGCTCGCCGGCGTCGCGCGCTGCTTGTTCTCCGACACCAGCGCCGCCGCCGTCACCTGCGGGATCATGAAGCCGGAATTGAGCCCCGGCCAGGGCGTCAGGAAGGCGGGCAGGCCCGACAGCGCCGGATCGACCAGCATGGCGATGCGGCGCTCCGACAGGCTGCCGATCTCGCACAGCGCCAGCGCGATCATGTCTGCGGCGAAGGCGACCGGCTCGGCATGGAAGTTCCCGCCCGACAGCGCCTCGTCGGTCCCCGGGAAGATCAGCGGATTGTCGCTCACCCCGTTGGCCTCGACGGCGAGCGTCGCAGCCGCCTGACGCAACAGGTCCAGCACCGCGCCCATCACCTGCGGCTGACAGCGCAGGCAATAGGGATCCTGCACGCGCGGATCGTCCTCGCGGTGCGAGGCGCGGATCGCCGACCCGGCCATCAGGGCGCGCAGCGCCGCGCCGCATTCGATCTGGCCCCTGTGGCCGCGCAGGGCGTGGATGCGCGCGTCGAACGGCGCGTCGGTGCCCTTGGCGGCCTCGGTCGACAGCGCCCCGCTGACCAGCGCGCTGCGGAAGACGGTCTCGGCCTCGAAGAGGGCGGCGAGCGCGTAGGCGGTCGAGAACTGCGTGCCGTTCAGCAGCGCCAGCCCCTCCTTGGGACCGAGCGTCAGCGGCGCGAGACCGGCCTTGCCGAGCGCCTCGGCCGCCGGGCGGCGCACGCCGTCCGCCTCGATCTCGCCGGTCCCGATCATCGCCGCCGCCATATGGGCGAGCGGGGCGAGATCGCCCGAGGCGCCGACCGACCCCTGTGCCGGCACGACCGGGGTGAGGCCCCGGGTCAGCAGCGCTTCCAGGAGGTCCACGGTCTGGGTCCTGACGCCCGAAGCGCCCTGCGCGAGGCTCGCCAGCTTCAGCGCCATCATCAGCCGCGCGACCGCGACCGGCATCGGCTCGCCGACTCCGGCCGCGTGGCTCAGCACGATGTTGCGCTGGAGCTGGGCCAGATCGCCGTCGCCGATCCTGACGCTCGCCAGCTTCCCGAAGCCGGTATTGATGCCGTAGACCGGCGCGTCCTTCGCGAGGATGCGCGTCACCGCCGCCGCGCCCTCGGCCACCCGCCCGCGCGCTTCGGCGGCGAGACAGGGCGCCGCCCCCCGATAGATCGCCGCCCAGCCGTCCAGCGTCATGGCCCCGGGGATCATCGCGATGTCGTTCATCGTGCCTCTCGCACCCGCGCATGGAGCGGGTTGAATCCCATCCGGTACACCAGTTCGGCCGGGTTCGACGCGTTCCAGATCGCCAGATCGCAGGCCTTGCCCGCCTCCAGCGCGCCCGTCTCGCTGCCGAGCCCCAGCGCCGCCGCCGCCTCGCGCGTGACGCCTGCCAGGCACTCCGCGACGGTCAGGCGGAACAGCGTCGCCCCCATGTTCATCGCCATGAGGATCGAGGTCAGCGGCGAGGTGCCCGGGTTGCAGTCCGTCGCCAGCGCGATCGGCACGCCGCAGCGCCGCAGCAGGTCGACCGGCGGCGGCCGTGTCTCGCGGGTGAAGTAATAGGCGCCGGGCAGCAGCACGGCGACCGTTCCCGCCCGCGCCATCGCCGCCGCGCCCTCGGCGCTCAGATGCTCCAGATGATCGGCCGACAGCGCGCCGTAGCGGGCGGCGAGCGTCCCGCCGCCCAGATCGGACAATTGATCGGCATGCAGCTTCACGGGGAGTCCATGCCGCCGCGCCGCCTCGAAGACGCGCGCCGTCTCGGCCGGCGAGAAGGCGATGCCCTCGCAGAAGGCATCGACGGCGGACGCCAGCCCGGCGGCGGCGATGGCGGGAATCATCTCGTCGCAGACCAGATCGAGATAGCGCTCGCGCGTCCCCTTCATCTCGCCGGGTACGGCATGCGCGCCGAGGAAGGTCGGGACGATCCTGACGTCGCGCGCCTCGCCCAGAAGCCGCGCGGCGCGGAGCATCTTCGTCTCGTCGGCGAGCGTGAGGCCGTAGCCCGACTTCACCTCGACCGTGGTGACGCCCTCGGCGAGCAGCGCGTCCAGCCGGGGCAGGGCGGCGGCGAGGAGATCGTCCTCGCTGGCCGCCCGCGTCGCCGCCACGGTCGACACAATGCCGCCGCCGCCCCGCGCGATCTCCTCATAGCTCGCGCCCGCGATGCGCTTCTCGAACTCGGCGGCGCGGTCGCCTGCGAAGACCAGGTGGGTATGGCAGTCGATGAGGCCCGGCGTCACCAGGCGGCCGCCGCAATCGATCGTCTCGGCCGCCTGCAGGCGCGGCGCGGCGGCGGCCGGCCCCGCATGGACGATCCGACCGCCGCGCGCCGCGACGATGCCGTCCTCGATCAGCCACGGCCCCGCCGCCGCCATCGGCGCCAGCCTCGCGCGCGTCCAGACGCGATCACACTGCATGGGCGGACCCTATCCGTCTTGGCCGCGCCCGTCAGCATGGTAAGGAACGACATGGCGTCGCTCTGGTTCACCGAAGCCCTTCTGCCCACCGGATGGGCAAAGGGCGTGCGTGCCCGCATCGAGGGCAGCCGCTTCGCGTCCGTCGAGACCGGGGTTGCGCCCGCGCCCGGCGACGCGCGCCACGGCCCCGCTGTCCCCGGCCTCGCCAATGTCCACAGCCACGCCTTTCAGCGCGGCATGGCAGGGCTTGCCGAAACCGCGGGACCGGCGGACGACGACTTCTGGTCGTGGCGCGAGACGATGTATCGCTTCGTGCTGACGCTGGACCCGGACCAGATCGAGGCGCTCGCCGCGCTCGCCTTTGCCGAAATGGCGGAAGGGGGGTTCACCACGGTCGGCGAGTTCCACTATCTCCATCACGCCCCGGACGGCGCGCCTTACGCCAATCCCGCCGAACTCGCCGAACGCATCGCCGCCGCCGCCGCTACCGCCGGCATCGGCCTCACGCTGCTGCCGGTCTTCTATGCCCATGGCAATTTCGGCGCCGCCGCCCCCAGCCCGCGCCAGGCGCGTTTTCTCACCACGCTCGATTCCTATGGCGCCCTGCTCGACGGCTGCCGCGCCGCGATCGCGCCCCTTGAGGATGCCCGGCTCGGCGTCGCTCCGCATTCGCTGCGCGCCGCGACGCTCGAGGAGGTTCGAGCCGTCGCCGGCCTGGCGGACGGCGGTCCCGTCCACATCCACGCCGCCGAGCAGACCCGCGAGGTCGAGGACAGCATCGCCCAATTCGGCGCGCCCCCCGTGGAGGTGCTGCTCGACCGGATCGGGCTCGGCGAGCGGTGGTGTCTCATCCACGCGACCCACCTCACGGGATCGGAAACGCGACGCCTTGCAGCAAGCGGGGCAGTGGCGGGGCTCTGCCCGGTCACCGAATCCAATCTCGGCGACGGCGTCTTTCCGGCCCCAGCCTATCTCGACGCGGGCGGCCGCATCGCAATCGGCACCGATTCCAACGTCCTCATCTCGGCGGCGCAGGAACTCAGGGCGCTGGAATACAACCAGCGCCTTGTCCGCCGGGCCCGCAACGTGCTCGCTCCGCCGCACGGATCGACCGGTCGCCGCCTGTTCGACGCCGCCTTCGCAGGCGGCAACCGGGCGCTTGGCCTCGACCGCCGGGGCATCGCTCCGGGCTGCCTCGCCGACCTCGTCACGCTCGATGCGGACGATCCCGCGCTGATCCTGGCGCGGGGCGATGGCCTGCTCGACGCCTGGATCTTCGCCGGCGCCGGCATCGATGGGGTCTGGCGCGCCGGGCGCCGCATCATTGCCGAGGGCCGCCATGTCGGGCGGCAGGCCATACGCACCCGCTATGCGCAGGCGCTGGCGCGGCTCCTCTGACCGAACGTCACGGTTTTCAAAGCGGCGGCAAGCGACTACTCGTGCCGCCATCGCCCTTCGACGGATCTTCAATGGCCAGACGCATCCTCGACCTCAAGTCCACTCACAACCCGCACCGCTGGTATCTGCCGCTGGAGGAAAGCCTCTGCGTCGGCCCGCCCGGCCGGGCCTTCATGTTCGGCGGCGTCGGCCTCGCCGCGGGGATCGTGGCGCTGGAGCGCACCTGCGCCCGCCCGGTGATCTGGGCGACGGCGCAATATCTCTCCTTCGCGCGGCCGCCTTCGGTCGTCGATCTCGATGTGCGCGTCCCTGTGCAGGGCAACTCCACCAGCCAGGCCCGGGTCATCGGCCATGTCGGCGACGCCGAGATCTTCACCGTCAACGCGGCGCTCGGCGCGCGCCCCGGCGACATCTCCCGCCACTGGGTCCAGGCTCCCGATGTCGCCGCGCCTGCCGACTGCCCGGCGGTGCAGCACTGGCGCGCCGACGAAACGGACCTGCACGGCCAGATCGAACTGCGCCTGGCCAGGGGGCGCTACGGCTTCAGCGGCACCGCGGCGGCGTATCCGCCCAGCGAGGACGGCCGGCTCGTCCTGTGGATGCGGCCCAAGACGGGCGAGCCGATCGACGCGGCGATGCTTGCGATCTTTGCCGATCACGTGCCGTCGGGCATCGGCAATGCGCTCGGCATCCATGCCGGCGGCAACAGCCTCGACAACACCATCCGCATCGTCCACCTCGTCCCGACGGACTGGGTGCTCTGCGACATCTTCATCCACGCCGTCCATGGCGGCTTCGGCCACGGCGCGATGCGGCTCTTCGCCGAGGACGGCACGCTGATGGCGACGGCCAGCCAGTCGGTCATCGTGCGGCGCCACGGAGAGCTGAAGTGAGCGCTGCCCGTCCTGCGGGTTGACAGCGCGAGCCCTCCGCCGCAATCAGGACCGGCAGGGGCGGAGCCGGTTTTGTCAGGCGGCGGGCGGCGATGTTGAAGCATATCCGGCGGCGCATCGCGCGCACGATCTCCGAACCGGCGGCCGATCTGCCGGCGGACCTCGTCTACGCGCCGCCGCTCGGCATGACGCCCATCGCCCCGGATGAGGTCTGGACGAGCGATGCGCCTCTCGCCGTCGCCGTCCATCCGCCCGGAACGCCGCGCGCGATCGCCCGGCCTGCGCCTCTATTCCACGACGATCCGGGCGGCGTCGGCCTGCTTCCCGACGCCGGTGCCTACACCTTCACGCTGCCGCCGGTTTTCTGCGTCGCGGCCCGGCGCGTGCTGCAGGTCGGCTTCCGCAGCTACTTGACCCGCGACGGCCTCCTCTTCGACGACGAATCGCACGCCCCCGGCGCGGAACAGGACCGCTTCGCCGCCGCCATTCTCTCCAGCGATCCCTTTCGCAACGAATACACCGGACTGGCGGCCGGCGCCCGTCCCGGCGCCTTTCGCATCGACGCGCCGTCGCGGCCGGTCGAAAGGCTCGATGGCGGAACCGTCTCGCTCGCCTCGCTCGAAGGCCCGAACTACGGCTCGTTCCTCTTTCGCGTGGTGCCCAAGCTGATCGGGTGCGAGGCCTGGCCCGGCGACTGGCGCGTGCTCACGCCGTGGCTCGGCCGCACGATGATCGATCTGCTGGGCATGCTCGGCCTCGGCGAGGACCGCCTTGTCCTGCAGCGGCGCGACGTCGTCTACGACCTTGAGCGCGCGGCGATCCCCTCGTTCCGCGCTGCGCACGCGATGCTCGACGCCGAGACGGTCGCGTTCTACGACGAGATCGGCGCGCGCTACGCCGACCCGGCGGCAGGCGAGCGCATCTTCGTCTCGCGCCGGGGCTGGAACCCGGAAGGTTCCGGCGCGCGGGTCATGCTGAACGAGGCCGAAATCGCCGCGGCCCTCGAAGCCGCCGGCTTCGAGACCATCCTGCCGCACGAGATGAGCATGGCCGAACAGATCAGGCGCTTCGCCTCGGCCCGCATCGTGGTGGGCGCCGCCGGATCGGCGATGTTCAACACGGTCTTCTGCCGGGCGGGGACGATCGTCGTCGACATCGAGTCCGAGCCGCACTGGATCGTCGCGCACATGAACCTTTTCGGCTCGCGCGGCCTCTCCTACGGCATCTTCGAGGGCGAGACGCTCAACCGCGACTGGAACGTGCCGCACAAGCCGTTCTGGGTCGATGCGAAGGCGCTGCTCGGCCGCATCCGCTCGCTCTAGCGGCCATTGCCCGCCGGGCGCACGAGGCGCTACTCATCGTGCGAACAGGTTCGGGGGAATCATGGACATGGCGGACGGCGCAGCGCGTCCCGGGGGCGATGCGCTGACGCGGCGCGACGTGCGCACGCTCTTCCTCGCCTCGCTCGGCGGGGCGCTGGAATTCTACGACTTCGTCGTCTTCGTGTTCTTCACGGCGGTGATCGCCAAGGTCTTCTTCCCGCCCGACATGCCCGAGTGGCTCGCCCTCGCGCAGACCTGGGGCCTCTTCGCCGCCGGCTATCTCGCCCGCCCGCTCGGCGGCTTCGTGATGGCCCATTTCGGCGATCTCGTCGGCCGCAAGCGGATGTTCGTCCTCTCGGTCTTCCTGATGGCGGTGCCGACGCTGCTGATCGGCCTGATGCCGACCTATGCGACGCTCGGCTATGCCGCGCCGCTGCTGCTGCTCGTCTTCCGCATCCTCCAGGGCGCGGCGATCGGCGGCGAGGCGCCTGGGGCCTGGGTCTTCGTCGCCGAACATGTGCCGCCCGGCCGGGTCGGCCTCGCCTGCGGCATGCTGACCGGCGGGCTGACGCTCGGCATCCTGCTCGGCTCGCTGATGGCGCTCCTCATCAACTCGGTCTTCGAGCCGGCGACGGTCGCGGACTGGGCCTGGCGCCTGCCGTTCCTCATCGGCGGCGCCTTCGGCCTCGTCGCCATGTATCTGCGGCGCTTTCTTGAGGAGACGCCGGTCTTCGAGGCGATGCGCCGGCGCGCCGAACTGGCGCGCGGCCTGCCGCTCGCCCGCGTCCTCTCCGGGCACCGGCGGGCGGTGGTCCTCTCCATCCTCGCCAGCTGGATGCTTACCGCGGCGATCGTGGTGCTCATCCTCCAGGCCCCGACGCTGCTGGCGAAGCTCCATCCCGAGCTCGCGCCGGCCATGCCGCTCGCCAGCGTCGCGGCGACCTTCGCGCTGACCCTCTCGGCGGTAGGCGTCGGCTGGGCGCTCGACCGCTTCGGCCAGCCCGCCGTCATGGCGGTCGCGGCGGCGGGGCTCATCGCCGCCGCCTTCATGCTGTTCGGCGCGACGGCGGGCAGCCCCGGCCTCCTCGCGCCGCTCTATGCCCTCGCCGGTCTCGCGGTCGGTGCGGTCAGCATCGTGCCGACCATGATGGTGCGGGCCTTTCCGGCGGAGGTGCGCTTCAGCGGCGTCTCCTTCGCCTACAACTCCGCCTACGCGGTGTTCGGGGCGGCGACGCCGCCGCTGACCGTGTATCTGGCGAGCCTCGATCCGCTCGGGCCGGCCTGGTACGTTGCGGCGGCGACGCTGGTGGGCGCCGCCGCCGTCATCGTCGCGGGACGGGCCCGCCTCTAGGCGGCGGCCTTCGCCTTCGCGCCGTCCAGGACGAAGTCGTCCGGGTTCGGATTCAGCGTCGCCTGCCAGTACTCGACGTTGGGGAACGGCCAGTTCTGGCTGACCCGGCCCAGCGCGTTCTTGTACCAGGAACTGACATGGGGCGAGCCCCAGGCCATGCGAGCGTTCTGCGCATCGACCCTGGCGTTGAAGGCGTCGTGCACGTCCTTGCGCACTTCCATCGTCGCCGCGCCGGACTCGGCCAGAAGATCGAGACAGCCGACGATGTAGCGCACGCCGCACTCGGAGAAGAAGATGATCGAGCCGTTGACGACGATGTTGGTGTTGGGGCCGTAGAGCATGAAGAAATTGGGAAAGCCCGGAACGCTCACGCCCAGATAGGCGCGGGCGTCGCCCTGCCATTTCTCGTGCAGCTCGACGCCGCCGCGGCCATAGATCTTGTAGGTGTCGAGGAACGAGCTCGCCTTGAAGCCGGTGCCGTAGATCAGCACGTCGGCCTTGTGCAGCTTGCCGTCCGCCGTCACCACGCCGTCGGGCGCGATGCGGGCGACCTTGTCGGTCACCAGATCGACATTGTCGCGCTTGAGCGCCTCCAGCCATACGCCGTTGTCGCGCACCATGCGCTTGCCGCCGAGCGGATAGGTCGGGATCACCTTCTCCACCAGGTCGGGGCGGTCGGCGAGCTGCATCTTCATCAGCTCGATGAACAGCGTGCGCATGTCGTCGTTGAGCTGGCTGACGGCGCGCGGATTGCCGTCCCAGGCCGGGTCCGCCTTCATCGCCTCGTAGATGCCGTCGGTGCCCATCCAGAACAGCCAGAAGCGATACCACTTGTCGTAGAAGGGCATGTTCCGGATCAGCCAGTTCATCCCCTCCGAGGTCGGGAAGTGATAGTCCGGGGTCGGGCTCAGCCAGGGCGGCGTGCGCTGGAAGACCGTCATGTGCGCGACGTCCGGGGCGATCGCCGGCACGAACTGGAAAGCGCTCGCCCCGGTGCCGATCACCGCGACGTTCTTGCCTTTCAGATCGACGCCGTGGTCCCAGCGGGCCGAATGGAAGGCGGGCCCCTTGAACGCGCCGAAGCCCTCGATCTCGGAGGGGTAGCGCGGCTGGTTCAACTGCCCGACGGCGCTGACGATGGCATCGGCGACCAGCGTCTCGGCCTTGCCGTCCTTGGTGCGGACGGCGACGCGCCAGACATTGGCGGCCTCGTCGAAGCGGGCCTCGTCCACCGTCGTGCCGAAGCGCACATGCGCACGCAGATCGTGGCGCTTGGCGACGCCGCGGAAATAGTCGAGCAGCACCGGCTGGGTCGAGAACAGATACGGCCAGACGTGATTGTCCTCGAACGAGTACGAGTACATGTGGCTCGGATTGTCGACCCGGCAGCCGGGATAGAGATTTTCCAGCCAGGTGCCGCCGACATCGTCGTTCTTCTCGACGATCTCGAAGTCGATCCCCGCCTGCTTCAGGCGCAGCGCCGACAAGAGCCCCGACATGCCCGCGCCGATGATCAGCACCTTCAGGCTGCGGCCGCGGGCCTTCAGCTTGGGGGCGATCGGGGCGGGGCGCTTGGGATCGGCGCCGTCCATGGCCAGTTCCTCCAGCAGGAACGGCACGTAGTGCTCGGGGATCGGCATCCCGGCGATGAAATCCATCATCGCCCGCAACGTCGCGGGCGGCGGGTTGGCGGCGAGCGGCCTGCCGCCCTTGTGGGCGAGATAGGCGTCGCGGGCCTTCGCCCGGATCGTCTCCTGGTAGGCGGGCGGCAGGCTGCCCTGGCCGTCGCCCAGCGGCTCGTAGACGAGCGGCGGCGCGTCCTTCAGATGGCCGGCATCTCCGGTCAGATGGACCAGCGCCAGCATCAGCGTGGGGATGTGCGCAGCCTTCAGCGCCTCGTCCAGTGCGGCGTCTTCGCTCATGGGATACCCTCCGGAATTCTTGTTCTGATGCGGCGATGATCGCCCCTGGCGGCGCGATCATCAAGCCGGACGACGGGGCATGCGGCCCCCGCGTCCATTGCACGCGGGCCGAAATCCGCTACACCGCCGCCACAGACCGCCCGAACGCCGGACCAGACCCCCATGACCAGACTCCTCCGCCGCGCCGCCATCGTCGCCCCGGTCCGCACGCCGGTCGCCAAGTTCCTCGGCGGGCTCGCCGCGGTGCCGGTCGAGACCCTCGCCGCGACGGTCGTCAAGGCGGTGATGGCGCGCACCGGCATCGACCCGATGCTGGTCGAGGACATCGTCTTCGCCCAGTCCTACGCCAGCGGCGAGACGCCCTGCGTGGGGCGCTGGGCGGGACTGGCGGCGGGCCTGCCGATCGAGGTGCCGGGGATGCAGCTCGACCGCCGCTGCGGCGGCGGCCTCACCGCCGTCACCACCGCCGCGATGATGGTGCAGTCGGGGGCCGCCGATGTCGTTCTGGCGGGCGGCGTCGAGAGCATGAGCAATGTCGAATACTACACGACCGACATGCGCGCCGGCGCCCGCGCGGGCAGCGTCAAGCTGCACGACCGCCTGGAGCGCGGCCGCGAACGCTCGCAGCCGGTCGAACGCTTCGGGCGCATCAGCGGCATGATCGAGACGGCCGAGAACGTGGCCAGGGAGTGCGGCGTCTCGCGCGAGGCGAGCGACGCCTACGCCGCCGAAAGCCATGCGCGCGCCGCCGCCGCCTGGGCGGCGGGCAGGTTCGATGGCGAGATCGTCCCGGTCGCGGTGCCGCAGAAGAAGGGCGACCCGGTCCTTTTCGCCCGCGACGAAGGCATCCGCGCCGACGCCACCGCCGCCTCGATGGCGGCGCTGAAGCCGCTGATGAAGGACGGCGTCGTCACCGCCGGCAATTCCAGCCAGCAGAACGACGCCGCCGCCGCCTGTCTCGTCGTCGCCGAGGATCGCCTCGCCGATCTCGGCCTGACGCCGTCCGGTTTTCTCGTCGGCTGGGCGGCGGCGGGCTGCCATCCGGCGACCATGGGCCTCGGCCCGGTCCCCGCCGTGCAGCGCCTTTTCGCCAAGACCGGCCTCTCGTGGTCCGACATCGGCCTCGTCGAACTGAACGAGGCCTTCGCCTGCCAGGTGCTCGGCGTCCTCAAGGGCTGGGGCTGGGACGACCGCGCGATCCTCAACGTCAACGGCTCGGGCATTTCGCTCGGCCACCCGATCGCCGCGACCGGCGTGCGGATTCTGGCGACCATGCTGAACGAGATGCAGCGGCGCGGCGTGCGCTACGGGCTGGAGACGATGTGCGTCGGCGGCGGCCAGGGCGTGGCTGCGGTATTCGAGCGCGCCTAGAGCCTCATCCGAAGAAGTGGATGCCGGTTCTAGGAGAAGATGAGGCTCAATCGAAGGCTTTGAGCCCCGTTCCGAATTCATCGGAACGGAAAGGGCTCTAGTCGGGAGCGGGCGCCGCGCGGTGCGGTCCGGCGCTCGGCGCCAACGCCGCCATCGCCAGCCCGATCTCGCGCTCGCCGATCACCGTGCGTGTCGCGCCCAGGCGTCTCAGGCGCTCGCTCTCGGCTTCCGAGTGGGCGCGGGCGATGATCGGCAAGGCTGGGTTCAGCGCGCGCACGCGCTCCACGATGCTGCCGGCCTCCAGGCCGTCGGGGATCGCTACGAACATCGCATGTGCGCCGGCCACATTGGCGGCTGTCAGCACGTCCGCTTCCACGGCATTGCCGCGGATCGTCTCGATCCCCAGGGCTTCGGCCGCCGCCGCCGCCTTGTCGTTCTCGTCCACCGCGAGCAGCGGAGAGCCGCGTTCGCGCAGGTCCCAGGCGATCGCCGTCCCGACCCGGCCGAAGCCGGCGATGATGGTGTGGCCGCTCAGCGTCGTCGCCGTCAGGTCGGCTTCGGCCGGCGGCGGCGCGGGGGCCGGTGCTTCTGGTCGCGCCGGCCTTATGGCGTCCCGCCGCTCGAGGCGGCCGCGCGCCGCTTCGGCCAGCGCGAAGATCCCCGGATTGACCAGGATCGAGATCATCGCCGCTGCCAGGACCAGGCTGCGCGCCTGCTCGTCCAGAAGGCCGATGCCGACGGCAAGATTGGCCAGGATGAACGAGAACTCGCCGATCTGGGCAAGGCTCGCCGAAACGGTCAGCGCCGTTCCGGTCGGATGGCCGAACAGGCGGACGATCGCGAAGGCGGCGATCGACTTGCCGAAGACGACGATCGCCACGCTCGCCGCCACCGCCAGCGGCGCATCCAGGAGAATCGCGGGATCGAAGAGCATGCCGACCGAGACGAAGAAAAGCACCGCGAAGGCGTCGCGCAGCGGCAGGGTCTCTTCCATGGCCCGCTGGCTCAGCTCCGATTCCGCCAGCACCATGCCGGCGAAGAAGGCCCCGAGCGCGAACGACACGTCGAACAGCTTGGCGGCGCCGAAGGCGATGCCGAGCGCGATGGCCAGCACCGCCAGGCGGAACAGCTCGCGCGATCCCATGTGCACGACGGCGTGCAGGATGCGCGGCACCAGCCATCGGCCGACCACCAGCATCAGGGCGACGAACAGGGCGACCTTGCCCAGCGTGACGGCGACCGCGGCCAGGATATCCGCCGTGGGCAGGGCCGCGCTGCCTGCGCCCAGGCCGCCCAGCGCCGGGAGAAGGACGAGCGCCAGGACCATCGCGAGGTCTTCCACGATCAGCCATCCGACCGCGATGCGTCCCCGTTCGGTCTTGACGATGCGGCTCTCCTGCAGGGCCCGCAGCAGCACGACCGTCGAGGCGACCGACAGGGCGAGGCCGAAGATGAGGCTCTGCGCCAGCGTCCAGCCGAGCGTCCAGCCGAGCAGCCAGCCCATCGCCGTCGCCACGGCGATCTGCACGATCGCGCCGGGAATGGCGATCGCGCGTACGCTCATCAGGTCCTTCAGCGAGAAGTGCAGGCCGACCCCGAACATCAGCAGGATGACGCCGATCTCGGACAGTTCAGCCGCCAGCTTGGCGTCCGCGACGAAGCCCGGCGTGTGCGGCCCGACCAGAACGCCGGCAAGCAGATAGCCGGCCAGCGGCGAGACGCGCAGCCTGTAGGCGAGCGCGCCGAACGCGAACGCAAGCACCAGGCCTGCGACGATCGTCGCGATCAGGGGTGTGTCATGCGGCATGGCCGGGATGGTCGCGCATCGGCGGCCCGACAATCAACCCAAAACACCCTGCCTTGACCGACTTGCGACGCGCAGGCGAAATCGTCGCCATCGCGGGAGATCTTTCGCCATGTCCGAGGCCGGTCTAGACGCCTTCATCGCCGGATTGCCCAAGGCAGAACTGCATCTGCACATCGAAGGCAGCCTCGAACCCGAAACGATGTTCGCGCTGGCGCGGCGCAACAGGCTGACGCTGCCCTTCGCCTCGGTCGAGGCGGTGCGCGCCGCCTATGCCTTCTCGAACCTCCAGGACTTCCTCGACATCTACTACGCGGGCGCTTCGGTCCTGCTGACGGAGGAAGATTTCTTCGACCTCGCCATCGCCTATTTCCGCCGCGCGGCGGCCGACGGCGTCCGCCACGCCGAGATCTTCTTCGATCCTCAGACCCACACCGACCGCGGCGTCCCCTTCGCCACGGTCGCGGACGGCCTGCTCGGCGCCATGGACGAAGCGGCGCGGACGCTCGGGATATCGTCCAGACTCATCCTCTGCTTCCTGCGCCATCTCGACGAGGCTGCCGCCTTCGCCACGCTCAAGGCGGCCGAGCCTTATCTCGACCGCATCGCCGGCATCGGCCTCGACTCCTCCGAAGTCGGCCACCCGCCGTCGAAATTCGCGCGCGTCTTCAAGGCGGCCGGCGAACGGGGCCTCCGCCTCACCGCCCATGCCGGCGAGGAAGGCCCGCCCGCCTATGTCCATGAAGCCCTCGACCTCCTCCATGTCTGCCGCATCGACCACGGCAACCGAGCGCTGGAAGACGCGGCGCTGACAAAGCGTCTCGTGGAGGCGGGCATGACGTTGACCGTCTGCCCGCTCTCCAATCTCAGGCTCTGCGTGGTGCGCGACATGGCGCAGCATCCCTTGAAGCGGATGCTGGATCTCGGCCTCAAGGCGACCGTCAATTCCGACGATCCCGCCTATTTCGGCGGCTATGTGAACGACAATTTCCGCGCGGTCGCGGCGGCGCTCGGGCTGACGCGGGACGAGATCGCGCGCCTCGCCCGCAACAGCTTCACCGGCGCGTGGCTGACGGACGCCGAGGCCGCGCCGCATCTGGCGGCGCTCGACGCCCATGTCGCGGGGGTCAGCGGCTGAGGCTCTCGCGGGCGAAGGCGGCGACCGATTTGTAGTCCGCCTTGCCGTTGGGCGCGCGCATCGGCACATGCTCGCCCAGCAGCACGCGCTTGGGCGCCTTGTAAGGCGCGAGGCGCGCCTTCACATGGGCGCGCAGCTCGTCCTCGCTGAAGCCGAAGCCGGGAACGATCCGCACCACGGCGGTCACCGCCTGCCCCCAGTCGGGATCGGGCACGCCGACGACCAGCGCGTCCTCGACGGAGGGGTGGGTCTTCAGCGCCTCCTCGACCTCTTCGGGGAAGACCTTCTCGCCGCCGGTGTTGATCGAGGCGCTGCCGCGCCCCATCAGCGTCAGCGAGCCGTCGGCCTCCACCAGGCACCAGTCGCCGGGGATCGAATAGCGCTTGCCGCGAATGGTGCGGAAGGTCGAGGCGGTCTTCTGCGGGTCGCCGTGATAGCCGAGCGGGATCGGCTCGCCCATCGCGATGATGCCGGGCTTGCCGCTGCCCGGCGCGACCGGCTCGTCGTTCTCGTCGAACACCTGGCAGCGCTCGCCGATGGCGAACTTGGCGGTCGGGATCTCGCCGTCCTTGGTCATGATGGACGAGCCGAAGCCGACGCCCTCGGAGGCGCCGAAACTGTCGGTCATCGCCGCCTGGGGCAGGTGCTCCAGCAGGCCGCGCTTGTTGTCGACGCTCCACATGACGCCGGACGAGATGATCGTCACGACGCTGGATACGTCCCATTTGCCGGGGTTCTCCTGCAGGGCGCGCAGCATCGGCTTGGCGAAGACGTCGCCGACGATGGCGATGGTCCCGACGCGGTGGCGGTCGACGGCGCTCCACAATTCGGCCGCGTCGAAGGAGTGATGCTCCAGCGTCACCACGGCGCTGCCGCCCGAGGTCGCGCCGATCGCCGAGAAGAGGCCGGTGCCGTGCATCAGCGGGCAGGCCGGGATGAAGGGGGCGCCGGGGCCGTTCGCGCGGATCGCCGCCGCCAGCTCCTCATGCGTCTCGGGCACGGGGCCGAGCTTTCGCGGTCCTGCGAGCTGCACCTCGCGTAGCGCGCGGTGCGGCCACATCACGCCCTTGGGCATACCGGTGGTGCCGCCGGTATAGAGCAGCAGCAGGTCTTCCGGCGATCGCGCGATGTCCAGCCGCGAACCGTCGCCCTCGCCGGACAGGCGCTCGAACGCCGGTCCGGTCTCCAGGAACAGCTTGACCTTGGGCAGGCGCGCCCGGATCTCGTCGATGGTCGGCGCGAATTCGGGGTCGAAGACCAGCGCCGCCGCGTCCGAATTGTCGACGATGTAGGCGACCTCGTCGGGCCGGTAGCGATAGTTGACGTTCACATGCGCGAAGCGGCCTTTGAAGCAGGCGCGCACGCTCTCCATGTAGGCCGGGGCGTTGCGCATGTAGTGCGCGACCTTGTCGCCGGGCTTGAGGCCCGCCGCCTGGAAGGCGCGCGCCAGTCGGTTGCTGCGCGGTCCCGCCTCGCCCCAGGTGAGCGTCCGCGCGCCATGCGCGAAAGCCAGCGCCTTGGGATCGATCGCCGCTTCGACGGTGTCGAGGATGTCTCCGAAATTCCAGTCCATGGGTCTCGCACTTCAGTTGCTTTACGAATGCAGGAGCGGCGCGCCCGCCGCGGCCTTGGCCGCGCGGCGTCTGCCTTTGGCGGGCTTGGCCGCCTTGGGTGTCCCGGCCTCGCTGGCCGGCGGCGCGGCGGCGGCCGCGGCGATGGCGGCCTTGAGTTCCTCCAGCGCGTCGCCGAGATAGCCGGCCAGCTTCTTCACGTCGGGCATGGCGCGGCGGCAGGCGGTGAGGCCGAAGTCGAGCTGTCCGTTATAGGACTGCACCGTGATGTTGCAGCCGACGCCGTGGGTCGGGATCGAGACCGGATACATCGCGCGCAGCATCGCCCGCGTCATGTAGAGCGGGAAGTTCGGGCCCGGGACGTTCGAGATCGCCACATTGGCGACCGGCGGCAGGTTGTCGGCGAGATGGGAGCGGCCATAGAGCGAGACCAGCCCGGTCATCAGCCAGGGCGTGCCGATCGAGGGCACGTCGAGCGAACCCAGCCCCTTCATCTTGCCGCCCAGATCCTTCATCCGCCCCGCCGACTTGCGGATCGCGGCGAGGCGCTTCAGCGGATCCGCGATGTCGGAATGCAGCGACACCGGCAGCATCGTCACCTGGTTGTTCTGCGAGGTGTCGCCCTCGGGCCGCATCGATATCGGCACGGCGGCGATCAGCGATTTCTGCGGCGTCTCGCCGTAGTCGGCGAGATAGCGCAGGAGGGCGCCCGAACACAGCGCCATCACCACGTCGTTGACGGTCGCGCCGACGGCCTTGCCGGCCGCCTTCACCTCGGCGATCGGCAGCGACTTGGAGCCGAACGCGCGCTGGTTGGTGATCGAGACGTTGAAATGGGTGCGCGGGGCGAGGGCGAAGGCGCCCTTGAACTTGGCGAGGCCCCATTTGCCGTCGGCATCCGTCGCGCGATAGGTGTCGATCGCCGACTTCACCACCTTGGGCGCGACGCGGGCGAGCTTGACGTATTGCGACAGCGCGTTGGTGGTCGCCGACCACAGCATCTCGCCGATGCCGAGATGGTAGTCGCGGCTGCGGGCCCGCGGCGGCGGGGCGCCGACGTCGCGCGGCTCCTCGGTCGCATCGAGCAGCGCCAGCGTCAGCTTCATCCCGGCCTGGCCGTCGAGCGCGGCATGGTGGACCTTGGAGTAGAACGCGAGGTCGCCGTTCTCCAGCCCGTCGATGACGAAGAACTCCCACAGCGGCCGCGAGCGGTCGAGCAGCGAGGAGTGCAGCCGCCCGACCAGCTTCTCCAGCTGGTCCATGGTGCCGGGCTTGGTCAGCGTCACCTGGCGGATGTGGTAGTCGAGATCGACGTCGTCGTCCTCGATCCACACCGGATTGGCGAGGTCGAACGGCATCGCCGCCAGCTTGTGGGTGAAGAGCGGCGCGGTGTGCATCCGCGCGGCGATCATCGCGCGATAGTCGGCGGCGTAGTTCTCGCAGCCGCGGGCGGGGGGCTTCAGCACATAGAGCGCGCCGATATGCATCGGCATCTCCGGCGTCTCGATATAGAGAAAGCCGGCGTCGATGGCGCTGAGGTGGCCCTTGTGCATGTCGTCCTCCCGCCGCGGGTCTGACGCCCGCTGGCCGGGTGGAGCGCACAACCAAACGACGCCTCGCGCAAGGGAAAGCTGCGGCGCGGCGCTGCCGGACCGCCGATTTCGCGATCCGTCTGCCGTTTGCGTAAGGGAAGATGCGCCTCAGGGGCGGCAGAAGACCGAGATCTTGTTGCCGGTCGGATCGCGCAGATAGCAGCCGTAGAAGCTGGTGGAGTCCGCCGGACGCGGCCCCGGCGCACCCTCGTCGCTGCCGCCGTGGTCGAGGCCCGCCCGGTAGGCGGCCTCGACCGCCTCCTTCGAGGCGCCGCGGAAGGCGATCATGATGCCGTTGCCGGCATGGGCCGGTTTTCCGTCGAAGGGCGGACAGAGATAGATGTTCTGATCGGCCGCGCCAGGGGGGCCGTAGCCCGCCCAGCCCTGGTCGAAAAAGGCCCGCGTCAGCCCGATCGCGCCCAGCACCGCGTCGTAGAAGGCCAGCGCCGGCTCCGCCTCGCGATAGCCGATGGTGACATAACCCAGCATCTCTCTCTCCCGTCAGAACCTGCCCGGAGCCTGATGCAGGATGCAGAACAAATCAAGAACTTTCTTCAAGGTCCCACTCGAAGACCGCGTCGGCCTCGGCCAGGCGGCCGCCGATCGCCCGATAGAGGCCCATCGCCGCCGCGTTGCTGCGTTCGGTGCCCAGCCAGGCCGTGCTGCAGCCCAGCGTCCGCCCATGATCGAGCATCGCGCGCATCAGGGCGCTGGCGATGCCCCGGCGCTGGAGGGCGGGCGCGACGCCGACCTCGTTGATCCACAGCTCGGCCGGCTTGTCGGGGTGGATGTAGTCGACCGCGCTGGCGAACCCGACCACCTGGCCGTCCTCCACCGCCACGGCGATGTGGTGGCGCGGGTCGGCGAGGAAGCGCCGCGTCAGCGCCGGATCGACGTCGTTGTCGAAAACGTCCTGCGCCACCTGCGCCAGCACGGCCTCGTCGCCGGGGCCGAGCAGGCGGATCTCGATCGTCATCGCCCTTCTCCCATGAAAAACGGCGCGGGTTGCCCCGCGCCGTTGTCCGTTCCGCCGCGGCGGGTTGCTTACGCCGCCTCGTAGCCCAGCACCGCCTTCACTTCCAGGAAGTCGTGGAAGCCGAATTCGCCCCACTCGCGGCCGTTGCCCGACTGCTTGTAGCCGCCGAACGGCGCCTTCAGGTCGGGGCCGGCGAGGTTGAGGTGGACGTTGCCGGTGCGCAGCTGCTTGGCGACCGCGCGGGCGTGGTCGATCGAGCCCGACTGGACGTAGCCCGACAGGCCATAGACCGTGTCGTTCGCCATCTCGATGGCCTCGGCCTCGCTCTTGTAGGGCAGGATCGACAGGACCGGCCCGAAGATCTCCTCGCGGGCGATGGTCATGTCGTTGGTGACGTTGCCGAAGACGGTCGGGCGCACGAAATAGCCCTTGTTCACGCCCTCGGGACGGCCGAGGCCGCCGGCCGCCAGCGTCGCGCCTTCCTTGATGCCCTTCTCGATCAGGGCCTGGATCTTCTCGTACTGGCTCTTGTTCACCACCGGGCCGATATTGGTGCCCTCGGCGAACGGATCGCCGGCCTTGGTGGCATTGGCGGCGGCGGCGGCGATGGCCAGCGCCTCGTCATGCTTGGCGGCGGGCACGAACATGCGCGTGCCGGCGTTGCAGCTCTGGCCGGAATTGATCATCAGGCCCTGGACGCTGCCGCCGACCGCCTTCACGAGATCCGCGTCGTCCAGGATGATGTTGGCCGACTTGCCGCCCAGTTCCTGCGACACGCGCTTGACCGTCTCGGCGGCCGCCTTGGCGACCAGGATGCCGGCGCGGGTCGAGCCGGTGAACGACATCATGTCGACGCCGGGATGGGCCGACAGCGGCGCGCCGACGCCGGGGCCGTCGCCGTTGACCAGGTTGAAGACGCCGGCGGGCACGCCGGCCTCGTCCAGGATCTCGGCGACGATCAGCGCGTTGAGCGGCGTGTATTCGCTGGGCTTCAGCACCATGGTGCAGCCGGCGGCCAGCGCCGGCGCGACCTTGCACATGATCTGGTTGATCGGCCAGTTCCACGGGGTGATCATGCCGACGACGCCGACCGGCTCGTAGACGATGCGGGTGCGGCCCTGGGTGCGCTCGAACTCGAAGTTCTTGAG
This sequence comes from Alphaproteobacteria bacterium, assembly GCA_016792565.1. Taxonomy (GTDB): domain Bacteria; phylum Pseudomonadota; class Alphaproteobacteria; order Micropepsales; family Micropepsaceae; genus JADZAI01. The sequence goes on from JAEUMK010000005.1 coordinate 21,661, forward strand.
GACTTCCATCGTCTCGTTGAGATGGGCGAGGCCCATCGCCGCCTGCGCCGCCTTGGACAGCCAGATCGGGGCGCCCATTTCGCGGCTGATGACTTCGGCGATCTCGTCCTTGCGGCGGGCGAAGACGCCCATGATCTTGCCCAGCAGCGCCAGGCGTTCCTCGCGCGTGGTCTGCGACCAGGCGGGGAAGGCGGCGCGGGCGGCGGCGACCGCCTTGTCGACGTCGGCCGACGAGCCGAGCGCGATGTCGGCGAATTTCTCCTCCGTGGCCGGGTTGATGAGATCCCAGCTGCGCTCGGCCGCCGGCTTCACCCAACGCCCGCCGATATAGAATTCGTGATTGTGCGACATGGTCTTGTTTCCTCCTGACGATAGCGGCGGGCCCTTATATAGGGGCGGCGGGCCTTCCGCAAAACCGCCTCGTCTTGAGGCTACAGCCGCAGGCCGAAGCGCGGCCCCAGCCACAGCATCGCCGCATAGAGCGCCATGGTCAGAAGGCAGCCGGCGATCAGCGCCGGCCAGAAATCGATGCCGCGCCGCAGCATCGCCGGAATGACCAGGAACATCGGCAGCGAGGGCAGCACGAACCAGAACGTGCCCTCGGCATGGGCGGCCATGCGGGCGCTGTCCGCGGTGTCGCGCCACAGCCAGATCATGCCGAGGACCGACACCAGCGGCAGCGAGGCGATGAGGCCGCCGATGCCGGGATAGCGCTTGGCGACCTCCGAGATCGCGGCGACCAGAATGCCCGACAGCACCGCCTTGAGGATCAGATAGGTCATGAACGCCAGCCTAGCCCATCCTGCGCATGGCCCAACTCGAATGATCTCGCCCTCATGGCCGGGCCCGGCCCGGCCATCCAGCCTCACGCCCGGGCGATCTGCGCGCCCGTCTTCAGGTCGAACTGGCGCAGCGGCAGGCTGCGGATGCGCTGCCCGGTCAGCGCGAAGATCGCGTTGGCGACCGCGGCGGCGACCGGCGCCGTGCCCGGCTCGCCCGCGCCGCCCAGCCTGGCGCCGGACTCGACGATCTCCACCTCGTGGCGCGGCGCGTCGCCGAGGCGCACCATGTCGTAGGCGTCGAAATTGCCCTCCACGACCCGGCCCTTCTCCACCGTGATGCCGCCATGGAGCGCGGCGGTCAGGCCATAGATCGCGCCGCCGGTGATCTGCGCCTTGAAGGTCGCCGGGTTCACCACCTCGCCGGGATCGGCCGCCGACCACATCCGGTGGACGCGCGCCCGTCCGTCGTCGCCGACCGAGACTTCGGCGACCTGCGCGACGATGGTGCCGAAGGCCTCGCGCATCGCTATGCCCTTGGCCCGGCCCGGTTCGTTCGTGCCCCAGCCGGCCATCCCGGCGACGCGCTCCAGCACCGCCTTGTGGCGCGGCGCGTTGCCGAGATGGGCGAGGCGGAAGGCCAGCGGGTCGGCGCCCGCCGCGGCGGCCAGCTCGTCGATGAAGGATTCGATGGTGAAGCCGTGCACGGTGTGATCGACGCTGCGCCACGGCCCCCACGGCATCGGATTGGTGCCGGAGACATAGCGCGCCGTGCGGTCGGCGACGTCGTAGTGGATCGCCGTCGCCTCGGGCGGATCGTGGCGTTCGGCGAAGTCGTGGACCCAGCCCGCGATGCGGCCCTCGGCGGTCAGCCCCGCCTTGAGGCGGGCGATCGAGGCCTCGCGGTAATAATCCTGCCGCATGTCCTCCTCGCGCGACCAGGTCACCAGCACCGGCGCGCCGGTCGCCCGCGAGGCGGCGATCGCCTGCTCGATGTGGCGCGGCGTCATCGCCATCATGGGATTGAAGGCGCGCCGGCCGAAGCCGCCGCCCATCGGCAATTGGTGGACGGTCACCTCGTCCATCGACACGCCGGCGAGCTTGGCGGCGACGGCGCGGCAGCCGAGCCCGTCCTGCACGCCGCTCCAGATCTCCACCATGCCGTCATGGACGGAGACGGCGGCGTTCATCGGCTCCATCGCCGCATGGGCGAGGAAGGGCACGCTGTAGGACGCGGCGACCGTGCGCGCCGCGCCGGCGATCGCCTTTTCCGGATCGCCCTCGGCGAAGTCGGCGTCGAAATCGCCCTTGTCGAGCGCCGCGTTCATGCCCGCCTCGATCGAGGCCGACGACAGCGCGGCGTTCGCGCCCTCGTCCCACACCGGGGCCAGGGCTTCCAGCGCCCGCTGCGCCCGCCAGGTATTGTCGGCGACGACGACGACCGCGTCGGCCGTCGTCACGACCTTCTTGACGCCGCGCAGCGCCAGCGCCGGGGCCTCGTCCACGCTCTTCAGCGTGCCGCCGGCGACCGGGCAGTTCAGCGCCGCCGCGAACAGCATGCCGGGCAGGCGCATGTCGATGCCGTAGCGTGTGCTGCCGTCGACCTTGCCGGGAATGTCGAAGCGCTGGCGCGAGGTTCCGGAAATCGTGTAGGCGGCCTTCGCCTTCAGCGGCGCATCGTCCGGCACGGCAAGGGACGCGGCGCGCGCCGCCATCTCGCCATAGCTGGCGCTGCGGCCCGAGGCGGCGTGGCTGAGACGGCTTTCCCTGGCCACGATGTCGGCTTCGGCGACGCCCCAGCTCTCGGCGGCGGCGCGGATCAGCATGGCCTTCGCCGCGGCGCCCGCGCCGCGCATCCCGATGACCCCGGTGAAGCGCACCGCGGTCGAGCCGCCGGTCACCTGCAGGCTCATGAACTCGGCGGCCTTGCGGCCGACGAAGTCCGCCGAGCCGTCCAGCCAGCGCGGGATCGACATGTCGCCGGCGAGGAAGCCCTTGGCGAGCGCGCCGTTGGCGAAGGCGAGGTCGGCCGGCGCGGTCTCGGCCGAGACCAGCGCCCAGTCGGCGTCCAGCTCCTCCGCCGCCATCATGGCGAGCGCGGTCGGCGTGCCCTGGCCCATGTCGCCGTGCGGGACATAGACCGTGACGCGGTTGTCGGCGGCGATCTTCAGCCAGGCGGCGGGCATCAGATCGCCCTCCCTGGCGGTCAGGCGGCGGGCCCGGTCCAGCGTCGAGAAGGGCGACAGCGCATAGCCGACGACCAGCGCGCCGGTCGCCGCGAGGCCGGAAAGGATGACGAAGCGGCGCGAGGGCTTGAAGGCCATGATCGTCTCCTTCAGGCCGACGCGGCGGCGATGTGGATGGCGGCGCGGATTTCCTCGTACGAGCCGCAGCGGCAGATATTGGTCATCGCGGCGTCGATGTCGGCATCGCTCGGGCGCGGGATTTCGGCCAGCAGCGCGGCGGCGGCCATGATCTGGCCCGACTGGCAATAGCCGCATTGCGGGGCCTGCGCCTCGATCCAGGCGGCCTGCAGCTTGTGCAGCGCCTCGCCGGTCTTCAGCCCCTCGATGGTGACGATCGAGCTTCCCGCCAGATCGGCGGCGGCGATCGAGCACGAGCGCACCGCCTGGCCGTCCACCAGCACCGTGCAGGCGCCGCAGGCGGCGATGCCGCAGCCGTATTTGGTGCCGGTGAGGTTCAACACGTCGCGCAGCGCCCACAACAGCGGCATGTCGGGCTCGACATCCAGCTCGTGCTGCGCGCCGTTCACGGTAAGCGTGACCATGCGGGACCTCCCCTGTCGCCTGACGGCCCGCCGCCGCCCGGGGACCTGTCGCGGGGCCGAGGCTAGTCCCGGACGGTGTTGACAATCAACGTATCGATTGTCCACGCTTGCCCGCCATGTCCTCAGCCCCGTCCCCCGCCTTGTCCGCCTTGTCCGCCCTTCAGCCGGCCGCGTCGCCCGGCGCGCCGGAAACCCGCCGCCGTCTGCTCGGGGCGGCGCTCGCCGTGTTCGGCCGCTACGGCTATCGCCGCGCCTCGATGGAAGCGGTGGCGGCCGAGGCCGGGATCTCGCGCCAGGGCCTCTATCGCCACTATGCCGGCAAGGAGGCGCTGTTCGCGGCGGCGATCTCGCATCTGCACGATCGCGGCGACGCGGCCGGCGCCGAGGCGGCGGCGGCGGCCCGGGCGGCGGGGGGCGGCATCGCCGCCGTCGCCGGGGCGCTGATCGGGGCGCGGCTCGCCTTCTACGCCGCCGAGATCTACGCCTCGCCCCATGCCGCCGAGCTTCTGGAGGAATCGGGCCGGCTCGGCGGGCCGGAGATCGCCCGGCGGGCGCGCCGCTTCCGGGCCGCTCTCGCCGCCGAGCTGGCGCGCGCCGGGACGCGCTTCGCCGATGGCCTGACGGCCGGCGATCTCGCCGATCTGCTGATCCTGGCGACGGCCGGGGTCAAGCACGGCGTGCGTCCCGGCCGGGTGCGGGCGGAGGCGCAGAAAATCGTCGGCTATCTGCTGGAAGGCGCCGCGGGCGCGCGTCGGTCGCCGCGCAACGGGGGCCGCCATCATGCTTAAGTTCCGGATCGCCTTCTACAACGTCGAGAACCTCTTCTCCCGCCCCCGCCTCTTCTCCCCCGGCGATGATGCGGGCGCGGCGGCGGCTCTGAAAGCTGCGTCACAGCTTCAACGTATGCTCGATGCGAGGACTTACAAGACCGACGATATCGTGCGAATTTATAACGAAGCGCGCCTTGGTGACTATCTGGTCGTCCAATGCGATCGGGTGAACGCAGCCGACGCGCGCTCCCAGCGGTTCTTCTTCCATGAACGTGAGGGCGACGAGTCCTCGCCCGTCGTCTCGCTCAACGCGGCGATCCGGGGCCGCAGCGACTGGATCGGCGGCATCCGGATGAAAGGTGAGACACTGTCTGGCGCGCAGGTGCAGGCGATCGCCAAGGTGATCCGCAGAGTCGATGCCGACGTCATCGGGCTCTGCGAGATCGAGAACCGCCATGTCCTGGAACGCTTCAATCTGCAATATCTCGGCGGCAAGTACCCTTATGCGGTCCTGCTGGAAGGCAACGACGAGCGGGGCATTGATGTGGGTCTCCTGTCCAAGCAGCCTGTCGGCACCTTGCGGACGAACGTCTTCACCGCCGATCCAGCCGAGCGCAAGCGGCGTGACGGAGGCTCTGCCCGTCTCTTCAATCGGGACTGTCTTGAAGTCGCTGTTGAGCTTCCGGGCGGACGCGGCGACGTGACGGTGGGGGTGACGCATTTCAAGTCCAAGGGGGGCGGGGAGATTGAGACGGACGGCAAACGACTTAGGCAAGCGAGCGAAGTCGCGCGCATCGTCTCCCAGCGGCACTCGCGCGACGGTCGACCGCACCGCATAGCGATTCTGGGCGACCTGAACGAGCGACCGGACCGCGACGGCGCCAACGGCGCCATGCTGGAAGGGCACAAGACCTCGATCGACCCGCTGCTGGTCCATGCCGGGCTCTCCGACGTGATCGGCCAGACGCTGGGGCCGGACAAGGCCTACACCCATATCGAGCAGCGCCGCGGCGAGATCGCCCGCTCGCAGATCGACTACATCCTGCTCTCTCCCGACCTGCGGGCGGCGGCGGCCAATTGCGGCATCGACCGCTCCGGCCAGGCTTTCTGGAGCCCGAAAGCCCCGCCGCGCGCCCTGGCGGCGTCGGACCATGCCTGCCTCTTCGTCGATCTCGATCTCGAGCGCCTTGTCTGAGGCAATTCGCGACGCTCGAGGCCAATTGTGACGAATGAACGCTAGGCTCAAGTTTCAGCTAGACAGTGTCTAGTTTGCGGTGCAGTATGATCTAGACATCGACTAGATCGAGAACACCATGCGCCGCTTCTCCGGATTTCTGCAGGTTCTGGCCGTGCTTTCCCTGGGGCCGGTTCTTGCCGCCTGCGGCGGGTCTTCCTCGGCGCCCGTGACCGGGGAGGCCGAGACCAAGGCTGCCCCGGTTCGCGTGGCGACCGCGGGACCCGCCGATTTTCTCTCCGAGATCGCGGTCGTCGGGCGGGTGGAACCCGATACCGCCTATGTCCTCGCCTTCAAGACCGGCGGCGTGGTCAGATCCCTCGGCGTCGAGGAAGGCGACGTCGTCAAGAAGGGCGACATCCTCGCCGAACTCGACCCGCGCGACGTCGACGCCCAGTTGCGCCAGGCCCAGGAAGCGGCTGACAAGGCAGCCCGCGAGCTCGCCCGGATCCGCCAGCTCCACACCAAGGGATTCGCCTCCGACGCCGCCCTGCAGGACGCGGAGGCCCAGGCCAAGGCCACACGGGCCAGCGCCCAGGCGGCCCGCTCGAATCGCGGCTATGCCAGCATCGTCGCGCCTTCCGACGGCGTGGTGCTGAAGCGCCATATCGAGGCGAACGGCGTGGTGGCGGCCGGAGCGCCCGTGCTGACCCTTTCCGACATGACCGAGTCTTTTGTGCTTTCCGTCGGCCTTGCCGACCGCGACGCGCTGCGCGTGGCGCCCGGCGACCCGGCCGAAGTGAGCTTCGACGCGTTCCCCGGCCAGGCCTTTGCCGCCAGCGTCTCCGAAATCGGCGCCGACGCCGATCCCCGCACCGGCACCTTCCAGGTCGAGCTGCGCATCGCCGCCGCCGCCGCCACGCTGAAGAGCGGCCTCGTCGGCCGCGCCTCCATCAGGCCGGCCCGCCAGGTCGCCGCCAATGTCGCGGTGCCGGTCGATGCCTTGCTGGAGGGACACGGCAATGAAGCCTTCGTCTTCGTCGTCGATCCGCAGACCGGCATCGCCCGGCGCACGCGCATTTCCGTCGGCCGGATGTCGGGCGGTCTCGTCGCCGTGGTCGCAGGGCTCGAGGCGGGCCAGCAGGTCGTGATCGACGGCGCGGGCTATCTCAACGACGGCGAAAGGGTGGCGATCGCCACCGCCAGCGCAGCGGAGCGCGGGCAATGAACGTCGCGGCCTTCGCGGTCCGCAACTGGCAGTTCACGCTGGTGATGACGCTGCTGTTCGCGGCGCTCGGCTATGGCGCGTTCCAGTCGATCCCGCGCGCCGAGGATCCCTCGTTCGACGCGCCGTTCTTCACCGTGATCACCCAGGCGCCGGGCATGGAAGCGGTCGAGGTCGAAAAGCTGATCACCGACCCGATCGAGGACGCCTTCAACGAACTCGACGACGTCCACGAAATCCGGTCCACGACGACTTCCGGCGTCGCGGTCGTCAACGTGCAGTTCGAGTGGGGCCTCCCCAACATGGACCGCAAGTACGACGAGATCATCCGCGAGATGAACCGCCTCAGGCCCGATCTTCCCTCGGCCGTGCGCAGCGTCGTCGTTCGCAAGGGACAGCCGGGCTACACCAACATCGTCCAGTTCTCGCTGATCGGCGATGTCGCCTACCGCGAACTCACCGACCGAGCGCGCGACCTGAAGGACCTGATCGAGGGCGTCGCCGGCGTCCGCCAGGTCGAAGTCTGGGGCGCGCCGCAGCCCGAAGTCCGCGTTGCGCTGGATCTCGGCCGGATGAGCCGGCTCGGCGTCACGATCAACCAGGTGAGCAACGCCATCCAGGGCGAGAACGCCGAGATTCCAGGCGGCGCCGTGCAGGCGGGCGGCGTGCGCTTCAACCTCAAGACGACGGGCTCCTACGACAGTATCGACGAGATCGCCGACACCGTGGTCGCTGCGGAAGGTGCGGCGCTGGTGCGCGTGCGCGACATCGCCGAGGTTTCCTGGGCCGAGGACGAGGCGACCTATACGGCGCGCCACGACGGGGCCAAGGCGGTCTTCGTCACCGCCAACATGCGCGACGGACAGAGCATCTTCGAGGTGCGCGACGCGATCGTCGCGAAGGCCGAGGCGTTCCGCGCGACGCTGCCCGCCGACCTTCGCCTGGAGATCGCCTTCGACCAGTCGGAGAGCGTCGACAAGCGGCTCGGCCAGCTGGCCAAGGACTTCCTGATCGCCATCGGGCTCGTCATGCTGACCCTGCTGCCGCTCGGCTATCGCGCGGCGCTGGTCGTGATGTTCTCGATCCCGCTCTCGCTCGCCCTCGGCATATGGCTGCTCGGCCATGCCGGCTTCACGCTGAACCAGCTCTCGATCTCGGGCTTCGTGATCTCGCTCGGCCTGCTGGTCGACGATTCCATCGTGGTGGTCGAGAACATCGCGCGCCATCTGCGCATGGGCAAGAAGCCGGCCGACGCGGCGATCGAGGGCACGCGGCAGATATCGCTCGCCGTGCTCGGCTGCACGGCGACGCTGATGCTGGCCTTCCTGCCGCTTCTCTTCCTGCCCGAGGGCGCAGGCGCCTTCACGCGCTCGTTGCCCGTGGCGGTGCTGCTGACGGTCGCCGCCTCGCTGTTCGTGTCGCTCACCATCATCCCCTTCATCGCCTCCAAGATCCTGAAGCCCGAGGCCCACGAGGAGGGCAACTGGCTGCTGCGCACCGTGATGGGCGGCATCCACGCGCTCTACCGCCCGCTGCTGCACAAGGCGCTGGCGCGGCCGCTGGTGACGGTGGCCATCGCGCTCGTGCTTTTCGCCGGCACGCTGATGCTGGTGCCGCGTATCGGCTTCAGCCTGTTTCCGCTGGCCGATTCGCGCCTGGTGATGATCCAGATCGAACTGCCCGAGGGCGCCTCGATCCAGAAGACCGATGCCGCGCTGCGCTTCGTCGAGGCCGAAGTGATGAAGGCCGACGCGGTGCAGTCGGTGATGGGAAATCTCGGGCGGGGCAATCCGCGCGTCTACTACAACGTCAACCAGCGCGAGCTCGCCTCCAACATTGCCGACGCCTTCGTCATGCTGAAGGCCTACGATCCGGCGACCACACCGGCCCTGCTGGATTCCTGGCGCCGGACCTTCGACGCCTATCCGGGCGTCCGCGTGCTGGTGAAGTCGATGGAGAACGGCCCGCCGCTGGAGGCTCCGATCGCCATCCGCGTGCGCGGGCCGGACGTCGAGGGCGTGCGCGCCATCGCCCGGGACCTCGAAGACATCATGCGCGCCGTTCCCGGAACGCGTGACATCAACACTCCCTCGCGCGCGACGCGCACCGACCTGAAGGTCGATGTCGACGAGGGCAAGGCGGCCCTGCTGGGGATCGCACCCGGGACGGTCGACCGCGTGGTGCGCCTCGCGGTGGCGGGCGAGGCGACCGGGGATTTCCTCGACACCGACGGCGAATCCTATCCCATCACGCTGCGCCTGCCGCTGGACGAGCATCACGGCCCGGACGTTCTGGACCGGATCTACGTGCCGACGGCCTCAGGAGCGGCGGCGCCGCTGGCCCAGATCGCAAGCCTGGGCTTCGAGGCGAGCCCGGCCCGCATCGATCGCTTCGACAGGCTGCGTTCGGCGACCGTGACGGCCTATCCGGCGACCGGCTACCTCACCTCGAACCTGACGGCCGAGATCGTCAGCCGCGCCAAGGCGATGAAGCTGCCGCCCGGCTATGAGCTCCAGACCGGCGGCCAGTCGGAAGCGAGCGCGCGCTCGTTCGCCGGCATGGGCAGCGCGGCGCTGATAGCGATCTTCGGCATCTTCGCCGTGCTGATCCTGGAGTTCCGTTCGTTCAAAACCTCGATGATCGTCGCCAGCGTCATCCCGCTCGGCATTCTGGGCGGGATCCTCGGGCTCTATGTCTCGGGCTATACGCTCTCGTTCACCGCGATGATCGGGATGATCGCGCTGGTGGGAATCGAGATCAAGAACTCGATCCTGCTGGTCGACTTCACCAACCAGCTGCGTGCGGCGGGCACACCGCTGCGCGAGGCGATCGAACGGGCCGGCGAAGTGCGCTTCCTGCCCATCCTGCTGACCTCGGTGACGGCGATCGGCGGCATGATGCCGCTGGCCGTGCAGGGATCGGGTCTCTACTCGCCGCTCGCCTGCGTCATCATCGGCGGCCTGATCACCTCGACGCTGCTGTCGCGGCTGGTGACGCCGGCCTGTTACCTGCTGCTCGCGGCGCGCGACGAGGCGAGCATTGTGCAGGCGCCCCCCGGCCGTGCTATGGCTGCCGCGGGGGAGTGACGATTTGAGCGAGACGGCCGACCACGGCGCGCGCGCCTATCATCACGGCGATCTGCGCAAGGCGCTGCTGGAAGCGGCGCGCGGGATCGTCGAACAGGAAGGACTGGACGCCTTCACGCTGCGCGAATGCGCGCGTCGCGCCGGCGTCAGCCACGGCGCGCCCGCCCATCATTTCACCGACCGGACCGGCCTCCTGACGGCGCTCGCGGTGCAGGCGCTGGAGGAGCGGGTGGCCGCCGCCGAGGCGCGCATGGCCGCCGCCGGTCCCGATCCGCTCGACCGGCTGAAGGCCTGCGGCCTCGCCCATATCGAATTCAACATCCGCCATCCACGGCTCGACGATCTGTGCTCGCACAACGGCGTGACCGACCATTCCGACCCGGCGATGCAGGCGGTCTTCCAGAAGATGACAGCGGCGCTGGTGGACGCGATGAGCGCGGCCACCGGCCAGCCGATGAAGCCGGAAAAGGAAGCCAATCCCGAAACGCTGCTGGCGCTCGTCGTCGTCACCGGCTTCGCCAAGGTCTTCAACGACGGCATGATCCTCAGGGATGTGCCGGAGCGCGAGCGGTTCGGCCGCGCCCTGGCACTCGCCAGCGATCTGCTCGATCTGCTCGACAGCGCCTTCCGCGGCCGGGGCGTGTCGGCCGACTGAACGCCATAGACCGGAAAAGGATGGCCCCGGCGTTTGCGCGCCGGGGCCGTTGCTACTGGGCCGTCTCCTCGCTCGCCGGCGGGGGCGGCGGCGGAGGGGCAGGCTCAGGAGCGGGAGGTGGCGGCGGGACATAGGCCTCGACCGGGGCCTCGTAGGACGGCTCGGGCGCGGCATAGGCCTCGGCGGGCGGGGCATAATCCTCGACCGGGGCCTCGTAGGACGGCTCGGGCGCGGCATAGGCCTCGGCGGGCGGGGCGTAGTCCTCGACCGGGGCCTCATAGGACGGCTCTGGCGCGGCATAGTCCTCGACCGGGGCCTCGTAGGACGGCTCGGGCGCGGCATAGGCCTCGGCGGCCGGGGCATAGTCCTCGACCTGGGTCTCGGTGGACGGCTCGGGCGCGGCATAGGCCTCGGCGGGCGGGGCGTAGTCCTCGACCGGCATCTCCGTCGACGGGTCGGGCAGGATCGCGGTCTCGACCGGCGGGGCGCCGCCGTCCGCACTCGGGGCCGCGTCGAGCGGCGCCGTGCCGGGCTCGCTCGCGGGAACGCCCTCGGCCAGGCTGTCCACCGGTGGGGCGGGCTGGGGATCGGACGGCGCGGCCTCGATCATCGGCTCGGGCGCGGGCGGCAGGGCGGGATCGTCCGCGACCGCGCTCGCCGTCTCGGTCTGCTCCGCCGAGATCGCCGCCAGAACCGCGGGATCGTCGGCGATCGGCGTCTCGACCGGGCGATAGACCTCGACGACTCCCGCCCTCCCGCCGGCTTCGCCCGACGGCGCGGCGGAGGCTTCGGCAAGCTCCACCATCTCGACCGGGGTTTCGGCGAGCGCGTTCACCGCCTCGACCGACACGCCGTAGTTATAGACGCGGTTGTCGACGATCGTGACGTTGGTGATGTTGGTGACGTTGTTCACGACCGTCGTGTGGTTGTTGACGATCGTCACGTTCTGGCGCGGCGGCACGACGTGGCGGTCGATGCGCCGGCTGCCGAAGTGGCGGGTCGGGGCGTAGCACCAAGCGTCGCCGAAGGTGATGTGGATGACCGGGCGGCGATAGAAGAAATCGTCGAACGCCGACCCCCACAGATAGGAGGCGGGGATGGGCGCCCAGCCCAGATAGTCGCCGCGGTCCGACCAGGTCACCCAGGCCGGGCCCCAGACATAGCCCGGCACCCAGTACCAGCCGATGCGGCGGTCGTAGTCCCACGATCCGTAGTGATAGGTCGCCCAGCCGAAGGGCTCGTCGCTCACCCACATCCAGCCATAGTCGCGGGTCATCGCCCAGCGGCCGCGCGTGTAGGGCCTCCAGTCGCGCTGGTGGCGCGGCACCCAGACCTGGCCGTAGCGGGCGTGGCGGACCCAGCGTCCGTGGGGCCTCAGCTCGTTGTAGAAGAGGCTGAAGCTGACCGAGACGCGGCTGCGCGCCTCGGCGGCGGGGACGAGGCTGAAGCCGCCCGGCTCGCCAAGCGAGGGGCCGGCGCCGAACAGGGCAAGGCCGGCGACCGCAGCGGCGGCAAGGCCCGTGATGGTCTTCATCGCGAACGATCCTCAAGCGGGCGGGCATCCGTCGCCGGACGCCCGCCGGGTTTCTGGGGCGACCCTGACGGCAGCAAGCTGTATGGCGGCTGAACGGGAGCGCGCGGTCCTGCGGCATTCGGTCCGCCAGGGGCCGGCGGCCCGCGCCATGTTGCCGCCGCAAAGCCTTAGCCCTTATCGTGCGCCTCGCGCGCCGCCCCGGGCTTTGGGTGCGGACCTGCGCGTTTGCCGATTGGGGTCGTCCATGCCGAAGCCTTTGCGCATCTTCATCTCATCGCCCGGCGACGTCTCCGCCGAGCGGCGGCGCTCGGCCCTGGTGGTGGAGAGCCTGAAGAAGGAATTCGCGCGCTTCTTCGACATCACGGCCTATCTGTGGGAGCACGAGGCGATGCTCGCCACGGGGCACTTCCAGGACGTCATCGAGCCGCCCAGCCAGAGCGACATCGTGGTGCTGATCCTGTGGTCGCGGCTGGGTACGCCGCTGCCGGTGAATTCGGGCAAGCGCGAGTATCGCGGCATCGACGGACGCGCGCCGGTGACCGGGACGGAATGGGAATACGAGGACGCGCTCGCCGCCAATCGCGCCAAGGGCGCGCCGGACCTGCTGGTCTACCGCTCGAACCGCGAGCCGCAGATCTCGCTGCGCGACCCGCAGAAGAAGGCGCTGGCGGAGAATCAGTGGTCGGCGCTGGAGAGCTTCTGGTCGCGCTACTTCCAGGCGGGCGGGGTGTTTCTCTCCGCCTATCACGGCTTCGACGATCTGGAAGATTTCGGCGACATGCTGGAGGCGCATCTGCGCCAGCTGATCCGCGCCCGGATCGAAAAGGAGCGCAGCCAGGGCGCGCATGCCGGGGCCGAGGTCAGGGCGACCTGGCTGCAGTCGCCGTTCCGGGGGCTGTCGACCTACGACTTCGAGCATGCCCCGATCTTCTTCGGACGCGGCGCGGCCCAGCTCAAGGCGGTCGAGCAGATCGTCCGCAACGCCAACGAGGGCAAGGCGTTCCTCCTGGTGCTGGGGGCATCGGGCTCGGGCAAGTCCTCGCTCGTGCGGGCAGGCCTCCTGCCCAACCTCTTCGCCCGCGGCGTCGCGGACGGGGCGGGGTTGTGGCGGCGGGCGATCCTCAAGCCGGGCGACGCGGACGGCAATCTGTTCCTCGGCCTCGCCCGGGCGCTGATCGAGGACCGGGTGAAGGACGGCGTCGGCCTGCCGGAAATCCTCGGCGCCGGCGTCACCGTCGAGCAGCTGGAGAACGCGCTGCGCCGTTCGATCGACGATCCTTCGTTCGTCTTCGCGCCGGCGCTGGCGCGCGTCACCGCCGAGGCGCGCGCCTCGGGCCGCATCATGGGCCACGAGAGCGCCAAGCTGGCGCTGGTGCTGGACCAGCTGGAGGAGATCTTCACCGACAGCGCGATCTCGACCGAGGAACGCAATTCCTTCATCCGGCTGATCGGTTCGCTGTCGAAGACCGGCGCGGTCTGGACGGTTGCGACGATGCGCTCGGACTTCTGGCACCGCGCCGCGGCGGCGCCCGAACTCGTGGCGCTGGCCGAGGGCACCGGGCGGATGGACCTGCTGCCGCCGAGCCAGGCGGAACTCGCCGAGATGATCCGGCGCCCGGCGGCGGCGGCCGGCCTGACCTTCGAGGACCATCCGGAGACCAAGATCGGCCTCGATGCGATCATCGCCGAGGAAGCGGCGCGCGATCCCGGCTCGCTGCCGCTGGTCTCGTTCGTGCTCGACGCGCTCTACAAGACGGACGTGGAGAAGGCCAGGGGATCGGTCCTCACCTACGACACCTACGAGGCGCTCGGCGGCATCAAGGGCGCGATCGCCACCCGCGCCGACGAAATCCTCAATGCCCAGACCCCCGACATCCAGGCGGCGCTCGCCTCGGTGCTGCGCGCGCTGGTGACGGTCGATGCCGACAACCGGCAGAACGCGACCGCGCGGATGGCGCCGCTGACCGCCTTTCCGGCGGGTTCGCCGCGCCGCGCGCTGGTCGATGCGTTTCTCGATCCGTCCGCGCGGTTGCTGATCGCCGACGGCGATGGCGGCGAGGCGCGGGTCCGGGTCGCGCACGAATCCCTGCTCAATCACTGGTCGAAGGCCCGCGATCAGATCAATCGCGACCGCCGCGATCTGGAGACCCGCTCGCGCCTGGAGGAAGACGAGTTGCTGTGGCGCGCCGCGCCGCCGGCCGAGAAATCGGCCCGCCTGCTCGAAGGCCTGTCGCTGGAGGAAGGCAAGGACCTCGTCAAGAAGTGGGACGAGGAACTGCCGCAATCGCTGAAGGACTTCATCGCCGAGAGCGCCAAGGCCGCGAACGTCAAGCGCAACCGGCGCATGCGCATCCTTACCGCCGTCGCGGCGGTGATGGCGGTTTTGGCGGTCGGCGCCGGCATCCTTGGCTTCTTCGCGCAGCAGCAGAGCCGGATCGCCCAGGCCGAGAGCGCCCGCGCCCAGGCCGAGAGCGAGCGCGCCAAGTCGGCCGAGGCGCAGGCCGAGGCGCAATTGCGCGAGACCCAGCGCGGCAGCGCCCAGCTGGTCGCCCGCCAGTCCTACCTTGCCTCGAAGGGCGGCTTCTCGGAACTGGCGCTGGCGCTGGCGGTCGAGTCCGTGCGGATCGCCGAGCAGGCGGGCGGCGAACTGCCGCGGGCCTCGCTGGCGGCGCTGCAGCACGCCGCCTCGACCGATACCATCGTCTCGGTCCTGTCGGATTCGGGCGGGCCCCTGGGCGACATCGAATTCGGCGCCGACCCGTCGGTCATCTTCACCGGCGGCGACGGCAAGCTGACCGTCTGGAACACGTTCCTCGGCACAGAGCGCTCGATCTTCGGCTCCTACGAAGACCCCTTCCTCACCAGCGTCGCCGACCGCGGCGGTCATTTCCTTGTGAATCTCTACAAGGACAAGACCATGCAGTTCTTCGACGGCGCGACGTTCGAGCCGGTCGGGACGATGAAGACGTTCGACGCCATGCCGGTGGTCGCGGCGATCGATCGCGACGGCCGCACGGTGGTCGCGACGGACGAGACCGGGGCGGTTCACTTCGTCGATGCGACGACGCAGGAGCCGCTCTATTCGCTTCAAGGCCATGACGGCCGCCCGGTGGCCGCCGCGGTCGCCGACAACATCTCGATCGCCGTCACCGGCGACGATCGCGGCAAGGCGGTGATCTGGGACCTGGCGACGCGCGCCGAGCGGGCGACGATCTGGCACGGTTCGGCCGACAGCCCGGTCGGCATCGTCGATGTCGTCATTTCGCCGGACGGCGGCCAGGTCATCCTGATCGGCGGCGGCTGGGCGTCGGTCTACAGCGGCGCGGGCGACTACCTGGCGCAGATCGACGTGCCGAACGCCTTTCTCTATCGCGTCCTCTACATGCCGGGCGGCGCCAACCTGCTCTATTCGGCCGGCAAGAACATCTACGCGGCCTCGGCCAGCGACTTCAAAGCGTTCAAGACCTTCTCGGGCCACACCTTCGACGTCCGCGGCCTGGAGCTGTCGACGGACGGCCGGCGCATCCTGTCGTCGGCCGGCGACAATACGCTGCGCCTGTGGGACTACGATTCCGCCTCCACGCTGCGCCTCTTCCGTTCGCCCAAGGGCAGCATCTCGGGCCAGGGCCTCAGCCACGACGGCAACTATGTCGCCGCGGTGTTCGACGACGGCAACGCCGTCGTCTGGGCCGTCGAGGGCCTGACGCCGGTCAGCTCGCGGGTCGTCCACACCTGGAACATCAATTCGCTGCAATGGAGCGCCGACGGACAATATGTCCTGACCGCGGCGGGCGACGGGCTCGCCGTTCTGTCCGACGTCCAGACCGGCCATCCGCAGTTCAGCCTGCCGGCGGCCGACGATCCGCTGCCGCGCGCCGCCAGCATCTCGAACGCGTTCTTCACGCCGGACGGATCGCGCATCGTCACCGCCGACGACAGCGGCCGCATCCGGCTGTGGCGCTCGTCGACCGGAGACCCGGTGCGCACGATCGGCAATCTTCCGGAAGGCTATTCGGCGAACTGGGCGGCGCTGACGCCGGACAGCAAGCACGTCGTCGTGGCGCGCTGGAGCGGCGTCGGGGTCTTCGCGTTCGATGCGACGGACGGTTCGGAGCTGCGCTCGTTCAATGCGCCGAACGCCGCCCTGTTCACGGTGGCGGTCAGTCCGGACGGCACGCGGGTTGCCACCGGCGCGGCGGACGGGCGGGTCTTCATCTGGGATTTCGAGACCGGCAAGCTGCTGTTCGAACGGCGCGAGGACAAGAGCCAGATCAACTCCGTCAATTTCTCGCCCGACAGCAAGCACCTCGTCACGGCTTCCAGCGACCGGAC
The DNA here is from genome assembly GCA_016792565.1 of Alphaproteobacteria bacterium. GTDB lineage: Bacteria > Pseudomonadota > Alphaproteobacteria > Micropepsales > Micropepsaceae > JADZAI01. Next base: position 38,004 of record JAEUMK010000005.1, read on the forward strand.
GGTGCGCGTATTCAGCGTCGAGACCGGCATTTCCGAAATGCTGCTCTCGGGCCATGACGATCTGGTTCTGTGGGCCGCCTATAGCGGCGATGGCCAGCGCATCGTCTCGGGCGGCTTCGACGCGACGGTCAAGGTCTGGGATGCGGGCTCCGGCGCCGAGCTGATGACCTTCACCGGTCCCGGCAAGCCGTTCCGCGCGGCGCTGATCAGCCCGGACGGCAAGACCCTGGCGGCGGGCGGCGACGATTTCCGGCTCTATCTGTGGACGATGCCCGAGAAGAACTACGCCAACACGCCGACCGCCGGGCCGATCCTGGTCGGCCAGCTGAACGCCGACGACGGCAAGATGCTGAAGGAGCTGATCGCCTGGGCGCCGATGACGGTCTCCAAGCCGCTCAGCGCCTCCGACCGGCGCGACAATTTCCTCACCCCCGATCCGGCGGTGCGGGTGTTCGATCCGGGCGCCGACGCCTGCCACAAGCTGGCGGCCTATCCCTCCGACCCGCAGCGCCTCGCCCCCGGCGTGCGCGATCTCAATCTGTGGGGCTATGACGCCGAGACGGCCTGCCGAAGGGCGCTCGAGGCGGCTCCGGACGACCCGCGACTGCATCTGCAGCTCGGCCGCGCCCTGCTGGCGCAACGCTTCGACTCCTCGCTCGACGAAACGGCGAAGGCCGCACGGATCGCCGAAGGGCTGAAGGAGGTCCAGGTCGCGGTGGACGCCAATTATCCGGGCGGCGTCTACTATCTCGGCTTCTACCTGGTGGCCCTGCGCCAGGCGAACGGCGAGCCGGTGACCGCCGAGGAGCTTCGACTCGGCTTCGACATGGTGCGCAAGGCGGCGGCGATGGGCGTCGCCGACGCCAGCGATCTTCTGGCCGAGAACATGCTCTCGGGCCGCAAGACCGACCAGGGCGAGGAAATCCTGCCGCAGGACGAGAAGGGGGCGATCGAGACCTACAAGTCGGCGTCGCAGCAGGGCTCGTGGTACTCGTCGTTCACGATGGCGCAGAAGTTCGAGTACGGCGAGAACGGCCAGACGCAGGACATGCTGGAAGCGCTGTTCTACTACGGTCTCGCCACCCGCCAGGCCGAGATCGAGGGCCTGATCGACAGCACCGAGGCGCAGCGCGGCAGCTTCCTGTTCGCCCGCCGCGCCTCTCTGACACGGCAATTGGTACGCGACGGCAAGAGCGCCGAAGTGGCGGCGGTCGCCGAACGGATCGCCGCCTGGACGCCGCCGGCGCCGGCCGCCGAGCCCGCCGGTGCGGCGGCGGCCGCCGAGGGGGACGCTGCGGCCCCGGCCCCCGAGGGGGACGCTGCGGCAGCGCCCTGACGGGCCTCAGTCGAGCGCGGCGAGGAAGGCGTCCTCGCCGCCGGCTATGGGCCGTTCGCCGCGCTCCAGCGGCTTCATGTGCTCGCGCGTCAGAGCGAGCGGCGGCGCCTCGCCCTGCGCGTCGATCCACAGGACCGGCAGGCCGCGCCCCAGGGCGAGCATCATCGTGTCGTAGGCCCCGGCCTTGAGTTCGGTCGGCGCGCCGTCCCAGACCGCGATGAGGGCATCGGCGTTCTCCAGCATGGTGAGACTGGCGGCGGTGTAGCCCAGGGTGTCGTCGGCGAGCGCCAGGCGGTCGGGCGTGCAGACGATCACCTCGGCGGCCTGCATCAGGGTGCGGAAATCGTCGTAGGCGGGGCCCGGCGCGAAGTCGCGGGCATAGTGTCCGGCGGGAAAGGGGATCGGCGCGATCAGGCGCCAGCCGAGCGCCAGCGCCGCCTTGGCGGCCATGGTGTCGGCGCCCTCGGCGATCGAGCAGACGAGAGTCAGCGGTCGCGGGGCGAGACGCGCCTCGATATGCATCAGCGCGCGGCGGATATCGGCGGCGATGATGTCGAGCCGCGCCGGATTGAGCTTGTGGGGCCGGTGGCCGGTGACCCCGACCGCGAAGGCGTCGCTCATGCGGTGGGATCCTCGAGGCCGAGCGTCGCGGCGATGCGGCGGGCCTGGGCCCGGGTGCCCTCGATGCTGCCGGTCAGCCAGGGATAGTCGGCGAAGGACGCCGCATAGGCCGTCTTCGCCTCCCCGGCCCGGCCCGAGATCAGAAGCGCCTCGGCGCGGCTGACGCGGTCGTAATACTCGGCAAGACCCCCATCCTGGGGCTTGAGGTTGGCTGCCGCGAGGGCTGCGTCGCGCTTCTCCATCGCCTCGGCCACCGACCCCGCGATGGCCCGCGCGCCCTCCGCGTCGCCGCGATAGAGCGCCGTCGCGGCGGCGTTCACGCCGAGATAGGCATTGATCTTCTTCCCCTTCTCCCACTGCTTGCGATAGAGCTCGTGGGCCTTGTCGAGGGCTCGGGTCTGGCTGGCGTCGCGGTCCCAGCGGCGCTTGTAGATGCCGCCCGCGATGCCCGCCGTCTCGTCGTCGTCGGGATAGCGCTGCAGCAGGCGCCCGGCCGCGGCGACCGCCTCCTCCAGCTTGCCGGTGCGCGAGAGCACCAGCGCGGCGAGCTGCTGGTGGCGCTGGTCGCTGCCGAACGCCGCGGCGCAGCGCGTGAGCAGGTCGCCGGCCTCGGCCGGATGGCCGCAGGCGATCAGCGACTCGGCGCACAGCATGGCCAGAAAGCGCGAAGAGAGCGCATCGTCGCGGCGGGCCATCAGGCTCTCGGCGGCCCCGGCCTCGCCGTCCTCGATCCGCACCAGCAGGTCGACCAGCGCGACGACCGGCCAGTCGGGATCGATGCGGGCGTCGAGCAGGGCGAGCGCCCCGGCGAACTCGTCGCCGGGGTCGAGACCCTCGTACCAGCGCAACATGGCGCGCACGAGCACCATGGCGAGGCGGGTGTCGTCGAGCGAGGAATCGTCGAGCGTATGGCGCACGCCGTTGCCCATGCGGCGCAGCGTGTGGGCGAGCTCGCGCCCGATCGTGTCGATCAGGCGATGCGCCTCGATGGTCATCAGGTTGGAGAAGATGTTGGGCGAGGGCTTCTGGCCCAGCCGGGCGATGAGGCCGGCGCACATGCCGTCGAGCATGCGGGCGCAGTAGAAGATCACGCCCTCGGGCGCCTCGGCCGGGGGGATGACGGCGAGGCGGCGAACCTGGTCGATGATGACCTTGCGGCCGGCGGAGGAAGCCATGGCGTCCAAGATGGCCGCTGACGCGGGGCGAGACAACCGCCGCCCTGCCGATCCCGGCGGCGGGGGAGTGGCCGGGCGGGCGGAAAATCTGTATGGCAGACGGGCCTGCGCCGCTGCGATGTCGCAATTGTCGCAGAGTTCGGTGCGCCGGGGAGGCTATACTGCCCGCGCTTGCGCGCATCGCCGCGAAATTCCGGCTGCCTGTCCGAGGGGAAGGCGGCGCATTTGGGGAGAGTTATATGGGACTCGTCATCAAGTTCCTGGGGCAGCCCTATCCGGGCCGCGAGATCACCGTCGACGACACCAAGGACCAGGTGAAGTTCGGCCGCGGCATCGACTGCGACGTCGGATTCCCCGAGGACATGGCCATCGTCAGCCGCGATCACTTCGCGCTGCGCCGCGAACTGGGCGGCTACAAGTTCGTCATCAACCGCGAGAAGCCGGTCTTCCTGAACGGCCGGCCGGTCTATGACGACCAGGACCTGCCCAAGACGGCGGAAATCCAGCTCTCCGGCCCGACCGGTCCCAAGCTGCGGCTCGAGCGCACCGAAGGCGGTCCGTCGAACCAGGTGAAGACCGAGATCCTCAAGCCGCAGCAGGACCTCTCGGAGGTCGTCCACCAGACGAAATCGCGCGGCAACCGCACGCTCGGCCTGCTGGCCGGCGTCGCGGCGCTGGTCGCGGTGCTGGGCGGCGGCGGCTATCTCATCGCCCAGAGCCTCCAGGACAAGACGACCGAGCTCGGCACCGACGTCGCCGGCATCAAGCAGGATCTGATCACCGTCAAGGGCGAGATCCCGGCCCTCAAGGCGCAGACCGAGGCGCTCGCCGGCCAGACCCCGGCCAACATCGCGACCATCATCGAGAAGAACAAGACCTCGGTGTACATGGTCTCGATCGAGCTGCCGTCGGGCACCCGCATGGGCGGCGGCACGGCCTCGGTCGTGCTCCTCCCCGACGGCACCAAGGCGCTGGCGACCAACAGCCATGTCGCCGACATCCTCGCCGACATCCAGGGCGATCCGCGTCTGGCCGGCGCCAAGCTGGTGGCGATCCAGCCCAAGGCGCCGGACTACACGACCCTGCAGGTCACGAGCGTCAAGAAGCATCCGGGCTATGACGCGCTCAACGCCTGGCAGCAGCAGTACTTCGTGAAGGCCCAGACCTTCGCGGCCCAGCAGATCGAGTTCGTGCCCGGCTTCGACGTGGCGCTGCTCTATGTCGACGATCCGACCAAGCTGGGCGAGCCGCTGACCTATGCCTCGCGCGAGGAGATGGCGGCGCTGAAGGCCGGCCAGCAGCTGGTCCTCATCGGCTATCCGATGGAGCAGCTGAACGGCACCGACATCACCCGTCCCGAACCCACCTCGCAGACCGGCATCATCACCTCGCTGACCTCGTTCTTCCTGTCGAGCTCGGGGCCGGAAAGCGATCTGCTGATCCAGCACTCGGTGCCCGCCACCGGCGGCGCCTCGGGCAGCCCGATGTTCAACACCAAGGGCGAGGTCGTCGCGTTCCTCAACGCCGGCAACATCATCCTCTACCAGACGCCCGACGGCGGCACGATGCGCCAGCCTTCGGCGGCGCTCGTCAACTACGCCCAGCGCGCCGACCTCCTGCTCGACGTCGCCGAGGGCAAGGCCGACGCCAAGATGCCCGAGTACATGAAGCAGATGGCGGAAGCCGACGCGGCGCTGACCAAGACGCCCGACGCGTTCATCAAGGACCTCGTCCAGCTGTTCGGCCAGGAAATGGGCGACCAGAAGAACGTCACGCTCGTCGCCGAGAAGGAAGCGGCGATGGATACGCCGGTGCCGTGGCTCAACGACCGCCGCGGCGCGGGCGTGGAAGTGACGATCGAGCAGCCCGGCGTCTATGTCTTCGCCGGCGCCTCGCTCGACCGCCGCATCATCCAGACCTCGATCTACGCGGTCCAGCCGGACGGCTCGATCACGCCGATCGACGAGGGCATCGGACTGACGCCCTATTCCTTCGTCGTCTCGCAGGCCGAAGGCCCGGCGAAGATCTTCGTGGTGGTCGCCGACATGACCCCGGTCGAGGAGGGCAAGCCCCTTCCCGAGGCCGGCAAGGCCAAGATCTGGGTCTATCGCGGCGTCCCCGGCGGCGCCGGCGGCTGAACCGCGCGTCCGCGCCAGGCTGTTGGAGAGGCCCGCTCCGGCGGGCCTTTTCTTTGGCCTGAGACGCCGGGCCGCAGACGCGGGGCTTGGCCTTGGCGCAGCTCCGCGCCTAGTTTGTCCGGCCTGAAGGAGACCCGCGATGCCGCTCAAGATCCGCTATCTCAACGGCCCCTATGCCGGACGCGACATCGACATCGAGGATCACGTGGCCGAGGTCCGCTTCGGCCGCGGCCTCGACGCCGAGATCCCGTTCCCGGAGGAGATGACGATCGTCAGCCGCCAGCATTTCGGGCTGCGCAAGGAGTATGGCGGCTACAAGTTCATCATCAACCGCGAGAAGCCGGTCTTTCTCAACGGCCGCCCGGTGTTCGACGACCAGGACCTGCCCAAGTCGGCGGAGATCCAACTCTCCGGCCCGCAAGGCCCGCGGCTGAAGATCGAACGGCTCGACGGCTATGGCTCGAACCAGGCGAAGACCGAAGTGCTGATGGCGACGCCGGATGTCGCCGTCGCGCTGCATCGCCAGCAGGCACAGTCGCGCCGCACCGCCGTCACGCTGGCGCTCGTCGCGCTGGTCGTCGCCCTTGCGGCGGGCGGCGGCTACTGGCTGCTGCAGGGGACGCAGGAGCAGGTCGCCGCGACGGGACAGACCGCCGCCGAGGCCAAGGCCGCCGCGGCGCAGGCGCAGAGCGAGGTCGCCGCCCTGAAGGAGGAGCTGCCCAGCATCAAGGAACAGGTGGACTCGCTCGGGCGCTCGTTCGACTTCACGGCGCTGATCGAGGAGGTGAAGGGCTCGGTCTACCAGGTCGCCGTCGAACGGCCGAGCGGCACGCTGGTCGCCATGGGCACGGCCTGGGTCATCCAGATGCCGGACGGCACCAGGGCGCTGGGCACCAACGCCCACATCGCCGAGATCTTCGACGACGTGAAAGGGCCGGACTGGGGCGGCGCCCGGCTGATCGCCATCGAGCCCAAGGCGCCGGACTACACCCGCGTCGCCATCACCAGCGTCAAGAAGCACCCCGCCTACGACCTCTGGAACGAATTCTCCAACGCCTATTACCAGAAGGCGCAGGCCGGCGCGGTGCGCGACGTGTCGCTGCCCATCGGCTACGACGTCGCGATCATGTTCGTCGACCGGCCGGAGGCGCTCGGCAAGCCGCTCAGGCTCGCCTCGCAGGAGACGATGGAGGCGATGAAGGCGGGCGAGCGGCTGCTGCAGATCGGCTATCCGTCCGAGCATGTGCTGGGCACCGATATCGCCAAGCCCGAGCCCAATTCGAATTCCGGCGCGATCACCGCGATGACCTCGTTCTTCCTCTCGGTCGGCGAGGCCAAGGACCGCCAGTTCATCCAGCACACGGCCTCGGGCGCCGGCGGATCGTCGGGCAGCGCGATGTTCAACACCAAGGGCGAAGTCGTCGGCCTGCACAATTCGGGCAACTACATCTTCATCCAGACCGGGCCCGGCGACGACGACTACGAACGCGTGCCCTCGGGCGGCAACATCAACTATGCCCAGCGGGCGGACCTGCTCGCCGAACTGATGGAGGGCCGGGCCGAGGAGCGCACCGAGAAGATCTACAAGCCGATGTGGGCCGAGGCCGAGCGCCAGTTCTCCAAGGCGAGCGAGGCGATCGTCCAGGACCAGATCGCCAACCTCGCCCGCTATGCCGGCGGCGCCGACAAGGTGAGCGAGTGGAAGGTTTTCGAGGGGGTGATGGAGAACCCCGATCCCTCGCTCGACGGCATGAAGTCGGTCGTCTTCGACATCGATCCGCCGCCGGGCTTTCTCTACCTGTTCCTGGCGAGCGCCGAGGACCAGCGCAATGTCGGCACGGCCCTCTTCCTGGCCGACGGCACGTTCTTCGGCGTCGGCACGCGCGGCGCGTTCCTGTCGAGCTATCTCATCCAGTACGACGTCGCGATGCCGGCCAGGATCGCCGTGTTCGACGATTTCTACGACAAGGACGGCACGGTCGACACGCGGCCGCGCGGCAGGATCAAGCTGACGATCTACAGCGCCCCGATCCCCGGCTATGTCGCGCCGGCGCCGGGCGGCTAGCGCGCCAGAACTAGTGCGGCGGCTTCTGCGCCTCGGCGAGCGCGCGGACCTGTTCGAAGCGGCGGGCCAGCGCCTCGACGTCGCCGGGGCGCTCCTCGGCCGGGGCCAGCATCTCGCGCACCAGCGTCAGGAAGCGCACCTCGGCCTCGGGCCGCTCCTCGCCGCCGCCGCCGCCGAACCAGCCCTTCTTCCTGGGCGCCGGATCGGGCACTGAATCGCGGCCCTTCTCGGGGCGGCTGCCCGAGAACCACTCCCACGCCATGACGCCCAGCGGATAGATGTCGAGCTTGGGATCGGCGCTCTTGGTCGTCGCCTGCTCCGGCGGCGCATAGCCGCGCGTTCCCGCCCCGCCCTTGAAGTTCGGCAGCACGAGGCCGGCCACATGGGCGATGCCGAAATCGATCAGCACCGGCGCGCCGGCATCCGTGACGACGACGTTCTCGGGCTTGAGATCGCGGTGGATGACGCCGCCCTTATGCAGCGCGGCGACGCCGTGGCAGATCAGCGCCATGTAGTGGGCGATGCGGTCGAGGCCCTTGACCGAGCCTTCCGAGACGATGGCGCGCAGCTGGCGGCCCGACACGAATTGCTGGACGATATAGGGGTTGGCCATCGCGTCGCGGCCGATGGCGTAGACCTGGGCGACGCCGGGATGGCGGGCCCGCGCGGCCGCCTCGATTTCGAGGCGCAGCGAATCGAGAAACGTGTCGCGGGTGGCCCGGTCGTAGACGGCATCGAGCTGGATCAGCTTCAGCGCCACATCGCGTCCGCGCTGCAGGTCGAAGGCGCGATAGACGGTGCCGAACGAGCCCGCGCCCAGTTCCTCGCGCAGGAAATAGCCCGACAGCGCCTCGTCCGGCCGCCAGCCGACCGCGCGCCCTGATTCCTCCGAGACGCCTTCCTCGATGCCGTAGCGGGCCATCGCTTCCGACAGCGTGCGCAGATAGCGGGTGAGGCCGCGGGCGCGGCAGCGCTTGACCGCCAGCAGCAGCGCCGCCGAGGCGTCGCCCGTGCGGCCCTGCTCGCGGTAGAGATCGGCGGCGAGCAGGCGGGCCTGAATCTCGGTGTCGGGCAGGTCCATATAGGTCAGCTGGCCGAGCGCCCCTTCGGCCAGCTCCAGGGCGCGCCTGGGGTCTTCGGCGCGCAGCGCCTCGGCCTCGATGAGATCGAGCAGCATGCGCTCGAACTCGGCGCCGCCCGGCGGCAGCAGGGCGCGGGCCTCGCCGACCGCCGTCATCGCCCCCTTGGTGTCGCCCGCCCCGGCCAGCGCGTCGGCGCGGTCCTTCAGGCAGAAGAAGGCGATGCCGGACAACCCGTTGGCGTTCGCCATGGCGAGGCCCTTGTCGAGCTCGGCGAGCGCCTCCTCGGTCTTGCCCTCGGCGGCGAGCACCCGCCCCAGATCGTTCAGCAGCTTCGCCTCGCCGCGCACGTCGCCGATCTGGCGGGCGAGGCGGATGTCGTTGTTGAAGTAGTGACGGGCGTCGCCGTAACGGCCCGCCTGGAAATTCAGGCGCCCGAGATTGCCGAGCGTGATGGCGACGCCGAAGAGATCGCCGAGCACCGTCTTGTCGGCGAGCGAGCGGGCATAGGCGCCCAGCGCCTGATCGACCTGGCCCAGCGTCGCATAGACGGTGCCGAGCGAGTCGCTGACCTGGGAGGTGCCGGCGACCAGGCCGAGCTTCTCGAAGCCGTCGCTGGCCTCCAGCAGGTCCTTGATGGCCGACTGCATGTCGACGCGCCGCATCGCAACGAGGGCGCGCAGATGCAGCGCCCTGAGACGGGCGGCGGGTTCCGTGCCGCCCGTTTCGATCACCGGCTCGATCAGCGCCAGCGCCGCCTTTTCGCCGCCGACCCCGCGCATCTCGCACATCGCCAGCTCCAGCGCCGCCGCGACGCCCAGCCGCGCGTCGGCGAGCAGCGCCTGCAGATCGCCGCGGGCTTCGTTGAAGCGGCCAAGCTGGACGAGCGCCGCGGCGCGGGCGAAGCGCTCGTCGTCGCTGGCCGGCTGGATGGCGGCCAGCTCGGCGAACTTCGCCGCGTGCAGCTTCTCCTCGGCCGGGCCGTCGATGAGATCGACCGTCTTGATCCACATATGCGTCGTTCGCTCCCCGCGCTGTGCGCGTCAATCTGCGCGGTTGGAACGGCCAGTCAATCCCGGCGCCGGCCCTTGCGCCAGAGGACGAACCCGGCGGTGACGAAGACGACCGCCGCCACCACGAGGACGATCACGCCGGACGGGACATCCTCGAACGGCATCGCCGCGACGTCGGAGACGAAGATGACGCTCATGCCGCGTTCGCTTCGTCGAGCGGCGCGACGTCGACCTTGACGTCGACCTCGTGCTCGCCGCCGCCCAGCATGATGCCGCTGATCGGCGAGATATCGGAATAGTCGCGTCCGTAGGCGAGTGTGATGTGCTCGTCATCGGGCAGCATGCCGTTGGTCGGGTCGTAGTCGATCCAGCCGAGCGGCGGGCACCAGACCTGCACCCAGGCATGGCTCTGGTCGGCGCCCTGGAGCTTGGGCCGGCCCGGCGGCGGACGGGTCATCAGGTAGCCGCTGACATAGCGGGCCGAGAGGCCATGGGCGCGCAGGACCGCCAGCATCACATGCGACTGGTCCTGGCAGACGCCGGCCTTCAGCTCGAGCACGCGGTCGACCGGCGTCGAGACGTCGGTGACGCCGGGCTTGTATCGGATCTCGCGGCGCACGCGGTTCATCAGGTCGCGGGCCGCCAGCGCGACCGGGCGGCCGGGAGCGAAGTCGCCGTCCGCCCAGGCGACGAGGTCGTGCGCGGCGCGGGTCCGGGCGGTGTCGAACATGAACTGGGCCGCCTCGATGTCGGCGTCGCTGCGGGCCATGGCGAGATCGTCCGGGATCGTGTCCCAGGCCTGGGTCATCTCGATGTCGCGGGGGCGGCGGCGGGCGACGCGCACGACGCTCTGCGCGTCGATGGTCAGCGCCTCGTGCGGCTCCTCCAGCGTCACGATCTCCATGCGGTTGCCGAAATAGTCGTCGCGCCCGGCGCGGCGGCGGGGCCCCGGCGACATGGCGACTTCCGAACTCGTGCAGACCTGGTTGTCGGTGCGCCGCGGGCGCAGGCGCAGGATGTGCTGCGAGGACAGCACGGTGCGCGTGTACTCGTAGGTCGTCAGGTGGCGCACCCGGTAGAGCATCACGCGGCGCTCCCCCCGCTCGGCGGGCGGTGGCGCGGCGCGGCGCCGGCGCGCTGGCGGCCGACCAGGCGGAAATAGCTCTCGGAATACTCGTTGGAGAGTTCGGCGAGCCTGGTCTGGATGAGATCGACCAGCGTGCGCAGGGCCGGGCGGCCGCCCCTGGCGTCGATGTCGGTCAGGGCGCGCGCGTCGATGCCGCGCAAACGCGCGTGCACCGCCTCGACGATCTCCTTGTCGCGGCCGCGCGACTGCGAGGGCGTGGCGCGGGGCAGGGCGGCGGCGCGGGCCTTCAGCGTCGCGATCTGGTGGGCGATCGAGCGCGGGTTGCTTTCGTCGAGCACCAGGAGGTCGATCACCGGCGCGGTCTCGAAGACGCCCATGTAGCGGGCGCGATAGGTCATGAAGCTGTCGGCGATGTCGAGCGTGAGGGCCAGCGTGTCGGGACCGAGATCCTCGGGCGCCCCGGTGCCGTCGGCCAGCATCGCCTCGATCAGCCAGGTCGTGTTGTAGGCGCGCTCGATGCGGCGGCCGATCTCGAGGAAGAGCCAGCCCGGACCGCGCGTCATGTTCTCGTTGGCGAGGCCGGAGAAGGCCGCCATGGTGCGGATCAGCTCGTCGAGGTCGCCGCGCGCGAAGCTCATCACCGCATCGGCCTCGCCCTTGCGCTCGGGCACGCTCAGCGCGTTGAGGGCGCGCCAGGCGTCGAGCGACAGGCGGTCGCGCACCCGCCAGGCGGTGCGCATCGCGCTCTGCAGCAGCGGCTTCAGGCCGCGCCCGTTCCGGGGATCGTAGATGAGCGAATGGAGCTCGGTGACCAGCTGCACGACCTCGCCGGCCGCCGCCATCTCGGCCGCCGATTTCGAGATCTGCTCCATCGGCACCAGAAGCCGGGCGGCGGCGTCGGCGGCGCTGGCGTCGCCCGCGAAGCCCGAGACCTCGCCGAGCCTTGTCAGAAGGGCGCGCAGCGTGCGCACGAAGTCCTCGGCGCGCTCGACGTAGCGGCCGAGCCAGAAGAGATTGTCGGCGGCGCGGCTGGCGATGTCGTCGGGCGTGCGGGTCGGCTGGATCTGCGTGCCGCGCGGCTTCAGCAGGCTGAAGGCCCCGACCTCGGCGTCGCTGAGCACCCAGACGTCCTTGGAGACCGCGCCGCTCTGCAGCGTGATCGCCTGCATCGAGGCGGCGGCGGCGGCGCTCTCGGCGACGCGGGCAAGGCCCCCCGGCATGGCGCGGTAGCCCTCCGGGGTCAGCGCCACGAAGCAGCGCAGCGTGACGGCGCGCGGCTCCAGGCGGCCGCGCTCCTCGACCGGGGTAGAGGAGAGGCGGCCGGGGGCTTCGCCCCAGTAGCGCGCGCCCTGCAGGCGCAGCTTCTCGTCCAGCGTCGCCTCGTCGGCCGCCTTGCCGGCGCGGCGGCCGCGCGGCATCAGCGGCGCGAAGGCGCCGATCTCGGATATGGCGACGCGATCGCGCGCCGCGGCCGCCGCCGCGCGCTGGCGCGGGTCGCCGCACCAATAGGTCTCGACGCTGCGCAGCTTCAGGTCCTCGCCCAGCAGGCGGCGCGAGAGGCCGGGCAGGAACGGCATCAGCGCCCGCGTCTCCACGACGCCGCTGCCCAGCGCATTGGCGACGACGACGTTGCCGGCCCTGACCGCCTCGGCGAGGCCGGGGACGCCAAGTGCGGAGTCGCTGCGCAGTTCCAGCGGGTCGCAGAAGTCGGAGTCCTGGCGGCGCAGGACGAGGTCGACCTTGCGCGCCCCGCCCAGCGTCTTCAGGTAGACGTGGCGCTCGCGCACCGTCAGGTCATCGCCCTCCACCAGCGTGAAGCCGAGATAGCGCGCCAGATAGGCGTGCTCGAAATAGGCCTCGTTGAGCGGCCCCGGCGTCAGCAGCACGGCGAGCGGATGCTCGGCGCCGGTCAGGTCGAAGAGCTTCTGGCGAAAGCCGGAGAAGAAGGCGGCGAGACGCTCCACGCGGCAGTCGCGGAAGAGTTCGGGCAGCATCTGCGAGATGATGATGCGGTTCTCCAGCGCATAGCCGGCGCCCGCCGGCGCTTCGCTGCGGTCGGCCAGCACCGCCCACTCGCCGTCCGGCAGGCGGCCGAGATCGGCGGCGTAGAAGTGCAGGAACGTCCCCCCGGCGGGCACCGCGCCGCGGAAAGGCCGCATGAAGAGCGGGCTGGCGGCGACGAGGGCGGCCGGCAGGTCGCCCGAGCGGAACAGCGCCTGCTCGCCGTAGATGTCGGCGGCGATGCGGTCCAGCAGCTGGGCGCGCTGAATGAGACCGGCTTCCAGCCGGCGCCACTCGTCCGCCGCGATGGCGAGCGGCGCGATATCGAGTTCCCAGGGCCGCGGCGGCTCGCCGGGATCGCCGTAGACGTTGTAGGTGATGCCGTTGTCGCGGACCATGCGCAGCGCGGTCGTCTCGAGCCGCCGCAGCTCCTCGCCGCCGAGCGCCGACAGGCCCTCCATCAGCTGGCGCCAGTGCGGCCGCATCTCGCCGTCCCGCCCGACCAGCTCGTCGGCGGCGAGCGGCAGCGGCGCATAGCCCTGGAGCAGCGCTGAAGCGATGCGCATGGCTCAGTCCGTTCCCCGCGCCGTCACGGCGTCTTCAAGCTGCGCGCGCCCCCCGCGCCCGCGATGCGCCACCATCACCGCCTCAGATCGAGCGTCAAGGGGAAGTCGGGATTGGGCGGCGGCTGCCTCGGCGTCACCGGGCCCGTGGTCAGCCCGCGCGGTTCGAAGCGGGCGAGGCGGCGTCCCTCGGCCTCGTAGGAATTGACCGGGAAGGTCTCGTAGTTGCGCCCGCCGGGGTGGGCGACGTGATAGGTGCAGCCGCCGAGCGAGCGATGCGACCAGCTATCGACGATCTCGACCAGCAGCGGCCCGTGCGGCGCGATCGTGGGATGCAGCGAGCGCGGCGCCGCCCAGGCGCGGAAGCGCACGCCGGCGACCATCTCGCCGCGCGTCCCCGTCTCGGTCAGCGGCGCGGCGCGGCCGTTCACCGTGACGATGTGCCGGCCGGGCGTCGCGTTGGCGAGGCGGATCTGCAGCCGCTCGAGCGAGGAGTCGACGAAGCGCACCGTGCCCCCCGCCGCGCCTTCCTCGCCCATCACGTGCCAGGGCTCCAGCGCCTGGCGGAGCTCCAGCTCGACGCCGCCGCGCTCGACGCGGCCATAGACCGGGAAGCGGAACTCGAAATGCGGCGCGAACCACTCGGCCTTCAGCGGATAGCCGTGGGCGTTCATGTCGGCGACGATGTCGTCCAGGTCGGCGCGCACGAAATGCGGCAGCATGAAGCGGTCGTGCAGCGCCGTGCCCCAGCGCACGAAGCCGCCGCGATAGGGCGTCTTCCAGAAGCGCGCGACGAGGGCGCGCAGCAGCAGCCCCTGCGCCAGGCTCATCTCGGGATGGGGCGGCATCTCGAAGCCGCGGAACTCGACGAGGCCGAGCCGCCCGGTCGGACCGTCGGGCGAATAGAGCTTGTCGATGCAGATCTCGGTGCGGTGCGTGTTGCCCGAGGAATCGATCAGCAGATTGCGCAGCAGCCGGTCCACCAGCCAGGGCGGCGGCGGCGCGCCTTCGCCGGGCGCGGGCATCTGGGCGAGGGCGATCTCCAGCTCGTAGAGCGCATCGTGCCGTGCCTCGTCGATGCGCGGCGCCTGGCTGGTCGGGCCGATGAAGAGGCCCGAGAAGAGATAGGAGAGCGCCGGGTGGTTCTGCCAATAGCGGATCAGGCTGCCGAGCAGGTCGGGCCGCCTGAGGAAGGGCGAATCCGCCGCCCGCCGTCCGCCCAGCACGATGTGGTTGCCGCCGCCGGTGCCGGTATGGCGGCCGTCGATCATGAACTTCTCGGCGCCGAGGCGGGTGAGCCTCGCCTCCTCGTAGATCGCCCGCGTGATCTCCACCTGCTCGCGCCAGTTCGTCGCGGGATGGATGTTGACCTCGATGACGCCGGGATCGGGCGTCACCTTGATGACGTTCAGCCGCGCGTCGCCGGGCGGCGTGTAGCCCTCGATCCGGACCGCGAGGTTCAGCTCCGCCGCCGTGTCCTCGATCGCCGCGACCAGTTCCACATAGTCGGCGCCGTTCTCGACGGGGGGCATGAAGACGCAGAGCTTGCCGTCGCGCGGCTCGAAGGCCATCGCGGTGCGCACGGCGCCGGCGACCATGACCTGTTCGTTGGGGTTCTGCCGGGCGGGGTCCACGGCCTGCGGCGCGCCCTGCAGGAAGGGCTGCTGCACAGGTCCGGGCACCGGCAGCGCGCCCTGCTCGGCGAAGGGATCGTCGGTGACGAGGAAGGGATAGGCCGAGGGCGGCACCCAGGGCAGGCTGCCGAGCGGCAGGCGCAGGCCGGCCGGCGAGTCGCCGGGCGCCAGATAGAGCCTGGGCTTGCGCAGCGTCCACTTCTCCGAGCGCCAGCGTCCGGCGGCCTGCGCGTTCCAGCGCTGCACCGGCAGCACGACGCTGACCGGCGTGTCGATGCCGTGCCGGAACACCTTCTTCAGCCGCGCATTGTCTTCCTCGTTCTCGATCTTGGAATCGTCGGGCGTGACGTTGACGGGCAGCGCGTCGGACTTGTCGGCGTAATAGGCCGGGTCCTCGAAGGCGGGCAGCGCGTAGTCGGGATCGATGCCGAGCCGCTTGGCGAGGCCGCCGGCGAAAGCCTGCGCGTCGTCGATGGTCGCGGTGCGGGCCGGCTTCTCGCGGGCCACCAGATCGGCGCTGGTCCACAAGGGCCGGCCGTCGCCGCGCCAGTAGAGCGCGAAGGCCCAGCGCGGCAGGCTCTCGCCCGGATACCATTTGCCCTGGCCGTAATGCAGCAGGCCGCCCGGCGCGAAGCGGACGCGCAGGCGGCGGATCAGTTCGTCGGCGCGCTCGCGCTTGGTCGGGCCGACCGCGTCGGTCGTCCACTCCGCGCCGTCCATGTCGTCGATCGAGACGAAGGTCGGCTCGCCGCCCATGGTCAGGCGCACGTCGCCGGCGACGAGTTCGGCATCGACCGCCTCGCCCAGCGCGTCGATCTCGGCCCATTGCTCCGGCGCATAGGGCTTGGTGACGCGCGGGTCCTCGTGGATGCGCTCGATCGACATGTCGAAGCCGAACGTGACGTTCGCCGGCTCGACCAGACCGCTGATCGGCGCGGCGTGCTGGGGATCGGCGGCGGCGGCGAGCGGGATATGGCCCTCGCCGGTCAGCAGGCCCGAGGTCGGGTCGAGGCCGACCCAGCCGGCCCCCGGAATGTAGACCTCGCACCAGGCGTGCAGGTCGGTGAAGTCCGCGTCCGCGCCGGAGGGGCCGTCGAGCGCCTTCACGTCGGCCTTCAGCTGGATCAGATAGCCGCTGACGAAACGCGCCGCAAACCCCAGATGGCGCAGGATCTGGACCAGCAGCCAGCCGGTATCGCGGCACGAGCCCGACTTGAGGCGCAGCGTGTCGTCGCAGCTCTGGATGCCTGGCTCCATGCGGATGACGTAGCCGATCTCGGCCTGCAGGCGGGCGTTCAGGGCGACGATGAAGTTGACCGTGTTCTGCGCCCCGCGATCGATCGTCTCCAGATAGGCGAGCAGGCCGGGACCGGCTTCGTGGATACGGCGGAACGGCGCCAGCTCCTCGTCCAGCGCCGGCGCATAGGCGAAGGGAAAGGTCTCGGCTTCCGGCTCGACGAAGAAGTCGAACGGGTTGATCACGTCCATCTCGGCGATCAGCCGCACCTCGACGCTGAAGCGGTCGGTCTTCTCCGGCATCACGACGCGGGCCATCCAGTTGGCCTGCGGGTCCTGCTGCCAGTTGAGGAAGTGCAGCTTCGGCTCGACGGTGAGCTGATAGGCGCTCACCGGCGTGCGGGCATGCGGGGCGGGCCGCAGGCGGATGACCTGGGGGCCGAGCGCGACGGGGCGGTCGTAGCGGTATTCGGTGCGATGGCGGAGGGCGACGCGAATGGTCATGGGGCGAAGGCGATCCCTGCGGCCGCTCGTGTTGCGGCGCAATATGACTCATTAAGGCCGCTCCGCGCCGCCATAACAAGGCGAAACCTTCTGTGCCGGCCGCTTGACGCCGCCGCCGCCCGCCGCCTCAATCGGCCGGCGGCGTTCTGCCGCAAGGAGGCTACGATGGCGCTTCTCGACGATCTGGGCGGACTGCTGGGCGGCAACGCGGCGCTGGGCGGCGCCCTGAAGGACGTGCTGACCCAGTCCGGCGGCCTCGACGGGCTGGTCGCCAGATTCGGCCAGGCCGGCCTCGGCGACGTCATTTCGGGCTGGATTTCGACCGGCCCGAACCCGCCGATCGGCGCGGGCCAGCTGGAACAGGTGCTTGGGTCCGGCGCGGTGCGCGATCTGGCGGCGCGATTCGGGCTTCCGGTCGAGGATCTGCTCGGCGGCCTCTCTGCCGCGCTTCCCCGGGCGGTCGATGGTCTGACGCCGGACGGCGTCGCTCCCCCCGGTGACGATATTTCCGGGGCCCTGGGCGGGCTTCTGGGCCGGATTTTCGGGTAACGGACCTCAGAAACCGCGGAAATCTGCCGCAGGGGGTCGAATCCGCCTTGACGGCGACGCCTTATTTCCTTCGGAATACCAGAAGGTCGCCGTATTCTCGCCCGATCCGGCGGGCATCTTACAGGCCTAGACGGAACGCGGACCTGGGCAACCCGAAACGCCGCGCAGCCCCGTGATGCACAAAGGGAGTCATCCTCAGATGTCGCGCAATACCATGATTTTCGCTGCCGCCCTCGCTCTCGGTTTCGCCGCCTCGGCGCAGGCCGCCGACGCCTCGGCGTTCAGCAACACCACCGCTTTCTCGACCGGCAAGTCGATGCTCGCCACGGGCGACATCAGCGAAGCGGCCGGCGGCTCGTTCTCGAGCTTCGCCTCGCTCTCCTCGCCGAAGGCTTCGGCAGGCGGCAGCCTGTTCTCGACCTCGACGTCGCTGAACGCCGGCGCCGCGCTGACGGATGCGGCGGCCGCCGCGAAGTTCAACTCCATCGGCTCGATGAGCCTCTTGGAGAACGGTTCGAAGCTGAACGCCTCGTTCCGCGCCCAGTAAGCTCCGGCCTCACGGCCTGACAGGACGGCGTGCCCCCGGCGGGGCGCGCCGTCTTCGTTTTCGGCGGCGGACCGCTTTTCGCGGTCGATGTCCGAAAACGGCGAGTCGGCGTCCGGCGGTCTGCTACAAGAACGCCATGGAGCTCGATCCCGCCCTCTGCTACCGCGCGCTGAAGAGCCGCGACGCCCGCTT
Source organism: Alphaproteobacteria bacterium (assembly GCA_016792565.1). Classification (GTDB taxonomy): domain Bacteria; phylum Pseudomonadota; class Alphaproteobacteria; order Micropepsales; family Micropepsaceae; genus JADZAI01. The sequence goes on from JAEUMK010000005.1 coordinate 55,744, forward strand.
CGACGGGCGCTTCTTCACCTGCGTGGCGACGACCGGCATCTATTGCCGTCCGGTCTGTCCGGCCCGCCTGCCGCTCGCCCGCAACTGCAGCTTCGTGGCGAGCGCCGCGGCCGCCCAGGCGGCCGGCTTCCGGCCCTGCCTGCGCTGCCGGCCCGAATGCGCTCCGGGGGCGCCCGCCTGGCGCGGCACCGGCGCGGTCGCCGGGCGCGCGCTGAAGCTGATCGCCGAAGGGGCGCTCGACGATGACGGCGTCGATCGCCTCGCCGAGCGGGCCGGTCTGGGGGCGCGCCAGCTGCGACGCCTGATCCGCGCCCATGCGGGGGCCTCGCCGGTCCAGATCGCCCGGGCGCGGCGCATTCTCTTCGCCAAGCGGCTGATCGCCGAGACGGCGCTGAAATTCACCGACATCGCCTATGCCTCGGGCTTCCGCTCGCTGCGCCGCTTCAATGCCGAAATGGCGGCGGCGCTCGGACGCCCGCCGCGCGCGCTGCGCAAGGAGAAGGCGGGGGAGGCCGATACGGCGATACAGGCGGGCGGCGAACTCGTCCTGCCGCTTGCCTACCGGCCGCCCTACGACTGGGACGGGGTTCTCGCCTTTCTGGCGGCGCGCGCCGCGCCGGGCGTGGAGCGCGTGGCGGCCGGCGCCTATGAACGGCGCTTCGCGCTGGGCGCGGCGCGCGGGCGGTTCCGCGTGACGCACGATCCGGGGCGGCGGGCGCTGATCGCGGCGATCGCCATCGACCGGGTCGACCATCTCGACCGCCTCGTCGCCCGGCTACGCGCGATGTTCGACCTCGACGCCGATCCGCAGGCGATCGCCGCGGCCTTCGCGGACGACGATCTCATCGCCCCGCGCCTCGCCGCGGTGCCGGGCCTGCGTCTCGTTCAGAGCTTCGATGCGTTCGAGGCGGGGTTGCGTGCGGTGATCGGCCAGCAGATTTCGGTCAAGGGCGCGGCGACGCTGCTCGGCCGTCTGGCGGCGCGCTGCAGCGGGCCGGATGCGCCGGCCATCCCCATGCCGGAGGCCGTGCTGGCCGCCGATCTGGGCGGCCTCGGCCTCACGGGCGCGCGGATCGCCTCGCTCGCCGCCTGGGCCCGCTTCGCGGCCACGCCGGGGGCGCTCGACGCGCTGCGGTTCCAGCCGGGCGAAGCGCACGGCGTCCTTCTGGGTCTGCCGGGTTTCGGACCGTGGACCGCCTCGTATCTGGCGCTCCGGGGGCTCGGCGATACCGATGCCTTCCCGGCCGGGGATCTGGTGCTGCGGCGCGCCGCGGGGCTGGACGAGCGGGCGCTCGCCGCCCGGTCCGAGGCCTGGCGGCCCTGGCGCGCCTATGCGGCGCAGGCCCTGTGGCGGGTGCCGCCCCAACCCCTTCCCCGAACGTCGCATCGCCCCGTTTGCGTTCCCGCCGAGGAGGCATTTTCCCCATGACCGTTCAGACCTTCACTCACGCCCGCTTTGCCTCGCCCCTCGGCGATCTTCATCTCGTGCTCGACGGGGCGGCGCTGGTGGCGCTCGACTATCCCGGCTACGAGCCGCGGATGCTGCGCCTGCTCGCCCGCCGCTTCGCGGGCGCAAGGCTGGCCGAGGGTGCCGCGCCGGCGGCGGTGGCGGACGCCCTGGCGCGCTATTTCGCCGGCGATGGCGGGGCGCTCGGCGGCCTGGACCTGAGGCTCGGAGGGACGCCGTTCCAGCGCTCGGTCTGGCAGGCGCTGCGTGAAATTCCCTGGGGCGAAACGATGTCCTACGGCGGCCTCGCCGCAAGCATCGGGCGGCCGGCGGCGGTGCGCGCCGTCGGCCTCGCCAACGGCGCCAATCCGGTCGCCATCGTCGTGCCGTGCCACCGGGTCATCGGGGCGAAGGGCGCCCTGACGGGCTATGCGGGCGGGCTGGAGCGGAAGGCCTGGCTGTTGCGCCACGAAGGCGCCGCGGCTCAGTTGCCGGCGGTCTCGGCGGACGGCGCGGGCGAGACGACGCTCGCCGCATAGCGCTCCATCCGGTCGGCCAGTTCGCGGGCGGCTGCCGGGTCGGCGGCGCTGCCGTCGGCGATCGCGGCGCGCAGCTCTTCGACCGCGCGCAGGATGCGCAGCGCGATGTCGTCGAACACGCCGTCCCGGGTGTGGGCGTTCATGAAGCCTGGCCTTACGTCAAGTCAGCCTCCGCCGGACGCGAAGACGGCGGCGGGCCCGCTTGGGGTCGGGCCCGCCGCCGTCTTGGAAAAACGAGGGGAGGACTCGTTTTCACGACCGACGCGGCCCATTCGCCGCGCTGGTTTGTTTCAAATAGTATGCTGCAGCGCAGCATGAGGAGTGTGTTACCGCATGTAACGTGCGAAAATGGCCACTTGACGTTTCCCCGGACGGGCCCATCGTGCGGAGGTTCGCCTTTGAACACAAAGGCTTCGGGAATCCGGGCCATTCAATCGGCGGTCTTGGGGACGGACGGTTGACGAGCGGCGGCGAAGTGGCGCCCGACGAGGCGCGGCGCGCTCTTGAGCGCGTCCTGGTCAGTCCCGAGTTCGCGCAGGCGGCGCGGCTGAGCGATTTCCTGCGCCATGTCGTGACCGAAACCCTCGAAGGCCGGGCGGCGGCGATCAAGGGCTATGCGATCGCCGTCGATGTGTTCGGACGGCCCGCCGATTTCGACCAGTCGAGCGATCCGATCGTCCGGGTCGAGGCCAGCCGGCTGCGCCGGGCTCTCGCGCAATATTACCAAGGGACAGGCGAGGCCGACCCGGTGGTGATCGACCTGCCGCGCGGCGGCTATGTGCCGGCGTTCCGCCGGCGCGCGGCGGCGGAGCCCGCTGCCGCGCCGGTGGCGGACCTCGAACCCGGCGAAACCGTGGCGGCGCCGGCCGAGGGGCTGCGTCGCGCCGATCGCGATGTCGTGCGCTTCCGGATCGCGACGCTGGCGGCGCTCGGGCTCGTCCTCGCCGGGCTCGCCTATCTGATCTGGTCGACCCTTGCCGAGCGCCCCGCCGCCGCGCCGCCGCAGGCGGGACTGACGACGCGCGCGGTCGCCGTCGCCGATCTGGAGGTGCTCGGCCAGGCGCCCGGCGACGTCGCTTTCGCACGAAGTCTCGCGACGGCGTTGGTGACCGAGCTCTCGCGGTTCCACGATCTCGACGTGTCTGCGCTGGCGATAAGCTCTAACCCCCCGTCCGCAGGCTACATTCTGCGCGGCACCCTGACCCACGCCCCCCCCACCCTCCGCGTCACGCTTCAATTGGTTGAAGTGGTGGGGGGGCGGGCGGTTTGGTCGGAGAGTTATGAGCGGGAATACAAGGCCGATCAGCTGCTTGCGATCGAAAGCGACATCGCGCGCACCGCCGCCCGGGCGCTGGCACAGCCCTATGGAGCGATATACGCGCGCGAAATCGAGGCGATCGCCGGAGCCGACCCCGGGACGCTGACCGGCTATGCCTGTGTCCTGCTGACCTACGAATACTGGCGCAGCTTCGATCCGAAGGAGCACCTGGCCGCCCGCGACTGCCTGGAGCGCACGGTCGCCGCGATGCCGGGCTACGCCGCCGCCTGGCAGGCGCTCGCCTATCTCTATCTCGACGAGTATCTCTACAACTACAATGTCAGGCGGGGCGACACCGACCCTCGCGACCGCGGCCTGGCGGCGGCCCAGAAGGCGGTCGGCCTCGCCCCGACCGACGCGCTCTCCTACCAGTCGCTCTATGCGGCGCTGTTCGCCAAGGGCGACCTCGACGGCTTCCGCGCCGCCGGAGCCGAAGCGCTGCGGCTCAATTCGAACAACCCCGACATCGTCGCCGACTTCGGCGAGAAGCTGGCGATCGCCGGCTTCTGGGACGAGGGCCTGAAACTGGTGCGCCAGGCGATGGACGACAATCCGGCCCGCCCCGGCTGGTATCACACGGCGCTGGTGCTCGACGCCTATAACCGCGGCGACTACAAGGCGGCGCTCGCCTTTGCCGAGCGGATGCGGGCGCCGGATCACTACCGCTGGTGGTTCTATCTCACCATGATCTACGGCCAGATGGGCGATCGCCAGCTCGCCCTCCAGGCGGTGGAACGGCTGAACGGGCTCGATCCGGATTTCGGCCTCAACGCGCCGAGCGAGCTCGCGAAATGGGGCTATGCCCCGGCGCTAGTGGAGCGTTGTCTCGACGGGCTGCGCAAGGCGGGTCTGAAGATCGACGGCGAGTAGTATTTTATCCGGGCAAAATTGACTTATTTTACCCGGGCGATTATAGGGCGGCCATGTCCGACGCCGCTCCCCATCTTTCCGCTTTCGCCGCCGGCCGCCTGATCGCCAGCGGCCCGCCCGCCGCGACCGTCGCCGCCGCCCGCGCCCATCGGGCGGCATCGGGCGAGACGATCGTCTTCTTCGACGACGTCGCCGGGCGTGTGGTCGATATCGACGAGCGCGACCGGCCGGAGGCCGCCCCATCGGATTGCGGCGATGCGCCGCGCGGGCGCGGCCGGCCCAAGCTCGGCGTCGTGGCCCGCGAGGTGACCTTGCTGCCGCGCCACTGGGACTGGCTCGCCGCGCAGCCGGGCGGCGCTTCGGTCGCCTTGCGCAAGCTCGTCGAGGCGGCGCGGCGCGACGGCGCGGAGGCGGACCGCATCCGCCGCGCCCGCGAGGCCGCCTATCGCTTCATGACGGCGCTGGCGGGCGACCGGCCCGGCTACGAGGCGGCGATCCGCGCCCTGTTCGCAGGCGACGGGCCGGGACTGGAGGCGGCCACGTGCGGCTGGCCCGGCGATCTGACGCGCCACATCCGCAGCCTGCTGGAGCGGTGAGATGACCGGCAAGGACATGCGCAAGGCGCTGACCCGCGCCTACAAGGAGACGAAGCCCGAGGCCGGGATCTATGCGGTCCGCTGCACCGCGACCGGCGCGGCCTTCGTCGGGCCGTCGCGCAACATCGCGCGCCAGCAGACGAGCCTCTGGTTCTCGCTGCGCAGCGGTTCGTTTCCCAATCCGGCACTGCAAGATCTCTGGCGGGCCGAGGGCGAGGCGGCGTTCGCGTTCGAGCCGCTGGAGGTCTTCCCGCCCGAGGAGCTGACGCCCTATCTTCTGGAGGCGAAGCTGAAGGAGCGCCTCAAGCACTGGCGCGCGGCGCTCGACGCCGCGACGGTGAGCGGCTGAGGCTTACGCCGCCCGCCGCCGCCGCTATAGTCCGCCCGCAGAAGAACGGGAGGATCACATGGCGCGACTTCAGGGCCGTTCGGCCGTCATCACCGGGGCGGCGAGCGGCATCGGGCGGGCGAGCGCACTGCTCTTCGCCGCCGAGGGCGCGGCGCTGGTCATCGCCGACCGGGCCGAGGCGGTGCACGAGACCGCCGCGGCGATCGCCGAGGCGGGCGGGCGCGCCGTCGCGCTGACCGGCGATGCGGGCGAGGAGGGGTTCGTGGAGGGCCTCATCGCGCGCGCCGTCGCCGAACATGGCGGGCTCGACATCTGCTTCGCCAATGCCGGGATCACCGGCGGCATGACCGCCTTCCTCGACTGGACGCCGGCGCAATGGGCCGAAGTGCTGCGGGTCAATCTGATCGGGCCGTATCTGGCGGTGAAGCACGCGGCGAAGGCGATGATCCCGAACGGAAAGGGCTCGATCATCTGCACCGCCTCGGTCGCCGGCATCCGCTCCGGCGCCGGGCCGACGCCCTATTCGGCCTCCAAGGCCGGGGTCATCAATCTGGTGCAGACCGCCGCCAACGAACTCTACGGCACCGGCATCCGCGTCAACGCGATCTGCCCCGGCCTCATCGAGACCGGCATGACCAAGCCGATCTTCGACCAGGCGCGCGCCCGCGGCACCGATTCAAGGATCGGCCAGCTCAATCCGTTGACCCGCTATGGCCTGCCGCCCGAGATCGCCCATGCGGCGCTCTTCCTCGCCTCGGACGATGCCTCCTATGTCAACGGCCAGGCGCTGGCGGTGGATGGCGGGCTCTCGACTTCGCATCCCGTCGCGGGGCGCGCCAAGCGTTGAGGCGGGACGGGCCGATCATCGTCGCCATCGCCGGCGGCTCGGCTTCGGGCAAGACGACGCTGGCGCGCAGCCTGCGCGCCGCGCTGGAGCGCCACGGCGCGGCGATCGTGACGGAAGACTCCTACTACCTGCCGGCGGCGGCGCGGCCGGCCGCGGACCTCGCCACCTATAATTTCGACCGGCCCGAAACCAAGGAGTTCGCGCTGCTGCTGGATCATCTGCGGGCGGCGCGGGCGGGCGAGGGCTTCGACTGTCCGCATTACGATTTCGCCGTCCACGACCGCACGGACGAGACGATGCGCATCGAGCCGGGCGCGGTTCTGATCGTGGAAGGCATCCACAATCTCGGCCATGACGAGATCCGCGCGCTCGCCGATCTGACGGTGTTCGTGGAGGCCTCGGCGGATATCCGCCGGGCGCGGCGCATCGCCCGCGACGTCGCAGAACGCGGCCGCACGGCGCACGAGACGGCGCATCAGTTCGACACCGTGGTCGAGCCGATGCACCGCCAGCATGTCGAGCCGCTGCGCGGCCGCGCGGCGCGGGTGATCGTCAATCACGGGGCGATCGGCGAGATCGAGGCCGAGGCGCTGACGCTGGCCGCCGAAATCGCGGCGCTGCTGGCGGGCGAGGGCGGCTGAGGCCGGGCGCGGGCTTCAGGCGCGATGATAGGTGCGACGCAGCTCGGCGTATTCGCGGCCGCTGAGCGGGGCGCCGAGCGGCGCGTCGCGGCGCGCCGGGCGCAGCGCCAGCGCGAGGCCGGCAAGCGCCGACGCGGCAACCCAGGATGCGCCCGCGCCGGACGCCGCTAGGGCCGCGGCGAGGCCCGCAAGGGCGGCCGGCAGCAAAGCCTGCAGCGGGAACGTACGCAATTGTGTCGTCTCCTGTCGGCGGCGGCGCGCGGGCGCGCGCCGTCCGGGGGAGGCATCTATGCCGGAGACGATGGGCGATTCTGTGGCGGACGTCACGGGGGCGCGGTGCGTCCTTCGAGACGGCCGCTTTGCGGCCTCCTCAGGATGAGGAGGGTTTGGGAATCTTCGGGGGAGGAAGGCTGGTTCTTCGAGACGGCCGCTTTGCGGCCTCCTCAGGATGAGGAAGGTTCGGGCTTCCCTAACGTGATGGCGGTCAGGCGCGGCGGCGGGGCTGCCTGGGCGGTTCGGGCGCGAAGTCCCAGGCGCCGCGATCCTCGAAGGTGACGAGGGCGGCCTTCACCGCCGCCAGCGGCGCCGCCGTCTCGCCCAGCCAGAGCGGCCAGTCGCGTTCGGGGAGGATCGCCGGCATGCGGTCGGTGATCGGCGCGATGAGCGCGTTGGCCGCCGTCGTCACCTGGACGAAGGTGAGGAGCGAGAGATCGCCGTTGCGCCACTCCTCGTAGATGACCGCGATGGCGAGGGGCCGTCCGTCCTTCGGCGTCACCGTCCACTGCCGTGTGCGGCTGCCGATCTCCTCGCCCTCGTTGAAGGTGCGCACGAAGCAGAGGCCGCGGCGTTCGCGGAACGAGGCGGCGAAGGCGGGGCGCACATCGACGGTCTCGGCGCGGGCGTGCATGTAGTCGGGGCGGGCCGGGCTCGCCGCGCCCGGCTTGGAGAAGCCCCAGCGCATCGGCACCATCTCGCGCGCCCCCTTGGCGTCGAGGCGCATGATCGAGGCGAAGCGCATCGGCGTCGCGACGACCGAGGCGTCGTTGCCCCCCTCGCCCGAGCCGCCGCCCCTTTCGCCGCCGCCCCCTTCACCGCCGCCGCCCGCTTTCGGGCGCGGGGGCTCGGTCAGCGCCCGCGAGAAGGCGACGATTTCGGCCCACGAGGCCATCTGGGTGAACTTGCCGCACATCTCTCCTCGTCCAGGCGGTCTCTTCCGCCGCGCCGCCGGCCGCTCTATCTAGGCCGGCACTCTAGGAAGACAGACGGCATTCGCAAGGCGACACCCCAACGGCATGGCGCGACACCTCACCACGATCGGCTTCGATGCCGACGACACGCTCTGGCAGAACGAGCACTTCTTCCGCCTGACCGAGCGGCGCTTCGCCGACCTGATCGGCCAGCACACCGACGCGGGCGACATCCCGGCGCGGCTGCTGGAGGCGGAGCGGCGCAACCTCGCGGCCTATGGCTACGGCATCAAGGGTTTCACGCTGTCGATGATCGAGACGGCGCTGGAGGCGACGAACGGCAACGCCCCCGGCCACGTGATCGGCACGATCCTCGACTGGGGCCGCGAGATGCTGCGCCATCCGGTCGAGACGCTGCCGCATGCGCGCCAAACTCTGCAGGCGCTGGCCGGGGCCTATCGCCTCGTGCTGATCACCAAGGGCGATCTCTTCGACCAGGAGCGCAAGCTCGCCGCCTCGGGCCTCGGCGATTTCTTCGATGCGGTCGAGATCGTCAGCGAAAAGACCGACGAGACCTATGCAAGGCTGTTCGCCCGCCACGGCGACGGGCCCGAGCGGGCGATGATGGTGGGCAATTCGCTGAAGTCCGATATCGTGCCGGCGATCGGCGTGGGCAGCTGGGGCGTCTTCGTGCCGCACGAGATGACCTGGGTGCACGAGCATGCCGACGAGCCGGAGGACGCGCCGCGCTTCCGCCGGATCGCGGATCTGGGAGAATTGCCGCCGCTGGTCGGCGAGATCGGGTGAGGGCGATGGGCGAGGGCGCGGCGACGCGGACGATCGAGGCGAACGGCCTCAGCTTCGAGGTCGATGAGTATCCGGCGGCGGGCGGCGGGACGGAGCGCCTCGCGCTCTGCCTGCACGGCTTTCCGGAGTCGAAATATTCGTGGCGCTTCCAGGGGCCGCTGCTGGCGCGGCTCGGCTGGCGCGTCTGGGCACCGAACCAGCGCGGCTATGGGGCGAGTTCGCGGCCCAAGGGCGTTTCCGCCTACGACATCGACCATCTGGTCGCCGACGTCGAGGCGCTGATCGCCGCCTCCGGCGCGCGCGAGACGATGCTGGTCGCGCATGACTGGGGGGCGATCGTCGCCTGGCACTGCGCGATGCGGAAGATCCGCACCCTGACGCGCCTCGTCATCATGAACGTGCCTCATCCGGTACGCTTCATGGAGGAGATCGCCGTCAACAAGACGCAGCGGCGCAAGAGCTGGTATGTCGCGTTCTTCCAGCTGCCGTGGATTCCCGAATGGGCGCTCGGCCGCCGCCGGGCGCAGGGGATCGCCGACGCCTTCTACAACATGGCGGTCGACAAGAGCCGCTTCCCGGCCGAGGTGCTGGAGCACTACCGCGCCAATGCGCTGATCCCCGGGGCGCTGACGGCGATGATCAACTGGTACCGGGCGGCGCGGAAGGCGGGACGGGCGAAGATGGCCCCGGCCCAGAACCGCGTCGGCGTGCCGACCCTCGTCGTCTGGGGCGAGGAGGACACGGCGCTGGAGAAATCGCTGGTCGCCGGGACCGAACGCTTCGTCGACGACCTCACCGTCCGCTACCTCCCCGGCGTCTCGCACTGGGTGCAGCAGGAAGCGCCCGAGACGGTCAACGCCATGCTGGAGGCATGGCTCGCCGGCGGGCCGGTGCCCGAGGCGGCGGCGCTCAAATCTCCGTGAAGCGACATCGGGGGCCTGCCGCCCTAGAAACCCTGCAACATTCGCCTACCATCTAGGACCGTTCCATGCTTCGCCGCACTTTCCTGCAGACCGCCGCCGCCACCGCCATGATCGGGAGCCTGAAGATGAATTTGCCCGCCTTCGCCGCCGACAGCGCGGCCGACCCGATGCTGGACCCCTGGACCGGCGCGCATGGCGGCTTCCCGCCCTTCGACAGGATCGCGCCCGACCTCATCAAGCCGGCGCTGATGAAGGGCATGGAGCTGAACCGCGCCGAGATCGAGGCGATCGCCGCCAACCCCGAGGCCCCGACCTTCGAGAACACGCTGGCCGCGATGGAGGATGCGGGCCGCGCGATGGACCGCGCCTCGTCGATCTTCAACATCTACACCTCGGTCCTCAACGACAAGCAGATGCAGGCGATCGACGCCGAGATGTCGCCGGTGCTGTCGGCCTTCTACGACGACATCACGCAGAACGAGGCGCTGTTCGCGCGCATCAAGGCGGTCTACGAGGGGCGCGAGAGCGCGGGGCTGACGGCCGAGCAGCAGCGGCTCGCCGAGACGGTCTACAAGAATTTCGTCCGCCGCGGGGCGGCGCTGAACGCCACCGACAAGGCGCGCATGAAGGCGATCAACCAGACGCTCGCCGGGCTCTACACCAAGTTCGGGCAGAACGTCCTCGCCGACGAGGAAGAGGACGCGCTGGTGCTGGAGAGCGAGGCCGACCTGGCGGGCCTCAGCCCCAGCCTGATCGAAGGCTACAGGACGAGCGCCGAGGGCCGCGGCATGGCGGGCAAGTGGGCCGTCGCCAATACGCGCTCGTCGATGGAGCCGTTCCTGACCTACTCCACAAGGCGCGACCTGCGCGAGAAGGGCTGGCGCATGTGGACGCGGCGCGGCGACAAGGGCGGGGCGACCGACAACAAGCAGGTCATCCGCGACATCCTGAAGCTGCGGGCCGAGCGGGCGAAGCTGCTGGGCTTCGCCAGCCACGCCCACTGGGCGACCGACAACAACATGGCCGGCTCGCCCGACGCCGCCATGGCGCTGATGATGCAGGTGTGGGCGCCGGCCGCCGCCCGGGCCCGCGAGGAAATCGCCGACATGCAGAAGGTCGCCGACGCCGAGGGCGCGGGGATTGCGATCGAGGCGTGGGACTATCGCTTCTATGCCGAGAAGGTGCGCAAGGCGAAGTACGACGTCGACGACAACGAGGTGAAGCCCTACCTCCAGCTCGGCAAGCTGGTGGAGGGCATGTTCTGGGCCTCGGGCGAGCTGTTCGGCCTGAGCTATACGAAGGTCGAGGACGTGCCGGTTTATCACCCCGACGTCACGGTCCATGAGGTGACGCGCGAGGGCAGCCGCGTCGGCCTTTTCTACTTCGATCCTTACGCGCGCGGCGGCAAGAACTCCGGCGCGTGGATGAACGCCTATCGCACGCAGGAGCGCTTCCGCGGGGAGACGACGCCGATCGTCTCGAACAACTCGAATTTCGTGAAGGCGGGCGCCGGCCAGCCGATCCTGATTTCGTGGGACGACGCCTCGACGCTGTTCCACGAGTTCGGCCACGCGCTGCATGGCCTCAACTCCTCCGTCACCTATCCGACGCTGGCGGGCACGGCGGTGAAGCGCGACTTCGTGGAGTTCCCGAGCCAGATCAACGAGCACTGGCTGCCCACCCCCGAAGTGCTGAGCCGCTTCGCGGTCCATGCCGAGACCGGCGCGGCGATGCCCGAGGCGCTTGTGAAGAAGATCGAGGCGGCGAAGAACTTCAACCAGGGCTTCGCGACGGTCGAGTATCTCGCCTCGGCGATCTACGACATGAAGATCCACCTCGCCTCGGCGAGCGCCGAGATCGACCCGGAGGAATTCGAGAAGAGCGCGCTCGACGAGATCGGCCTGCCGAAGGAGATCGTCATGCGCCACCGTCCGACGGCGTTCGGGCATATCTTCTCGGGCGACGGCTATTCGGCCGGCTATTACGTCTATCTGTGGGCCGATGCGCTGACCGCCGACGCCTGGGAGCTGTTCGCGGAGAAGGGCGCCTACGACAAGGCGACCGCCAGGAGCTTCCTCGACAACGTGCTGAGCGCCGGCAATGCGATCGCCCCCGACGAGGCGTTCCGCCGCTTCCGCGGCCGCGACGTCGATACCGGCGCGCTGATGCGCAAGCGCGGCTTCGCGTGAACGGGCAGGCGGTCTAGGCTTCGCCCCAAACAGGGGGAGACGCCATGACCGCCACCGCCACGCTCGCCGCCGATCTGGAGCGGCTGCTGAAGCTGCGCAGCCACGTGTTCGGCATGAAGCTGTTCGCGGACGCCGCCGAGATGGAGGCGATCCCCCGCATCCGCCGGCCCAAGGCGGTGCATGCGCTGGACCAGATCGTCGGCCAGGCGGCGCGGCTCGGCTGGACGGTCGGGGTGACGGCGGAGGACCTGGTCGGGGCGCAGTGCCGGGCGGTCGTCGGCCTCGGCGCCGCCAAGACGCCGGAATGGCGGAGCGGCCGCCACATGAAGGGCGTCTGGTACGAGAGCGAGGCGGATTCCAGCGCCCACCAGGCGGCGATGCACTGCGTCGAGGACGGCCGGTACGAGGCGCTGGCGGTCGGGCCGCTGGCCGCCGGGCGGCTGGAGGACCCCGACATCGTGCTCTTCTACGCGACGCCCGGCGCGATGATGTATGTCATCAACGGCATGCAGTGGTCGGGCTACAAGCGCTTCGACTGGAGCGTGGTCGGGGAATCGGCCTGCGCCGATTCCTGGGGCCGGGCGCTGTCGACGCGCAGCCCCAGCCTCTCGATCCCCTGTTTCGCCGAGCGCCGCTATGGCGGGGTGGAGGACGGCGAGATGCTGATGGCCTCGCCGCCGGGGCCGCTGGAAAAGGCGGTCAAGGGCATGGAAGCGCTGGCGAAAAACGGCTTCCGCTATCCCTTCCCGCAATACGGCATCCAGCAGGACGTGCGGGCCGGCATGGGCGTCAGCTATGGCGAACGGAGCTAGCGCGCGGCGCCGCCGGGGCGATTGAGGTCGCGCCGGAGGGGCGGAACGCCTATAAGGGCGGCATGATGGCGGGGCAGAAGCCCCGGCCGCGCGGCCGCTTTCCGCGTTACCCGGAGGCGATGCGATGCCCGATACGATGGCCGAAAAAATCCCCGCGTTCAGCGACGACCAGCTGGCGAGCCTGCTCGCCAATGCCGAGCGGCTGAGCGGCGCGGGCAACACCAAGCAGAAGGCGGCGGCGAACGGCCTGCTGCCGCTGCTGCACGCCGAACGCTCGGCCCGCGCCGAGGCGCTGGCCCTGGCGGCGGCGCAGCGCAAGCGCGAGCGGCCGTCCTCGCGCCGCAAGAAGGCGGCCGAGCCGGCCGCCCCCGTCATCGCGCCCGACGAGAGCGACGACGACGAGGATTGAACCCCGGCCCGCAAGGGACCGGTAACGCCTCGCGCCCAGACTGGCGCGATGGCGGACCCTACCGACAAGGACTTCCTGCGCCTCGTTTATGGCCGCGCCGGCGCCCCCGCGCCGCACCGCGCCGCGGCGCCGGCGCCTGCCCGGCGCAGGGCGCCGCGCCGCCGCCGCAAGGGGGTCTGGCCGCTGGTCTGGATCGCGCTCCTCGCGCTGGCCTATGCCGTCCATTACCTGGGGCTGCCGGCGCAGGTCGCCGATGCGCTGAACGGCGCGCCCGCCAGCTTCGACATCGCCGGCCGGGCGCGGGTGAGCGACGGCGACACGATCCGCATCGGCGAGACCCGCATCCGGCTCGACGGGATCGACGCGCCGGAATCGGACCAGAGCTGCACGACCAGGACGCCGCCGATCGTGACCTTCGCCTGCGGGTCGTCGGCGGCGGGGAAGCTGCGCGCCCTCGCCGACGGCGCCGTCGTGCGCTGCGTGGCGCACGGCACCGACACATACGGGCGGACGCTCGCCACCTGCTATGCCGGGGAGAGCGATCTCGGCCGCGCCATGGTGCGAGCCGGATGGGCGCTCGCCTATCGGCGCTATTCGGCGCGCTATGGGCTTGAGGAGGCCGCCGCGCGGCTGGAGGGGCTGGGCCTGTGGGCGACGGACTTCGACACCCCCGAGGACTGGCGGCGCCGCGAGGGCGGCTGAGGGAACCGGCGGCGCGGCCGCGCGTTCAATCCTGACGGCGCGGCGCTTCGCCGGCGCCGATGCGAAGGTGACCCATGTCTCTTGAAACCATTCTGATCATCGTTCTCATCGTCGTGCTGATCGGCGGCGGCGGCTGGGGCTATAGCCGCTGGCGCTGACGCCGCGCCGGCGCCGCCGGCGCCCGCCACCCGCGCCCGCCTTCAGAGCGTGACGCGGGTGGTGTGATAGATCTCGATCGCGCCGCTCGACGCGCTGAGCGCGCGCAGGCGGCGGACGAAGTCCTTCGAGGCGGGCAGGGCGAAATGCGCGGCGAGCGCCGCATCGTCCGCCCAGCGTTCCAGGAAGGTGAGGCGCAGAGGGTTCTCGGCGTCGACATGGACCTCGTGCGAAAGGCAGCCGGGTTCGGCGCGCGAGCGGCGGACGTGTTCCAGCGCCAGCGCGGTCATCTCGGCGATGGTCTCGGGCCGCGCCGTGGCGGAACCGGTGACGATGAGCATGGGGGCCTCCTCAAGGCTGTGGCGGCGATGATGCGCCGGAGACGGGCCGCGCGCCAGCTTGCGCGGCGCTGGATGGCCGGGTCAGGCCCGGCCATGAGGGTGGTTTCATAGGAGTCCGGCTTGGGCAGGATTGTGGCAGATCCGGCGGGAGTGTCGGTTGGTCCGGAAGCCTGCTAGGGACATGCTGTGCCTCCCATCTTGCACTCCCCCCCGCCTTCCTGTATCTCCCCGCGCTCTTATGGGGCGGCCCGGCCGAAGGACATGCCGTGGCGGCCCTCAAGGCACGACTGGAATGGCGGTTTTCCGCGTATTCTCCGTCGCGCTCTCACAACCTGAGAGGTGCAAAATGTCCAAGCTGAAGACCAAGTCGGGCGCCAAGAAGCGCTTCAAATTCACGGCTTCGGGGAAGGTGAAGTCCGGCGTCGCCGGCAAGCGTCACCGCCTGTCCAGCCATAGCGGCGACTACATCCGCACCAATCGCGGCACCAAGGTGCTCTCGGAATCCGAGACGCTGCGCGTCGCGCTGTGGATGCCCTACGCCCGCTAACCCGAACCCCGGAACCCTTTGCCCCCCTCGGCCCTTCGGGCCGCTCCCCCCGCACGCAGGGGGAGAAAGAGAGTGGGGCGGATCGCCAAGAGAATTTGAGGAGCTAGCCCATGTCGCGCGTCAAGCGGGGCGTTACGTCCCACGCCAAGCACAAGAAGATCCTGAAAGCCGCCAAGGGCTTTTACGGCCGCCGCAAGAACACGATTCGCACCGCGAAAGCAGCGGTCGATCGCGCTGGCACCAACGCCTATATCGGCCGCAAGCTGCGCAAGCGCAACTTCCGCGCCCTGTGGATCCAGCGCATCAACGCCGCCGTCCGCGCCCACGGCCTGACCTATGGCCGATTTATCGACGGTCTCGGCAAGGCGGGCGTCGAGGTCGACCGGAAGATCCTGTCGGACCTGGCGATCACCCAGCCCGAGGCCTTCAAGGCGCTCGTGGACCAGGCGAACGGCGCGCTGAAAGCCGCCTGATTTCGGTCTGGTCCGAAGGGCCGTCTGCGGGGCTATAACCCCGCAGCGGCGGCATCGATTCCCAGGACAGACCCATGACGGACATTTCCGCGCTCGAGGGCGATCTCATCGCGCGCATCGCGGCGGCCGAAGACGATGCGGCGCTGGAGGCGGTGCGCGTCCATGCGCTCGGCAAGAAGGGCGTCGTCTCCGAGCTGCTGAAGACGCTGGGCGCGCTCTCGCCCGACGAGCGCAAGACCCAAGGCCCCGCCTTCAACGCGCTGCGCGACCGCGTCGCCGAGGCGATCGGGGCGAAGAAGCACGCGCTCGGCCTCGCCGTGCTGCAGCGGCGGCTGGAGACCGAGCGGGTCGACGTGACGCTGCCCGCCCCCGCCTTCGCGTTCGATCCGAACGCCGGGCGCATCCATCCCGTCGCGCAGGTGACGGACGAGCTGATCGCCATCTTCGCCGACATGGGCTTCGCCCTCGCCGAAGGGCCGGAGGTCGAGCGCGACGACTATAATTTCACGCTGCTGAACATCCCGCCGGAACACCCCGCGCGGCAGATGCACGACACGTTCTACCTGAACGCCCGGGCCGACGGCTCGCGGCCGGTGCTGCGCACGCATACGAGCCCGGTGCAGATCCGCACCATGCTGTCGCAGAAGCCGCCCATCCGCATCATCGCGCCGGGCCGCACCTATCGCAGCGACAGCGACCAGACCCACACGCCGATGTTCCACCAGATCGAGGGCCTCGTCATCGACGAGTCCACTCATATGGGGCACCTGAAATGGGTGCTGGAGGAATTCTGCAAGGCGTTCTTCGAGGTGCCGAACGTCACCATGCGCTTCCGCGCCTCGCACTTCCCGTTCACCGAGCCCTCGGCCGAGGTCGACATTCAGTGCGACCGCTCGGGCGACACGGTGAAGTTCGGCGAGGGCGATGACTGGCTGGAGATCCTGGGCTGCGGCATGGTGCATCCCAAGGTCATCGCCAATTGCGGCCTCGACCCGGAGAAATACCAGGGCTTCGCCTTCGGCTGCGGCATCGACCGGCTGGCGATGCTGAAATACGGGCTGCCGGATTTGCGCGCCTTCTTCGACAGCGATCTGAGATGGCTGAAGCATTACGGCTTCGGCGTGCTGGAGCAGCCCTCGCTGGCCGGAGGGCTGACGCGATGAAATTCACCCTGTCGTGGCTGAAGGAACACCTCGTCACCGAGGCGTCGCTGGACGAGATCCTCGTCACCCTCACCCGGATCGGGCTGGAGGTGGAGAGCGTCGAGGACAAGGCGGCGGAGCTGGCCGCCTTCCGCGTCGCCCATGTGCGCACCGCGACGCGCCATCCCAACGCCGACAAGCTCCAGGTCTGCATCGTCGATACCGGCACCGAGGACGTCATGGTCGTCTGCGGCGCGCCGAATGCGCGGGCCGGCATGAAGGCGGTGTTCGCGCCGGTCGGGGCGATCATCCCGGCGAGCGGGCTGGAGCTGAAGGCGGGGTCGATCCGCGGCCAGCTCTCCAACGGCATGCTGTGCTCGGCGCGCGAGCTGAAGCTCGGCGAGGATCACGACGGCATCATCGAACTGCCCGACGACGCGCCGGTCGGCGCGCCGGTGGCCGCCGTGCTGGGGCTCGACGATCCGGTCATCGACATCGCCATCACGCCCAATCGCGGCGACTGCAACGGCGTCGCGGGGATCGCCCGCGATCTGGCGGCGGCGGGGCTTGGCCATGTCGTGACGCCGGAGATCGCGCCGGTGGCGGGCAGCTTCCCCTCGCCGATCGCCACCGCGGTCGCGGCGGGCGAGGCGGCGCCGCTGTTCGAGGGCCGGATGATCCGCGGCGTGAAGAACGGACCCTCGCCCGCCTGGGTGCAGAACCGCCTGCGCGCGGTCGGGCTGCGCCCGATCTCGGCGCTGGTGGACGTCACCAACCTCATCAGCCTCGACCGGGCGCGGCCGCTGCATGTGTTCGACGCCGACAGGCTGAGCGGCAAGCTGACGGCGCGCTTCGCCACCGACGGCGAGAGCCTCGTCGGGCTCGACGGCAAGAGTTATGCGCTGGACGGCGAGATCGTCGTCATCGCCGACGACGCCGCGGCGCGCGGCATCGCGGGCGTGATGGGCGGGCTGGAGACCGGCTGCACGATGGAGACGGTCAACGTCTTCATCGAGGCGGCGCTGTTCGATCCGGTGCGCATCGCGGCGGCGGGGCGCAAGACCGGCATCAACTCCGACGCGCGCTATCGCTTCGAGCGCGGCGTCGATCCGGCCTTCAATCGCGCCGGGCTGGAACTGGCGACCAGGCTGATCCTCGACTGGTGCGGCGGCGAAGCCAGCGACGTGGTGAGCGCCGGGGCGGTTCCGGCGTGGCGGCGGACCATCGCCTTCGATCCGGGGCTGGTGAAGCGGCTGACGGGGCTCGACCTGCCGCCGGCCGAGATCCTGCGCATTCTCGGCGATCTCGGCTGCACGATCGCCGGCGCGTTCCCGTTCCAGGTGACGCCGCCCTCGTGGCGGCCGGACCTGCACGGCGCGGCCGATCTGGTCGAAGAGGTGACGCGCATCCACGGCCTCGACAACATTCCGGCGACGCCGCTGCCGCGTCTTGCGGCGGTGACGAAGCCCGGCCTCAGCCCGGCCCAGCGCCGGGTGCGCGAGGCGCGCCGGGCGCTCGGCGCACGCGGGCTGGTCGAGGCGGTCAGCTATTCCTTCATCCCGCGCGCCCATGCGCGGCTGTTCGGCGGCGGCGAGGAGGCGATGCTGCTCGCCAATCCGATCTCGGCCGATCTCGACGCGATGCGGCCCTCGGTGCTGCCCTCGCTGATCGCGGCGGCGTCACGCAACGCGGCGCGCGGCCTCACCCCGGCCCATCTCTTCGAGGTCGGCCCGGCCTTCGCGGGCAGCGGCGATGCCGACCAGCCGACCGTCGCGGCGGGCCTCAGGGCCGGGCAGGGGGCGCGGCAATGGTCCGGCGCGCCTTTCGTGCCCGACGTCTTCGCAGCCAAGGCCGACGCGCTGGCGCTGATCGAGGCGCTGGGCGGACCGGCGGCGAACCTCACCGTCGTCGCCGATGCGCCCGGCTGGTACCACCCCGGCCGCTCGGGCCAGCTGAAGCTGGGGCCGAAGACGGTGATCGCCCGCTTCGGCGAATTGCACCCGAGCGTCATGGAGGCGATGGACATCAAGGGTCCGGCGGCGGCGTTCGAGGTGTTCGTCGATGCGATCCCGCTGCCCAAGGCCAGGGCGACCAAGACCAAGCCGGCGCTCGTCCTCAGCGACTATCAGGCGGTGGAGCGCGACTTCGCCTTCCTGGTGAACGCCTCGGTCGCGGCGGCCGATCTCATCAAGGCGGCGGCCGGCGCCGACAAGGGGCTGATCGAGCGCGTCGATCTCTTCGACCTCTATGAGGGCAAGGGCGTTCCCGAGGGCCAGAAGTCGCTCGCCATCGCCGTGCGCCTCCAGCCGAAGGACCGCACGCTGACCGAACCCGAGATCGAGGCGGTCGCGCAGAAGATCGTCGCCGCCGTCGCCAAGGCGACCGGGGGCAGCCTGCGCGGCTGAACTTTTTGAGGCCGGAGGGCTTGCGGCGCCCCCCGGCCCTTTCCATATTCGGCGGGCGGGCCGGGCCCCTCTGGCGATACATGCGTATCGCGATGTCGGACCGCATCGGGGTTGTCTCGATGCCTGGGTCCCAAACCGTTCTCCAAGACCAGGTAACGCGATCGCCCCTCAAGCCGTGAGGGTGAAGTGGCCTGCGCCGCATCCATCGATCGTTCGAGCCCGGCGCGCCCGGGATCCGCTTCGCCCTCGCCGATGCGCCCAACCCGCATGTCACAAGGCGATGCCCATGCCCCTTCTCGTCTGTCCCAACGATAATGCTGCGATGCAGACCGTCTCGCGCTCCGGCGTCGAGTTCGACTTCTGCCCCACCTGCCGGGGCGTCTGGCTCGATCGCGGCGAACTTGAGAAGCTGATGAGCGGCACCTCCGAGGACGAGCCGCCGCGCGCCGCCCGTCGCGCGCCGGACCGCGAACCGCCGCGGCCGCGCCATTCGCGCGACGACGACGACGACTACGACGACCGGGGCTACGCGCCGCGCAAGCGCAAGGGCTTCAGCCTCTTCGACATCTTCGACTGAGGGCCGGCCCCATGTTCATTCTCGCTCTGGTGTGGACCGCCCTCGTATGGGGCATCTATTTCTTGGCCGGTGCGGCCGGCGACCTGCTGGCGCCGGTCACCGCGTGGCTCGCCGCCCATCCCGAGATCGCGGCCTTCGTCGATCCGGTGCTTGGGGCGCTCGGCGCGCTGGGTCTGGCCGGCACGGTGCTGGTCTGGATCGCCGGCCTTGGCGTCCTGCTACTGGCGCGCCTCGCGTTCGGGGGAAGACGGTCCCGGCCGATGCCCTGGGAGCGCTTTCGCGAAGAATGGGGCGAGGACCGCCCCCGCCGGCGGACGCGCAACCGGCGCCGCAAGGATGACGACGATGACGACGACGATGACGACGACGATGATGACGATGACGATGACGATGACGACGATCGCCGCCGGTATGGCCGCCGCCGCGACCGCCGCCGCAAGGAAGACTGGGGCGACTGGGACGACTGAGGGCGCAATCAGGCATCGGACACCCGGCCGCCGCGCCGCCGGATGATCCTCTGGAGCATCATGCGAATGGACGCACGCGCATGATCTCGCCCTCATGGCCGCCTCAAGGGCGGCCATGAGGAAGGAAGCTGCTATCCGCTATGAACGCAGGACGCTCTAGCCCGGCACCTGCTCCAGAGAGCGCGCGAT
>JAEUMK010000001.1 GCA_016792565.1 Alphaproteobacteria bacterium
CGACGAGATCAGGGCGCCGGCTGCCGCCAGGTCTGCCGCCGGTTCGCTGATCTTCAACCCTCCCGCGACATTCAGGTAAATGTCGTGCCCGCCAATGCCCAGACCGCATCTCGTTTCGAGGACCGCCAGAACCATGTTGAGGCGGGCGGTGTCCCAGCCCACCACGGCCCGGCGCGGCGTCCCGTAGCTGGTCGGCGAGGCGAGCGCCTGAATCTCGACGAGCAGCGGCCGCGTGCCCTCGACGCCGGCGAAGACCGCAGCGCCGCTCGACCACTGATCCCGCCCGGTCAGGAACAGCATTGAGGGGTTGGACACCTCGGCAAGACCCCGATCGGTCATCTCGAAGACGCCGATCTCGTCGGTCGGTCCGAAGCGGTTCTTGACCGCCCGGAGAATGCGAAACTGGTGCCCGCGCTCGCCTTCGAAATAGAGCACGGTGTCAACCAGATGCTCGACGACGCGAGGTCCGGCGATCTGACCGTCCTTCGTCACATGGCCGACGAGGATCGCCGCCGCGCCGCTCCGTTTGGCGTAGCGCACCAGATCCTGCGCCACCGCGCGGACCTGACTGACTGTCCCTGGCGCGCTCTCCACGGCGTCGGACCACAGGGTCTGGATGGAGTCGATGACCACCGCATCGGGCTTCGCTGCGTCCAGGGTGGCCAGGATGTCCTTCAGGTTGGTCTCCATGGCGAGATCCACCTCGGCGTCCGCGAGGCCGAGCCGGCGGGCACGCAGGCGAACCTGGGCGGCAGCTTCCTCGCCCGAGACGTAGACGACGCGCTTGCCCTGGCGGGCGAGGGCGGCGAGAGCCTGAAGCAGTATCGTCGACTTGCCGATGCCGGGATCGCCGCCGACAAGGATCGCCGAACCTGGCACAAGTCCGCCGCCCAGAACGCGGTCGAGTTCGCCGACGCCGGTGAATATTCGCGGCGGCTCCGGCTCGTCGCTCCGCAGCGAAACAAGCGACAGCTTGCGGCCTCGGCCGGCCGAGCGCGAGGGCGGTCCGCCTCCCGGCCCCGACGAAGCCGTCTCTTCAACGATCGTATTCCAGCCGCCGCAGGCATCGCAGCGCCCGGCCCACTTGGCATGGACCGCCCCGCAGGCCTGGCAGACGAAGCTGGAGCCGCGCGCCATCGTCTAGACGACCCGTGTCCACTGGCTGTCGAGCATGACGCGGGTGAAGCGATTGCCGAGGCCGGTGAGGATTTCGTAGTTCGCGGTGCCGGCCCGTGCGGCCATTTCTTCGATCGGCATGCGCGGGCCGATGATTTCGACCTGCGCGCCGCGCGCCGCAAGGGCCGGTGGGACCGCCGTCACGTCGAGCGTCAGAAGGTCCATCGAGACGCGCCCGGCATAGGGACAGGCGACATCGCCGATATAGGCGACGCCGCGATTGGAGAGCGAGCGCATGATGCCGTCGGCGTAGCCGATATTGCAGACGGCGAGGCGGACTTCATGCGTCGCCGCATAGGTCGCGCCATAGCCGGCGGTGTCGCCGCGCTGAAGGGTGCGCACGCCGATCACCTCGGCGGTCAGCGTCGCGGCGGCGCGCATCGGGTTCGCTCCAGCGAGCATCGGGTGGCCGCCATAGAGCGCGATGCCGGGGCGGACGAGATCGAAGTGATAGTCCGGGCCGAGGAAGACGCCGCCAGACGCCGCGAGGCTGGCCGGGGCGGCCGGCAGGCGCGCCAGCGCCGCACGGAAGCGGCCGAGCTGGGCGCGGTTCTGCGGATGGTCGGCCTCGTCGCCGCAGGCGAGGTGACTCATCACCAGCGCGAGATCGAGTTTGGCCAGCAGGGCGGGCTCGTCGACCAGCGTATCCAGTTCGGCCGGACTGAGACCGGCGCGGCTCATGCCCGTGTCGACGTGAAGCGCTGCGGAGCGGCGGCCGGAGTCGCTCCAGGCGCGGACTTCCTCAAGCGTGTTCAGCACCGGCGTCAGCGCGTGCGCCGCAAAGGACGCGGCGGCGCCGGGCGGCAGGCCGTTGAGGACGAAGATGCGCGGTCCGTGTCCGAGGGCGGCGCGCAAGGCGCGGCCTTCGTCGAGCGTGGCGACGAAAAAGGTGGCGCAGCCGGCCGCCCGCAGCTTGGCGGCGATGGGCGCGGCGCCGAGGCCATAGCCGTCGGCCTTCACGACCGCGGCCGTTTCGGCGCGCGGCGCGGCGTCCTTCAGCGTGCGCCAGTTTTCCGCGACGGCGGCTAGCGAGACGGTGAGAACCGGGCGGTCGCGGACAGGGTCGGCAAGCGGTTCGGCGGCGGGCGCGGTCACTCAGTGCCTTTCGGGCAGCTCGTCATCGTCCGCCAGATCGTCGAACCGGGTGAACGAGCCGTCGAAGGCGAGGCGAATCGAGCCGGTCGGGCCGGACCGGTGCTTTTCGACGAGGACTTCGGCCTTGCCGCCGACGCGGTTCATCTTCTCCAGCCACTTGCCGTATTCGGGATCGTCGTGATCGGGCTCGCGGCTCTTGTGATAGTACTCCTCGCGGAAGACGAACATCACGACGTCGGCATCCTGCTCGATCGAGCCGGACTCGCGCAGGTCGGAGAGGACCGGGCGCTTGTCGTCGCGGGCGTCGACGCCGCGCGAGAGCTGGGCGCAGGCGAGGACGGGGACTTCGAGTTCCTTGGCGAGGTTTTTCAAGCCCTTGGAGACTTCCGTCACCTCCTGCACGCGGCTGTCGTGGCGCTTGAAGCCTGACGGCTCGATCAATTGCAGATAGTCGATGACGATCATGTCCAGACCGACCTTCTTGTCGCGGGCCATGCGGCGCGAGCGGGCTGCGATCTGGGCGATCGAGAGGCCGGGGGAGTCGTCGATGTAGAGCGGCAGGTTCTCCAGCAGCGTCACGGCGTCGATCAGGCGGCCAAAATCGCGGGCGTCGACCTTGCCCTTGCGGATCTCCCACAGCGGGATCTCGGCGACTTCCGAGATGATGCGGGTGGCGAGCTGCTCGGCGGACATTTCCAGCGAGAAGAAGGCGACGACGCCGCCTTCCTCGGGATCGTTGAGGCGGGCGCGGGCGGCGTTGACGGCCATGTTGGTGGCGAGGGCGGTCTTGCCCATGCCGGGTCGGCCGGCGAGGATCAGGAGATCCGATTTCTGGAGGCCGCCCAGCTTCTCGTCCATCTTGCGGAAGCCGGTCGGCACGCCCGGCGTGCCGCCGCGCGTCTTGCGGGCGTACTCGGCCGTCTGCAGCGCCATCGCGGCGGCCTGGCGGAACGTCTTGAAGCCGCCGCCGCGCTTCTCCGGCTCGGCGAGCGCGTAGAGCGCGCGCTCGGCCGCCTCGATCTGGTCGGACGGCGTGTAGTCGAGCGGCGCGTCATAGGCGTCGTTGACGAGGCCCTCGCCCAGATTGATGAGCTCGCGCCTGGTCGCCAGGTCGACGATGGCGCGCGCGAACTGATCGATGTTGCGCACGCTGGGCACGTCTTCCACCAGGCGCACCAGATAGGCGAAGCCGCCGACCTCGCGGAAGTCGGGATCGGACTCGAACTGGGTCTTGAGCGTCAGCGGCGTGGCGAGCTGGTCGCGCGAGCGGGCCAGCAGGATCGCCTCGTAGAGGCGGCGATGCAGCGGCGCGTGGAAATGCTCGGGCTTGAGCGCGTCGGGCAAGCGGTTGGCGGATTCGTTGTTGAGCAGCAGGCAGCCGATCAGCGCCTGTTCCAGCTCGGTATTGTGCGGCGGCTGGCGATAGAGCGCGGACTCTTCGGCGGCGTCGGCGCTTCTGTCGTAGGCGAGGGTCATGGCGGTCACTAAAGGCCCGCGCGCCAAAGGGCGCAATGCGGACGAATCGATTCTCACAGAAATCGTGCGGCCTGTGGATAGGAAAAGGGCGGACGCACCGGCGCCCGCCCTTGGGTCCCAGCGGCGGCGCCGCCGTTACTCGTCGTCGCCGGCTTCGATGGCGACTTCCAGGAGGTCGGCGGCCTCGGGGGCCTCTTCCTCTTCCTGGGCGACGCGCACGTCCTCGCCGCGGGCCTGACGCTCGGCCTCGTCCGCATTGCGGGCGACGTTGAGCGTGACCTTGGAGCGCACTTCCGGATGGAGCTGCACCTTCACCTCGTGCAGGCCGACCGACTTGATCGGATTGTCGAGGACGATCTGGTTGCGCGCGGCGGTGAAGCCGCCCTCGGTGATCGCGGCCGCGATGTCGCGGGTGTTCACCGAACCGTAGAGGATGCCGGTCTCGCCGGCCTGGCGCAGCACGACGAAGGTCTGCCCGTCGAGCTTGGCGGCGACCTGGGCGGCCTCGGCCTTGCGTTCCAGGTTGCGCGCTTCGAGCTGGGCGCGCTGGGCCTCGAACTGGGCGATGTTGGTCTTCGTCGCGCGCAGCGCCTTGCCGCGCGGCAGAAGGAAGTTGCGGGCGAAGCCCGGCTTCACGTTCACGACGTCGCCGATCTGGCCGAGCTTTTCGACGCGTTCGAGAAGAACGATCTGCATGGTCCGTTCCCCCTCAGGCGATGACGTAGGGCAGCAGGGCGAGGAACCGGGCGCGCTTGATCGCCTTGGCGAGGGCGCGCTGGTTCTTCACCGAGACCGCGGTGATGCGGGACGGGACGATCTTGCCGCGCTCGGAGATGAAGCGCTGCAGCAGGCGCACGTCCTTGTAGTCGATCTTCGGGGCCTGGGGGCCCGTGAACGGATCGGTCTTCCGGCGGCGGAAGAAGGGACGGCGGGTCGGGTTGGTGGTCGCGGTGTTGGCGGGCGTGCTCATGCGGCGCCTCCTTCAAACGAGCGGGGGGCTTCGTCGCGGTCGCGACGCGGGGGACGATCGCCGCGGTCGCCGCGGTCGCCGCGATCGCGGTCGCGGCCGCCGCCGAAGCCGCCGCCGAAGCCGCCGTCGCGGTCGCCGAATTCGCGGCGGCGCTCGTCGCGGTCGCGGGCCTTCATCATCGCCGAGGGGCCTTCCTCGAACGCTTCGACGCGCACGGTCATGAAGCGCAGGATGTCCTCGTTGATCTTCTGCAGGCGCTCCATCTCCTGGACGGCCTTGGAGGGCGCGTCGATGTTGAGGAGCACGAAGTGGCCCTTGCGGTTCTTCTTGATGCGGTAGGCGAGCGTGCGAACGCCCCAGTTCTCCTGGCTGGCCAGCTTGCCGCCGTTGGCTTCAAGGATGCCCTTGATTTCCTCGGTCAGCGTCTCGACCGCCTGCGGCGTCGCGTCCTGGCGCGCCACGAAGACGTGTTCATAAAAAGGCATGTCTGCCCTTCACCTTTCCAAGCCTGCGGCGCGCGGCGAAGGGCGAGGGCGCTTCGCGTGGCGATGGCTCTTCCGGACCGGGCACAAGCCCTTGGCGGACCGGCAGTGCGCCGGCCGCCTCCCCCGAAAGACCGCAGGAGTTGAGGGGCGGGCTCATACAGGAGGGGGGGCCGGAGGGCAAGGGGCCGACGCGGCGGAGGTGAAATATTGTGTCGCGCCCGCGAAAGAAAGCATCTTCGTTCCCCGCCGGGGTGGCAGGGGGAGGGGGCGCGGCGGGCCGCCGGCATTCGAACGTCGCGCTCCGGCCTTTGTTCATCTTCGCCGGAAACCGGCCGCACCCTGCCGGCGGCGTCCATACGGGCAACCCTCCACGCGCCCGGCGGACCATCCGTCGGGGTCAAGGAGCAAATATAGGACAGAAGTCATATTTCGTCAAGGGCGCCGCGCGATGCCCAAGGCCCCCCTTTCCCGATGGGGGAAGGGGGAGGCGGACGGCGGGGCGGATGGGAGGATGGAGGGGGCGCGGGGGAGTGTGCGATGGTGCCGGGCATCGACTCGGGGTGGGCATGAACGCGGCGGACTTCATCAGGAAATGGGGCGACAGCACGCTGCGCGAGCGGCAGGCGTCGCAATCCCATTTCAACGATCTGTGCGCGCTCATCGGCGAGAAGACGCCGACCGAAGCCGATCCGTTCGGCGAGAGCTATTGCTTCGAACGAGGGGCTGAGAAGACCGGCGGCGGCGACGGCTGGGCCGATGTCTGGAAGAAGGGCTGCTTCGCCTGGGAATACAAGGGCAAGCACAAGGACCTGAAGGGCGCGCTGCGCCAGGTGCAGGCCTATGCGCTCGACCTTCAGAACCCGCCTTTTCTGGTCGTCAGCGACATGGAGCGGATCGAGGTCCACACCAACTGGACCAATACCGTCTCGAAGACCCATGTGCTGACGCTGGAGGATTTGCGCGAGCCGGCGAAGCTGGAACTTCTGCGGCAGGTCTTCGCCGGCTCGGATGCGCTGAAACCCGGCGTCAGCCCGCAGGAACTGACCGCGACCGTCGCGGAGCGCTTCGGCGACCTCGGCAAGCGGTTGCAGGAGCGCGGCCACGCGCCGCGCGCGGTGGCGCATTTCCTGAACCAGCTCGTCTTCTGCATGTTCGCGGAGGATGCCGGGCTGCTGCCCGACGCCCTGTTCAGCCGCACGATCAAGGCGACGCAGACCCGCCCCGGCGTCGCGCAGGCGCAGCTCGCGGACCTGTTCGCCAAGATGGCGACCGAGGCCGAGGACGAGCGCTTCTTCGGGCCGGAGCTGATCCGCTGGTTCAACGGCGGGCTGTTCGACCGGGCCGAGACGCTGCCGCTGACGGTGCAGGACCTGAAACTGATCGGCGACACGGCGGCCGACAACGACTGGTCGGAAATCGACCCGGCGATCTTCGGCACGCTGTTCGAGCAGGCGCTGACCGCGACGCGCGAGCGCCCGGCGCTGGGCGCGCACTACACCGACCGCGAGAAGATCCTGAAGATCGTGGACCCGGTCATCATCCGGCCGCGGCCCGCCGAGCGCGAGGCGGCGCTGGCCGTGGTGAAGGCCCATGCCGAGGCGATGAAGGCGGCCGAGGCGGAGCGCGCGGCGCTGACCGAGGCGGCGGCGGAGCAGTTCCGCAGCGATCCGAAGGCCGCCAAGGCCGGGGAGGGCAAGCGCCAGAAGGCCCTGAACGCCATCGCCAAGCGGCGCGACGCCGCCTATGGCGCGGCGCAGGATGCGTTGAACGCCTTCCTCGACCGGCTGGCGGCGTTCCGGGTGCTGGACCCGGCCTGCGGCAGCGGCAATTTCCTCTATGTCGCGTTGCAGGCGCTGAAGGACATCGAACTCAGGGCCATCGTCGAGGCGGAGCGGATGGGCATCGCCGCCCCGGCCCCGCGCGTCGGGCTGGACGCGGTGAAGGGCATCGAGATCGAGGCCTATGCGGCGGAACTGGCGCGGGTGACGCTGTGGATCGGCGACCTGCAGTGGATGAAGCGCAACGGCTATACCAATTACCGCGAGCCGATCCTGAACACGCTGGACCAGATCGAGTGCCGCGACGCGCTGATGACCAGGGTGGAGCCCTCTGCCCCCAGCGGCGGCGAAGCCGGCGCGGCCGGGGGAAGTCCGGCCGAAGGCCGGGAAGGGGGCAAGACGGAAACTGTTGCGAAGGCCCCCCTTCCGTCCTCCGGACACCTTCCCCCGAACCGCGCGCCCAAGGGCGCGCTGGGGGAAGGGGGCGAGCGGTGGATCGAGGCGCAGTGGCCGGAGGCCGACGCGATCATCGGCAATCCGCCGTTTCTGGGCGGCAAGAGGATGCGCGACGGGCTGGGCGACGCCTATGTCGAGCGGCTGTTCGCGCTGTTCAAGGGGCGCGTTCCGGCGGAAGCGGATTTCGTCGTCTATTGGGTGGAGAAAGGCTGGGAGGCGATCAAGGCCGGACGGGCGCGGCGGGTCGGGCTGGTGGCGACCAACTCGGTGCGGGGCGGCGCGAACCGCAAGGTGCTGGAGACCATCGCGGATGCCGAGGCATTGCAGGAAGCGTGGGCCGACGAGCCATGGATCTTGCAGGGCGCGGCGGTGCGGGTGTCGATGCTCGGCTATGGCGAGGGATTCGTCGGGCGGCAGCTTGACGGCCGCGCCGTAGCAACCATTAACGCCGATCTGACAAGCGCA
>JAEUMK010000041.1 GCA_016792565.1 Alphaproteobacteria bacterium
CCCCGACGCCGCGCTGAAGGCGCACGGCATCTTCCTGCGCGTGCGCGCCGACGGCCGCAGCTTCGTGCAGACCGTCAAGACGGCGGGCGAGGGCGGGCTGCTCGCCCGGCGCGGCGAGTGGGAATGGCCGCTGAAGGGGCCGGAGCCCGATCTCGCCCTCGCCCTCGAAACCGGCCTCAAGCCCCTCGCCAAACGGCTGCGCCGGAACGATCTTCGCCAGGTCTTTCTCAGCGACATGACCCGCCGCATGGCCCTTGTGCGCGACGCCGACAGCGTCCTGGAACTGGCGCTCGACCGGGGCGAAGTCCGCGCCGGCCGTCGCCACGAGGCGGTGTGCGAGCTGGAGATCGAGATCAAGGCGGGCGGCGCCGAACCGCTCTTCGCCCTGGCGCGGGCGCTCGCCGCCTTGCCCGGCGTCGGCGTCGGCCATGTCACCAAGGCGGCGCGCGGCTTCGCGCTGGCGGCCGGCAAACCGCCGCGCGCGGTCAAGGCCGCCCCGGTCGCGCTCGACCAGGCGATGACGCCCCAGCATGCCGCCGCGGCGATCGTCGATGCCTGCGCCGCGCAGGCGGCGGCAAACGTGCCGGCGGTCGCCCGGCGCCGCCTTCCCGAAGGCGTCCATCAATTGCGCGTCGCGCTCCGCCGGCTCAGGGCGGCGCTCGCGGTCTTCAAGGATGTACTGCCGGGCGAGGCGCGCCGCGCCTTGCGTACCGAGGCCGGCTGGCTCGCCGGTCTGCTCGGCCCGGCCCGCGATCTCGACGTCATCACCGCCGATACGCTCAAGGCCGCCGCGCCGCCGCCCACCATGGCGGACGACATGCGCGCCCTCGGCCGCGCCCTTGCCGCCGCTCGTCGCACGGCCTGGACCGAGGCGGTCGCCGCCGCCGCCAGCCCGCGCACGACGGCACTGCTGATCGACCTGGCGCA
Source organism: Alphaproteobacteria bacterium (assembly GCA_016792565.1). GTDB lineage: Bacteria > Pseudomonadota > Alphaproteobacteria > Micropepsales > Micropepsaceae > JADZAI01. The sequence continues at coordinate 928 of JAEUMK010000041.1, forward strand.
AGCCGCCTGGACATTGCGCGCCACCCCGCCCGAGGAGGCCGCCTCGCTCGCCGACTTCGCGGCCGCCCAGCTGGAACGCCGCTTCGAGGCGGTGCTCGCCGCGGCAGGCGAGATCGACGCCCTGGACGTCGAGGCCCGCCATGAACTGCGCCTCGCCCTGAAGAAGCTGCGCTATGCCGCCGACTTCTTCGCCGGCCTCTATCCGCGCAAGGCCGCGAAGAAAGGCCTCAAGGTGCTCGCTGCGCTGCAGGAGGCGCTGGGCGGCTTCAACGATGCCGCCTCGGTCGACGCCATTCTCGCCCGCGTCGTCGCAGCCGCGCCGTCCGTCCGGCGCCCTGCGCTGGAACGTGCGGCGCTGTTCGTCTCGGGCTGGGCGGCGCATCGCGGGGCGCTCGCCTGGCAAGAGGCGCGGCGCTGCTGGGCCGCCTTTGCGGACGACGGCGCTTTCTGGCGCTAGAGGTCTATATTGGCGGCGAATCGCCTGCCCGAGCCACGGATCGCCGAATGTCCAACCACCCCCTCGATGTCCTCTTCGCCGAGATCAAGGCGCGCAAGGGCTCCGATCCCGCCAAGTCCTATACCGCTAAGCTGCTGCAGGGTGGGCCGCCCAAGATCGCCAAGAAACTGGGCGAGGAAGCGGCAGAGACGATCATCGCCGCGCTGGTCGAGGACAAGGCGCACTTCGTCGCCGAGTGCGCCGATGTGCTCTACCACCTTCTGGTCCTCATCGCCGCCCGCGATGCGACGCCCAAAGACGTCTACGCCCAGCTCATTCGCCGCCGCGCCCAGTCGGGACTAGACGAGAAGGCCAGCCGCAAGACCGTCGCCGTTGCCGCGATCAAGGCGAAGGCGCCGGCCCGCAAGCGCAAGAAGGCGAAGGCCTAGATCAGCCCGGCCGCGAGGTCCTTCAGCGAGACGATCGGCCGCGGCCCGATATGCGAGATCACCTCGCCGGCGGCCAGCACGCCCAGACGCCCGCTGACCGCGAGGCCGAGGCCATGGGCGACGCCGTAGAGGAACCCGGCCGCGAACTGGTCGCCTGCCCCGGTCGTGTCGACAACGGTGACGCCTGGGATCGCGTCGATCAAGTGCACCGCCGCGCCCTGGCAGATGACGGCGCCCTTCTCCGAGCGCGTGATGGCGAACAGCTTGCCCGTCGCGCGCGCGTTCTGGAACGCCTCGTCGAAGATCTCGGTCTCGTAGAGCGAGGTGATCTCCGCCTCGTTGGCGAAGACGATGTCGATGTCGGTCTCGATGAGCTCGATGAACTCGGCCCGGAAGCGCCCGACGCAGAAGGCGTCCGACAGGGTGAGCGCGACCAGGCGGCCGGCCGCCTTCGCCGCCGCGACCGCCTTTCGCACCGCGCCCTTCAGCCGGTCAGTGTCCCACAGATAGCCCTCGACATAGAGGATCTTGGCCGCGCCGATCGCCGCCGCGTCGATGTCGCCCTCGTCCATCTCGACCGAGGCGCCCAGATAGGTGTTCATCGAGCGCTGCCCGTCCGGCGTCACCAGGATGACCGAACGGGCGGTCGGCGCGCCTTCGGTGGCGGCCGGCGTGTCGTAGTGGACGCCGATCTTTTGCGTGCCGGCCGCGAAGCCCTCGCCCAGCCAGTCGGCGTGGACGCGACCGATAAAGGCGCCTTCGCCGCCAAGCGAGGCTATGCCGGCGATCGTGTTGGCGGCCGAGCCGCCGGGCACGATGGTCGTGTCGGCGAGCGCGTCCTCCAGCACCTTGGCGCGGTGGGCGTCGATCAGCGTCATGCCGCCCTTGGCGATGCCGTGCTGGGCGAGGAAGCCGTCGTCGGCGCGGGCGATGACGTCGACGATGGCGTTGCCGAGGCCGATGACGTCGAAACGGGCGGTGGTCATGAATCGTCCGTGCTGGAAGGGAAGGGGACCCTCTTCGGGTCTGGCGGCGCGCCGGTCAAGCGGCTTTCGTCTTGGCCTTGAAGCGGCAAAGGTCGGCGACCGGGCAGCGCGGGCAGAGCGGCTTGCGCGCCAGGCAGGTGTAGCGCCCGTGCAGGATCAGCCAGTGATGGGCGTGGCGCAGGTACTTCGCCGGCACCCGCTTCATCAGCCTTTTCTCGACCTCCAGCACGGTCTTGCCGGGTGCGAGGCCGGTGCGGTTGGCGACCCGGAAGACATGGGTGTCGACGGCGATGGTCGCCTCGCCGAAGGCGATGGAGGCGACGACATTGGCGGTCTTGCGCCCGACCCCCGGCAGGCTTTCCAGCGCCGCCCGGTCCTGCGGCACCTCGCCGCCAAAGCGCTCGATCAGTTGCTGCGACAGCGCGACGACGTTCTTCGCCTTGGTGCGGAAGAGGCCGATGGTCTTGATGTAGTCGCGGACTTTTTCCTCGCCCAGTGCTGCCATCTTCTGCGGCGTGTCGGCGACCGCGAAGAGCGGCCCTGTCGCCTTGTTGACGCCTTTGTCGGTCGCCTGCGCCGAAAGCACCACGGCGACCAGCAGCGTGAAGGGGTTGACGTAAGCGAGCTCGCCCACCGGCTCGGGATTCGCTGCCGCGAGGCGGGCAAAGAAGGCGTCGACGGCGTCCGGCTTCATCATCGCTTTCTTATGCGACAGCCGGCCTGTCATTGGCAAAGCCCCCTCGACGCTGGAGAGCGCGGATTCTAGGTTGCCGGCGATGACACCTGCCGTCTTCTTCGACGCCACGCTGCGCCCCAACCGTTCGCTCGACCGGCGCGGCTTTGTGCTGCTGCTGTCGCTGATGACGGCTCTCAATCTCGTCGTGGCGCTCAACTTCGTGCGCGCTGGCGGCTGGCCGATCCTGCCCTTCCTGGGGCTCGATATTGCCGGCCTCATCCTCGCCTTCGCCTTGAACTACCGCGCCGGCCGCCTCGCCGAGCACATCCGCCTCGACGAAGGCGGGCTGACCGTCACCCATGTGGCGCCCGGAGGCGTGGCCAGGGACTGGACGTTCGAGCCGGCCTGGGTACGGGTTGCGGTGGACGAGATGGCCCATGGGGCAGGGGGCGTCACCATCACCAGCCACGGCAAGGGGGTGCGGCTCGGCGAGTTCCTGACGCTCGGCGAGCGCCGCGAGGTGGCGGCCGCACTTGACGAGGCGCTGCGCCGGCGCGCCGCGACGATGATCGCCGCCTGAGGCTCAGGCCAGCGCGTCGATATCCTTGTCGCTCAATGAGCCTGGCACGATGGTTACCGGAATGGGAAAGCCGCTCGCCCCGGAGGCGGCGGCGGCGACCAGCGGTCCCGGACCTTCGCGGCTCGAGCCCGAGGCGAGCACCAGAATGCTGATCGCCTTGTCGTCGCGCAGAAGGCTCAGCAGCGCGTCGCGCTTCTTGCCTTCCAGCATCACGACCTCGGCCGGCGTGCCGGTGATGTCGAAGACGTACTTCGCCGCCTGATAGAGCGTCGCCTCGGCCTCGGCCTCGGCCTCGGCCCGCATCAACGCCTCCACCCCGGCCCATTGCTGTGTATCGGGCGCGGGGACGATATGGGCAAGACTGACCACGCCGCCTGTGTGCTCGGCCCGCCGCGCGGCGAAGCGCAGCGCGACGCGGCACTCCGGCGTCTCGTCGACTACGACGAGGAATTTCCGTCGGCGGATGAGGCTCATGGGTTCAGCTTACGCTGGCGTCAGGCCGGCTCACAAGAAGCCGGCCGCCTTGCGGGTTTCGGCCAGGATCGGCATGGCGATGGCGCGCGCGCGCGCCGCCCCGTCCTCCAGCACCCGGTCGATCTCGGCCTTGTCGGTCAGCAGCGCCGCCATGCGTTGGCGGATCGGTCCGAGGACGGAGACGGCGAGGTCCGCCAGCTCGTTCTTGAAGGTCGAGAACTGCGCGCCTTCGAATTGCTCGAGGATATCCGCCTTGGGCTTGCCCGCCAGCGCCGCATAGATGCCCAGAAGGTTCGAGGCCTCGGGCCGGGCGTCCATCTCCTCCATCGTGCCGCCGATCGGCTCGGGATCGGTTCGGGCCTTGCGGATCTTGGCGGCGATCTCCTCGTCGCTGTCCTTCAGATTGATACGGCTGAGGTCGGAGGCGTCCGACTTCGACATCTTCGCCTTGCCGTCGCGCAGGCTCATCACCCGCGGCGTCGGCCCCAGGATCAGCGGCTCGGGCTGCGGGAAGAAGCCCGGCACGTTCAGATCGTTGTTGAACTTCTGCGCGATATCGCGGGCCAGCTCCAGATGCTGCTTCTGGTCCTCGCCGACCGGCACGTGTGTCGCCCGATAGGCGAGGATGTCGGCTGCCATCAGCACCGGATAGGCATAGAGGCCGACACTGACCCGCTCCTTGTGCTTGCCCGCCTTGTCCTTGAACTGGGTCATGCGGTCCAGCCAGCCGATTCGCGCCACGCAATTGAGGATCCAGGCGAGTTCGGCATGGGCCGAAACGCGCGACTGCGGGAAGACGATCGACTTCTTCGGATCGATGCCGCAGGCGATATATGCCGCCGCGATCTCGCGCGTCTTGTCGGCGAGGTCCGGCTCGAAACCCGCCGTGATGGCGTGCAGATCGACGACGCAGAAGATCGACGGGCGCTGGTCCTGCAGCGGCACCCAGTTGCGGATGGCCCCGAGGTAGTTGCCAAGATGCAGATTGCCTGTCGGCTGCACGCCGGAAAAGACGCGCTCGGGATGGCCGGCGGGGTTGCTGGTCGCGGGCGTTTGGACGGCCTGGTCGGTCACGTGTCGTGTCCTGTTGGAGGGGACGGGGCGGGCTCTATCGCGCGCCCGGCGCCGACAATCAAGCCGTGTCCGCCGCCGGCTTGGCCCGTTCGCGGCGGAACTGCTCCTTCAG
>JAEUMK010000083.1 GCA_016792565.1 Alphaproteobacteria bacterium
GCTGGCGATGGCGGATTCCTGGGCGCGGCCCGAGATGCCGCTGACCGGCAACGACGTGCTGGCGGCGGGCGTGCCGAACGGGCCGGAGGTCGGCCGCATCCTGGAGGAGGTCGAGGAATGGTGGATCGATTCCGACTTCACCGACGACAAGTTCTCGCTCATCGAGCGGTTGAAGGCGATCGTGCAGGCGACGGTCTATTGAGGCGCCTGGCGGCGGCGGCCGTTCTTTCCGGCGCGCTCGCCGGAGCGGCCGGGGCGGCCCCGCCCGAGGACTGGATCGGCCACTGGACGGGGACCTGCCGCCTCGCCCCGCCGCACGAGGGGCTGGAGAGCTTCCCCGCCTCGCTGACCGTGGCGCCGGGCAGTACGGCGGGGGCGCTGCGCTGGCGGTTGAGCTACGAGACCGGCCAGCGCGACGTGCGCGACTACGAACTGGTGCCGGTGGACGCCGCCAAGGGGCACTACGCCATCGACGAGAAGAACGGGCTGCTGCTGGACGCGGTGCTGTCGGACGGGGTGCTCTACGCGCCGTTCGCGATCGCCGACCGGATGATCGTCGCGACCTATTTCGTCGGCCCGGACGGGGCGATGATCGCCAACATGCCGGCCTTCGCGCGCGAGCCGGCGCGCAAGACCTGCCTGACCGGCGCGCCGGAGACCTGCGCAGCCTCGTTCATGCTGGTGCAGACCCAGCACTGCCGGCTGACCAGGGCGGCGATGTCGAAGTTCTGAGCAGGGGCGTGCACGCAGGGGTGGTTTGCGGGGCGGCGGGTGCGGACCCCCTTCCGCCCTTCGGGCACCTTCCCCCGGTGGGGGAAGGGGAGGTGGCGGGGCGGCGGCGCGGGGCGGCTTGTTTCGCACTGCAACAAAGCGCTTGCAGGGTTCGGGATTGTCGTCTTTCATCGTCGCCAGATGTCGAGCGAAAAAACCGTCCTGTCGCCTGAAGCCGAGGAGCTGCCCGAGGATGACGCGGCGGCGGGCGGGCGTTTCGCCAGGCCCGGGATCGACGAGCCGTTCGACGCCTATCTGATCGACCACACCTATGACGAGTGCTTCCAGCCCAACCTCTGGTCGCGGCCGCACTACGCCAAGCTGCACGAATTGCTGAGCTCGCTGCCCGTCGAGGAAGTCCAGCGCCGCCAGCTCGCCTGCGAGCAGAGCTTCCTGCACCAGGGCATCACCTTCACGGTCTATGGCAAGGATTCCTCGACCGAGAAGATCATCCCGACCGATCTTCTGCCGCGCATCATCACCGGCGCGGAATGGGCCCGCATCGAGGCCGGCCTGAAGCAGCGCATCGCGGCGCTCAACCTCTTCCTCGCCGACATCTATGCGGACGGCAAGGCGGTCAGGGACGGGATCGTGCCGGCCGACCTCGTCTATGGCGCCAAGCATTTCCGCAAGGAGATGGTGGGCGTCGCCGTGCCGCGCGGCGCCTATGTCAGCGTCTGCGGCACCGACCTCATCCGCGACGAGGCCGGCCAGTTCGTGGTGCTGGAGGACAATCTGCGCGTGCCCTCGGGCGTCAGCTACATGCTGGCCAACCGCGAGGTGGTGCGCCGCGCCTTCCCGGCGCTGTTCCGCGAAAGCCGCGTGCGCCCCATCGAGCGCTATCCGCAATTGCTGCTGGAGACGCTGCGCTCTCTGGCCCCGCCGGGGCGCGAGAACCCGCGCATCGTGCTGCTGACGCCGGGGGTCTTCAACTCGGCCTATTACGAGCACACCTTCCTCGCCCGCCAGATGGGCATCGAGCTGGTCGAGGGCCGCGACCTGGTGGTGAGCGACGGGCGGGTCTGCATGCGCTCGACCGGCGGGCTGGAGCAGGTCGACGTGATCTATCGCCGCCTCGACGACGACTTCATCGATCCGCTGGTCTTCCGCGCCGACTCGGTGCTGGGCGTGCCCGGCCTCTTCGACTGCTATGCGCGCGGCACGGTGGTGATCGCCAACGCGCTCGGCAACGGCGTCGCCGACGACAAGGCGGTCTATGCCTATGTGCCGGCGCTCATCAAGTATTTCCTCGGCGAGGAGGCGATCCTGCCGAACGTCGAAACCTATCTGTGCCGCGACCCCAAGCAGCTCGATCACGTGCTCGCCAATCTCGACAAGCTGGTCGTCAAGGCGGTCGGCGAGAGCGGCGGCTACGGCATGCTGGTCGGCCCGCACGCGAGCGCCGGCGAGCGCGCCGCGTTCGGCGAGCTTGTGAAGGCCGATCCCGACAACTACATCGCCCAGCCGACGATCTCGCTGTCGCGCGCGCCGTGCTTCGTCGACGGCAAGTTCGAGTCGCGCCATGTCGACCTGCGCCCCTTCATCCTGACCGGCGCGGAGACGGTGGTGGTGCCGGGCGGCCTCACCCGCGTCGCGCTGAGGCGCGGCAGCCTGGTCGTCAATTCCAGCCAGGGCGGCGGCTCGAAGGACACCTGGGTGTTAAGCGAATGACATGCTGAGCCGCGTCGCAGACAGCCTCTACTGGATGGCCCGCTACATGGAGCGGGCGGAGCATTCCGCGCGCCTCCTGCGCGTGCGGCTGGAGGCGATGGTCTCGCAGGGCGACCTGGAATCCTCGGAGGAGTGGCGGCGCATGCTGCACGCGCTCGCCGACGTGCAGGCGGACGACCCATCAGCCGATCCGCGCGACATCACCTTCCGCGTCGCCTTCGACCGCGCCAATCCCTCGTCGACGCTGCGCTCGCTGATGGCGGCGCGCGACAACGCCCGCCAGGTGCGCGAGCAAATCAGCTCGGAGATGTGGGAGCACATCAACCGCGACTACCTGAAGCTGACCGCGATGGATTTCGACTGGGCGTGGTCCGGCAATCCGGCCCAGACCTTCATCGATATCGGCGACGGCATCTGGATGTTCCAGGGCATCACCCATTCCACGATGCGCCACGGCGAGGGCTTCGACTTCATCGAGCTGGGCACCTATATCGAGCGCGCCCAGCTGGTGGCGCGGCTGCTGGACGTCTATCTGTCGCCGCCGCAGGAGGACGGGCCGAAATTCGCCGCCCCCGGCTATTTCGACTGGATCAACCTCCTCAAGCAGTGCACGGGCTTCGAGGCCTACTGCAAGGTCTATACGGCGCAGGTCGCGCCCCGGAAGATCGCCGAGTTCCTGATCTTCGATCCGGAGTTTCCCCATTCGGTGCGCTTCGCCGTCGACAAGGTGCAGTCGGCGCTGGAGCAGATCGCCCCCGGCGCGCCGCAGACCCGACGCGCCGCCTGCGCCCGCATGGCCGGGCGGCTGAAGGCGTTCGTCGATTTCAGCTCGATGGACGAAGTGGCGGCCGGCGGCATCGCGCCGTTCCTCGCCAGCGTGCTCAAGCAGTGCGAGCAGATCCACGGCGCGGTCTACGAGTCCTACATCTCTTACGGGATCGAGGACCTGTTGAAGGGCTGAGGGCGGATCAGGCGCCGGCGCGTTCGGCGAGCGCGGCGGCGACCTTGGGAATGACGTCGCTCCAGTCGCCGAACCGTTCCGGCGAGAAGACGCGGCTGGCGCGGTACCAGGGATAGCGATCGGTGCCGAGCTGCGGCCAGACCGGGCCGGCGGTCAGAAACCAGGTTTCGGTGCCGACCGCGCCCGCCAGCGCCGCCGCCGCCGTGGGGGCGGAGATCGCGAGGTCGCAGGCCGCCGAGAGCGCGGCCGCGCCGTCGAGATCCTGCTTGAGGTCGAGCCCGCCGATGGAGCGGATCGCGACGCCGAAGAGCGCCTCGGCCCGGGCGATCTCCCCGGCGGCATCGCCGTATTGCAGGTTCACGAAGACGACGCCCGGCGTCTTGAGGATCGGCGCCCAGGCGTCGATCGCGCTGAAGTATTTCTGGCGCTGGGCGTTGATCATCATCGAGCGCCAGCAGATGCCGACGACCGGGCGTCCGCCGGCAGCGAGCTCGGCCCGGCAGGCGGCGACGCGCGCCGGATCGGGCGTCAGGAACGCGGTGCCGGGGAAGCGGGCGAGGTCGCCGCGCAGATGCGGCAGGGCGCTGCCGAGCGGCAGGATGAAGTCCGGCTTGCCGGCCCACGGCACCAGGCGCAGGTCCTTGGCGTTGTGCGAGGAGACGAAATAGGGCCCGACCTGAACGCCGGGCAGCGAACGCGCGACGAGCGGAATGAGCCGCGAGTCGACCGCGACCATCAGCCTGCCCTCCGGGCCGACCGCAGCCGCCAGGTCGCCCAGCGTATTGGCGAACATCACCTCGTCGCCGAGGCCCTGTTCGCCGATCACCAGCAGCGAGCGGCCGGCGAGGTCCTCGCCCTTCCAGAACGGTGCGTCGATGCCGTAGAGCATCGAGCCGCGATGCTGGTGGTCGTGGCGCACCTCGTAGGCGGCGAAGCCTTCGGCGAGGCGCCCCATGGCGATGAGGCACAAGGCCTTGGCGTGCAGCGTCTCGATGCGGTCGCGCGGCTCCTGCGGCAGCGCGAGGGCGTGCTCGTAGGCGTCCATCGCCTCGGCGAGAGGGCCGGTGTGGTGGAGACCGTAGCCGAGATTGTGCCAGGCGCGGCCGAAGCCGGGATCGAGCCTGAGCGCCTCGCGGTAGAATACGGCGGCCTGCTCGAAGTCGCTGAGTTCGACGAGGATCGTGCCCATCGTGTTCCACAGCAGCGGCTGTTCCGGCATGCGGTAGATCGCGCTGCGGCAGATCTCGATGGCGTCCTCAAAGCGCGAGGTGTCGCGCAGCACGCCGGCGAGGTTGTTCCAGCCCATCGGCTGGTCGGGCGCGAGGTCGCAATAGAGGCGGAAGAACTTCTCGGCGACGCCGTTCAGGCCCATGCGCCAGGCGGCGAGGCCGAGATTGAGATAGAGGTCGGTATCGGCAGGGTCGAGCTGGAAGGCCCGCTCGTACATGCCGATCGCCCGCGACATGTCGCCGAGATTGTCGAGGCTGAGGCCGAGCATGTGGAAGGCCTGGCCGCAGGTCGGGTCGGCCTCGGTGGCGTCGATGGCGAGGGTGGCGGCCTTGCCGTAGTCGGCGCGCCGGAAGGCGGCGATCGCCTTGCGCAGGTGCCTGTGGCAGAGCCGGCGCGCCGCGCTGGCGACGTCGGCGGCGGCGTCCTTCTCGGCACGGGCCAGGAAGGCGGCCCGGGCGCCGACGCCGGTGGTGCGCGCGCCGAGAGGTTCTGCGGCTTGTTTGGCGGACATCAGCCCCGTTCCTTGGCCCGACCGATCAATCGTTCACCATGGTTAAGGAGTTGTGAACCGGCGTCTGCGACTTTTAAGGAATCGTTCGTGAGCCGTTGAGGGGGCCTTAACCGAGCCCGCCTAACGTCGTAGCCGCAGGGAACACACATGCCGCTCAAGCTGTCGCTCAAGCCGCACGAGAAATTCGTCGTCAACGGCGCCGTGATGATCAACGGCGACCGCAAGGCCGAAGTCGTGATCCAGAACAAGGCGTCGATCCTGCGCGAGAAGGACATCCTTCAGCCGGCCGACGCATCGACGCCGCTGCGCCGCGTCTATTTCCCGATCCAGATGATGTATCTGGAATCGGCCTCGGGCGGCGAGAATCTCGACACCTACTACGACACGTTCGCGGAGCGGATGGCCGACTTCATGGGCGCCATCTCGAACCCCGACGTCATGGCCGCCTGCGTCGCGATCAGCCGCGATGTCCTGGGCGGACAGTACTATCGCGCGTTGATGACGTGCCGCAGGCTCTTCGAATACGAGCAGGAAAGACTGAACTATGTCCCTGACGGCGTACCAGCACACGCTTAAGGCCACCGAGAGCCCGCGCGACGTCGAGTATCGCCTGTTCGGTCAGGTGACGCGGGCGCTGCTCGACATCGCGCCCCTGCCGCGCACCGATCCCAAGGTGATCGATGCGATCGACTGGAACCGGCGCCTGTGGTCGGCGATGGCGCTGGACTGCGCCAACAACGACAACGCCATGCCGCCCCAGATCAGGGCCGGCGTCATCTCGCTGTCGATGTTCGTGGCGCGCTATTCCAGCCAGGTGATGACCCAGTCGATGCCGGTCGATCCGCTGATCGACATCAACCGCACCATCATGCAGGGCCTGGCGGCCCGCGCCGCCGCCGCCGCCTGATCTCCGGCACGCGAACGAGCGCCGCCGGCGCATTCCTGCCGGGCCAGGCCCGCCAACGGCAAGACTTGCCGAGCCGTCCCGAGGGGCGGAAAAAAGTCACAATCAAATCAGCACGTTAGAGTCCGTCGCCGATGGCATGTCCGTTGCGACCCCGACGCTGGGCAAAACGCCTGCGAGCAAAAAGCTCGTCGAGACTCCAGCCAGAACGGACGGAAACCATGCTGAGCGTGAACACCAATGTGGGGGCGATGATCGCCCTCCAGAACCTGAACAAGACCAACGCCGAGATGAACCAGACCCAGAACCGCATCAATACGGGCCTGAGCGTGGCGACCGCCAAGGATAACGGCGGCATCTACGCGATCGCCCAGAGCATGCGGGGCGACGTCGGCGCGTTGAGCGCCGTGGGTCAGAGCCTCAACCGCGCAAAGAGCATCGTCGACGTCGCTCTGGCAGCGGGCGAGGCCATCTCGGACCTGATCGTGCAGATGAAGGAAAAGGCGGTGTCCGCCGCGGACCTGTCGCAAGACACGGTCAGCCGGTCGGCCTTGAACGAGGATTTCATGGCGTTGCGCAAGCAGATTGCGTCGATCGTCTCGAACGCCGCGTTCAACAACGTCAACATCATCAACAATACGACGACCCGGCTCGAGACGCTTGCGTCCGCGTCGGGGTCGAGGCTGACGGTCCTGGGCGAGAACCTGTCGTTGAGCGGGGCGATCGTAACGATCTCCTCGACTGCCCAGATCAACACCCAGTCTGCTGCCTCGACGATGATGGCGACGGTGAACACCTCCCTGACCAACCTCAACCGCGCGCTGGCGCGGCTGGGCACGGGGGCCAAACGCCTGGAACTCCAGGAGGTCTTCGTATCCAAGCTGTCGGATAGTCTGAAGGCCGGCATCGGCAATCTCGTCGACGCCGACCTCGCCGTCGAAAGCGCGCGTCTCCAGTCGCTGCAGGTCAAGCAACAGCTGGGGGTGCAGGCCCTGAGCATCGCGAACAGCTCGCCGCGGATCATCTCGTCGCTGTTCCAGTAACCGGGCTTCAGGTTCAAGCCACGAGAAGGAGAGGGGCGGCCGCAGGGCCGCCCCTTTCTATTGATCCGCCTGCGGAAGAAATTGCCGGGCAGTTTCTTCCCCCGCGGCAGAATGTGCCCGCACCGTACGGCGCGCCGGGCAGGTCCTGCCTGCAGAATGTGCCGCAAAGCCGAGTCTGAGCGTGGTGAACGGAAATTAATGCCGGGCTGGCACGCCGCCTGCGTCAGGGGCGTGGGGGCAAAACGCCCTTCGAGCAGAACGCTCGTCACATATCCAGAACGGAGATGCCAAAATGGCTCTTGGTGTAAACACCAATGTCGGCGCGATGGTCGCGCTGCAGAACCTCTCGAAGACCAATCGCGAACTGGAAGTCACCCAGGGTCGCATCAACACCGGCCTCGCCGTCGCGGGCGCCAAGGACAATGGCGGCATCTACGCCATCGCCCAGGCGATGCGTTCGGACGTCGCCTCGCTCGGCGCCGTGGGGCAGAGCCTCGGCCGCGCCAAGAGCGTCGTCGACGTGGCGCTGGCCGCCGGCGAGTCGATCTCCGACCTGCTGGTCCAGATGAAGGAAAAGGCGGTCGCCGCCGCCGACGCCTCCACCGACACGACCGCCCGCTCGGCGCTCAACGAAGACTTCGTCGCCCTGCGCAAGCAGATCAGCTCGATCGTCTCGAACGCCGCGTTCAACGGCGTCAACCTGATCAACACGGGCACCGGCTTCCAGTCCCTGGCAAGCGCCGACGGTTCGTCGAAGATCTCGGTCAACGCCGAGAACCTGTCGCTCGGCGGCTCGATCATCACGATCGCGGCGTCCGGCCAGGTGAACACGCAGTCGGCCGCCTCGACCATGCTGTCGACCGTCAACACCTCGCTGACCAACGCCAACCGCGCGCTCGCGCGCCTCGGCTCGGTCTCCAAGCGTCTCGACACCCAGATGGAGTTCAACTCCAAGGTGTCGGATGCGCTGAAGGCCGGCATCGGCAACCTGGTCGACGCCGACCTCTCGGTCGAGTCGGCGCGTCTGCAGTCCCTGCAGGTCAAGCAGCAGCTCGGCCTCCAGGCGCTGTCGATCGCCAACGGCGCGCCGCAGACGGTCCTGAGCCTGTTCCGCTAAGCGGGAAGGCGCCGGCCGCAGCGCGGCCGGCGCCATCCTCGCTTGACGGACGGCCCGACCTCTCTAGGAGGGCAAAGGCATGATCGAGGCTATTCAGGGCGTCACCGCACTGCCCCAGGTGGGCGGCGACCGGACGAAGTCCGGCGGCGGCACGCCTGCGCCTGCCCGATCCCAGGCCGCCTCCGAGGGAATCCCGCACAGGACCCTTGAGGCCGTCGAACACGCGCTCAAGACGCTCGATCCGCCCCTGATGGGAAAGAACGAACGGCTGAGCATCGTGCGCGACGAAGAGACCGGAACCTTCATCTACCGCTCCGTCGACCGGCAGACCGGCGAAATCGTCAATCAGTGGCCGGCCGAGAGCATGCTGCAATTCAAAGCCTATATCCGCGAGACGACCGGTCTGGTCGTCGACCGGCAGGTCTGACAAAGAGCAGTTCACGCTGAGACTGGCCCGGGAGCGATCCCGGGCCTCTTCTTTGCCCGTTCTTTGCCCGGCAAAATCGGCCGCCGAGGTGAAAGCCCTGCCGGGCGGACCGGCCGCGGCGCGAAGCTCCCAAAAATAATCCAATAAAATCATTTGGTTGCGAGCACGCCCCGGTGGCCTGCCGCTTGCTCTGTGCGCGGTACTGGCCGCCGAACGCGGCGCCTGTCGAGCGTGGAGAATCCGGATGGCCCTGTCGGTCAACACCAATGTCGCCGCGATGGTGGCGCTGCAGAATCTGAACGCGACGACGCGCGGGCTGGAGGTGACGCAAAACCGCGTCTCCACGGGCCTGAAGGTCATGGGCGCCAAGGACAACAGCGCCGTCTACGCGATCGCGCAGGGGATGCGCGCCGACATCGGGGCGATGACCGCGGTCACGGCCAGCCTCAACCGCGCCAAGAGCATCACCGACGTCGCGCTGGCGGCCGGCGAGTCGATTTCCGACCTCCTGGTGCAGATGAAGGAAAAGGCGATCGCCGCCAACGACGCCTCGATCGACACCAACGCCCGCGCCGCGCTCAACGAGGACTTTCGCTCGCTGCGCAGCCAGATCTCGACGATCGTCCAGAACGCCAAGTTCGACGGCTCGAACCTCATCAACGGCTCGGTGACGACCGGCATCGAGATGCTGGCCGACGCCGACGCGACCAGCGCCATCACGCTGACGCCGGAGAACATGTCGGTCAGCGGCTCGATCATCACGCTGACCTCTTCCACGGCGCTGACCACCCTGGCCGCCTCGTCGACGGCGCTCGCGCTCGTCAATGCCAGCCTCCAGAACGTCAACAGCGCGCTGGCGCGGCTGGGGTCGGTGGGCAAGAAGGTCGACGCCCATCTGGTCTTCGTCGGCAAGCTGTCCGATGCGCTTGTCGGCGGCGTCGGCAATCTGGTGGATGCCGACATGGCGATCGAAAGCGCCCGATTGCAGGCCTTGCAGATCAAGCAGCAGCTCGGCGCCCAGGCGGTCTCGATCGCCAACTCGGCGCCGCAGATCGTGCTGTCGCTGTTCCAGGGATAGCGGCGCCTTTTCGCCGCTTGTCGTGCGCGCGGCCGCCGGCCCCACCCGGCGGCCGTTGCGTTTTTTTGAATTCCGTATTCCGGCTAGCCGGCGAGCGCCGCCGTCAGGGCGGCCGCAACGCGCGCCACGTCGCCCTCGGTCATCGCCGCGAAGAGCGGCAGCGAGAGGCAGCGGGCGTAGTAGGCGTCGGCGCCCGGCAGATCGAGCTCGGGATAGCGCGCGGCATAGTAGGGCTGGCGATGCACGGGGATGTAGTGGACCTGGCTGCCAATGCCGGCCTCGGCGAGGCGGCGCATCAGCGCCGCGCGGTCGATTCCCGCCGCGGCGAAATCGATCCGCGCGACGCAGAGATGCCAGGCCGCCATGCCGTGCGCCGGTTCCTCGACGAGCCGCAGTACCGGGGCGAGGGGAGCCAGCGCCTCGCGGTAGAGCGCCATCAGGCGGCGGCGCTGGCCGACGAAGCGCTGGAGCTTCCTCAGCTGGGAGAGCCCGAGGGCGCAAAGTATGTCGGGCGCGCGGTAGTTGAAGCCGGGTTCGCGCAGTTCATAGAACCAGGGATTGGGCGCGCCGTCGGCGCCGCGCGAGTCCGCCAGCGTGAAGGCGTCCGGCTCGCGCACCAGGCCATGGCTGCGGTCGCGGCGCATCGCCGCCGCGAGGGCGGCATCGCTGGCGGTGATCGCGCCGCCCTCGCCCATGGCGATCGTCTTGACCGGATGGAAGCTGAAGCAGGCCAGGTCGCTGTGGGCGCAGGCGCCGACCGGGCTCGCCGCCGGCCCTTGCGTGCCGCCGATAGCATGGCAGGCGTCCTCGACGATCCAGAGGCCCCAATTGCGCGCGATTTCGGCGATGCCGGCCATGTCGCACGAAGCGCCGTTGAGGTGGACCGGAAAGGCGGCACGGACCGAGGGCGGCGCGCGGCGAAGGGCGGCGAGGAGCGTCTCCGGCGTCATCAGCCCGGTTTCGGGATCGACGTCGGCGAAGACCACCTCGGCGTCGCAATATCGCACCGCGTTGGCGGTCGCGACGAAGGTGACGGAGGGTACGACCGCCGACTGGCAGCGGTCGAGCCGGATGGCGCGGGCCGCCAGATGCAGCGCCGCCGTTCCGTTGGCGCAGACGACCGCTTCGGCCGCACCCGTCGCCGCGGCGAGGGCGCTTTCGAACTGCTGCACCAGCGGACCGGTCGTGAGCATGGGCGAGAGCAGCGCTTCGCGCACGGCGTCGAGATCGTCTTCCTCGATGACCTGGCGGCCGTAGGGCAGGAAGCCCTGCACGTCGCCGGCCGCCTTCACGGGAAGGCGTCCGTCAGAAGGGACTGAAGACCGCGCGCGTCGAGGGCATCGACGTTCCTGTCGCTGGCGTAGCAGAAGCCGTCCGCCACCTCGCGCGCCCCGGCGGCGGCGTATTCGGCGCGCAGCGTGCCCCAGGAGGGCAGGATCACGTAGCGGTCGTTCATCTCCAGCGTCTGGCGGGCGACATCCTCGGGGATCATCACCTCGTGCAGCTTCTCGCCGGGGCGGATGCCGATGATGCGCTGGGGCATGCCAGGCGCCATCATCTCGGCGAGCTCCGTCATCTTGAGGCTGGGGATCTTGGGCACATAGATCTCGCCGCCGCGCATCATCGACATGGACGAGAGGACGAGATTCACGCCCTGGGGCAGGGTGATCCAGAACCGCGTCATGCGATCGTCGGTGATGGGAAGGTCGGCGGCGCCCTCGGCGATCATCTTCTCGAACATCGGCACGACCGAGCCGCGCGAGCCGATGACATTGCCGTAGCGCACGACCGAGAAGCGCGTGCCGTCGGAGCCGGCCAGATGGTTGGCGGCGACGAAGATCTTGTCGGAGGCGAGCTTGGTGGCGCCGTAGAGATTGACCGGATTGGCGGCCTTGTCGGTGGAGAGCGCCAGCACCTTCTTGACGCCCCGCGACAGCGCCGCGTGGACGACGTTCTCGGCGCCCAGGATGTTGGTGTGCACGCATTCGAGCGGATTGTACTCGGCGATCGGCACCTGCTTCATCGCGGCGGCATGGACGACATAGTCGACGTCGCGCATCGCCATCTCCAGGCGGTCGCGGCTGCGCACGTCGCCGATGAAGAAGCGCATGAAGGGATAGCGCTCCTGCGGGAAGACCTGCGCCATCTCGAACTGCTTGAGCTCGTCGCGGCTGAAGATGATAAGCCGGCGCGGCTTGAACTCGGCGATGACGTGGCGCACGAAGGCCTGGCCGAACGAGCCGGTGCCCCCGGTGACGAGCACGGTCCTGTCGTTGAGGTCGATCGAGGGATTGCGGAAATCGCGCCGCGCGATCCACGACATCAGCCGCCCATAGGCCGGCGAGACGCCGGGCGCCGGGGGGCTGACTGAGACGGTCTTCAGGGAAGCGGTCATGGTCCTCGGGCGGTCAGGCGCAAATCGATCCGCAGGGTGCGGCAGGTCGCGTTAACAAGCGTTTACCCTGCCGATCTCCAGCGCATAGCGGACGCGTCGGGTCGGCGAGGGCAGATCGGGGCGGCGCGTCTCGTCCATCTCCAGCGCCGAGAGCATCATGCGGCAGAAGGTCTGGCCGTGCAGCGTGCGGTGCTCGACGAGGCCGATGACGGCGGCGGAGGCGAGATCTGCGGTGAGGCGGATGGCGTTGACGCCGTCATCGAGGGCGAGGAGCCCCTCGGTCATGCCGACCCCGGCGCGGCACGAGATGAGGAACGAAACCGCCGCGCCGAGATCGACGGCGTGGCCCCACAGGGCGAAGCGTTCGAGGTCGCGGCCGCCATTGTGGGCCGCATAGGCGAGGTTCGGCAGGTCGAAGGCGTCGCTCTTCAGCGTCACATGGGCGAGGCGGAGCGAGCCCTTGCCCCAGTGCGGCCAGCGGAAGGTGAGATCGGTCTCGACGCGGGGGGCGTCCGGCGCGATGCGTAGCGTCTTTTCGATGGGGCCGAGCGGCGTCTCGATACGGGCGCTGACGACGATTCCGCCGTCCGGACCGGAGGCCATCAGGGGGGCGCAGCGTTCGAGGTCGGTGACCTTGGGCTCGCCGGGGCCCTCGAAGACGCAATTGCCGGTGTACCAGTCGGCCGAGAGCGCGATGTCGTCGATCTCGCCATGGGCGAGGCCGCCGATCAGAGGGCGCTCGTTCGGGCGGCCCATGGCGGCGATGGCGAGGCCGCGGCGCTTGTCGAGGACGAGGCGGAGCGACGGCGTCTCGATGAGGATGTGGCGGACATCCTGCTCGATGGCGGGCGTCGGACCCGTTGCGGCGATCCGGGTCGCCTTTCGCGGTTGCGGGGCCGGCAGGCGGGCAAGGAAGGCATCGAGTTCGGCGCGGAAGGCGGTCCAGCGCTTCCCGGTGATGTGGGTGCGGAAGTCGCTCGACCACAGGCGGCAGAGCGTGCGCCAGTCCTCGTCTGGGGAGTCCGGCCCCAAGGCGCGAAAGGCCTGGTGGCAGAGCGTGTTGACGGCGAGGTCGTCGCGGCCGGACGAGGCCCAGCGGGTGAGATTGTATTTGGGCTGCTTCTTCACCGGCACCGGGTTGGAGGGCGCCTCCAGCACCAGATCGTTGCCGGCATTGCCGCCCTGCGCGGCCTTCAGCGCGTCGCCGGGGAGCGCCAGCACGACGCCCCGCGCGGCGAGCGCCTTGAGGCCCTCGCCGACCCGCCGCCACTCGCCGATCGTCACCTGCTCTTCGGTGGCGAAGCGGCCGGGACGGAAGTCGAAGCACTCGGCGTCGTTGGTGTAGAGCGCCAGCACGCGATCGACCGGTCCGCGATGGCCGGCGACGAAATCGACATAGGCGTCGAGGTCGATATCGCCATGGGCGAGGCGCTGGAGCTTCTGGAAGGCGATGGTGTTGGACCACAGGAGATCGATGCAGCTGCCGTCCGCGCCGAGGGCGCGCTGGGGATGGTAGCGCCAGTGGCGGTTCCATTCCGGATGGTGGGCGGCGCAATCGTCCCAGTCCATGACGAGGGCGCGATAGCCCGCCTCGCGGTAGAGCGGCACGAGGCCGCCCGACCAGGCCTGCTCGTTGACGAGCGCGAGGTCGGGATCGACGTCGAGCAGGCGGCGATAGACATCTCGGCCGAGCGTCAGGTTCTTCAGGACCGCCTGCCAGGGCATCAGCGGGCCGATCGCCTGAGCATAGCCCGAGCCGACGAATTCGGCGCGGCCGGCGACGATGAGGCGCTTCAGCCGCGCGATCCATTCGGGGTCTATGTCCTCGATGAGTTCGAGGGTCAGGCCGGTCGCCTCGATGCCGAGCGGGATGCCGGCGTCGGCGAGGTCGAGCAAGGGATGGTAGCAGCGGGCGATGACGGCGGGGCGCTGTTCTTCCTCGATCGAGGAGAACATCAGATTGAGATGGAACAGCGCGTAGCCGGTGAGCGTCGCGGTGCGGCGCGGACGGACCGGGCGCGAGAGCGGTTCGACGAGGCTCATGCGGCGGCCTCGGCGCGGCAATCGAAGCGGATGGCAGCGACGGCGCGGGCGGCGTTGGCGCGGGCCTCCGCCAGCGTCGCGCCAGTGGCGAGCACCATCGCGGCGCGCGCGGCGCTGGAGGTGGCGGGCGGGATGACGTCGCCGGGGGCCTTGCTGAGGGTCAGTTCGAGGATGCCGGGCAGGGCGCGCGCGTCGTCCGCGCCGTTGATCGCGGCGATGCGCCCGGCGTGCGGAAAGACATAGCGCTGCACGATCGGCCGTTCGAAGCGCGGCGTCAGGTCGGCCGGCGCGACGGGCTCGCCGAGCGCCAGCTTCATCACCGCGCCGACGAAATCGACGCCGGTCGAGAGCGGGATCTCGCGGGTGCAGAAATAGCCGCCCGAGAGGCGCGCGGCGATTTCGATAACATGCGCCTTGCCGTCGTGGACGACCATGTCGCCCTTGTAGTTGTGCTGCGCAATACCGAGGGCGCGGGCGGCGGCGGTGACGGTCGCCTCGACGTCGGCGCGGATGGCGGGCGCGACATGGCTGGGCAGGTCGCCGCCATTCTCGACGAACCACGGGGCGAAGCGATCGAGGAACTCGTAATTGCGGTCGCTGAAGCCCGGCGTGTAGCCGATGCCGTCCAGCAGGATCGACTCGGTCGAGATCTGCGGCCCGGCGAGATAGGCCTCGACCATGACGCGACCGGTGGGGGACTGGGCCTTCGCCTCGGCATAGGCGGTTTCGGCGTCGCGCCCGGCGTTCATGCGCTGCACGCCGCGTCCGCCGCGGCTGTCGACCGGCTTCACCACCAGATCGCGGCCGCGTTCGAGCAGCGCCAGCTGAAGGTCGGCGGCGTCGCGCAGCGGCGCATACCAGGGGATCGGAACGCCGTGCGCCTTGAGGCGGTCCTTCATGGCGAGCTTGTCCATCGCCAGATGGGCCGTTTCGGGGGAGAGGCCCCTGAGGCCGAGGCGCTGCGCCACGGCGGCGACGGTGTGGGGCACGTCGGCGCCCATGCAGATGACGCCGTCGATGGGGCGGACCGTGGCGGCGTAGCGCGCGGCGGCCTCGGCGGTGCCTTCGGCGTCGTAGGTCGAGACGACGAGACGGCCGTCGGCGAGCGCGAAGCCCGGCGCGTGCGGATCGCCGTCGCTGACGACGACATGGTATCCGAGCTCGCGCGCGCGGGCGATGCCGTGGGTCGCCTCGATGCCGCCGCAGACGATGAGGATCGCCTTGCGCATCAGAAATAGAGCCCCCCGTTCACGTTGAGCGTCTGCGCCGTGATGTAGGACGCGGCGTCGGAGGCGAGGAAGGCGACCGCGTCGGCGACCTCGGCGGTGGTGCCGAGGCGCTTGAGCACGATGTTCTGCGCCGCCTGCTGCACACTGGCGGCGGCCATGCCGGCGGCCGCCATGTCGGAGGCGATAAGGCCGGCGGCGACGACGTTGGAGCGCACGCCCTTGTCCGCGCCGAAGCGGGCGATCACCTGGGCGAGCGAGATGAGGCCGGCCTTCGAGGCCGCGTAGTGCGCGGTCCGCGGGCCGCCATACTGGCCGCTGACCGAGCCGATATGGACGATCGAACCGCCGCCCGCCGCCGCGAGGCGCGGCAGAGCGAGCTGGCTGCAGACGAAGGGGCCCTTGAGGTTGACGGCGAGGATCTCGTCCCAGTCCGCGTCGCTCACCTTGTCGAAATCGGTCGGCTTGTTGATGCCGGCATTGTTGACGAGGACGCGCAAGGGGCCGAGTTCGCCTTCGGTACGGTCGAGCGCGGCGGCGATGGCGGCGCGGTCGGTCACTTCCATCCGTGCGGCGAGCGCCCGGCCGCCGCGTTCGCAGATGAGGCGCACGACCTCGTTCGCCTCGGTTTCATTGCTGCGATAGGCGATGGCGACGGCGGCCCCGCCCTCAGCCAGACGCAGCGCGATGGCGCGGCCGATGCCGCGTCCGCCCCCGGTGACGAGGGCGGCGCGGCCGGCGAGATCGAGATCAGCCATGACGCTTGCGCTTCAGTGCGCGCTTCGCGGCGGCGGCGATGTGGGGGGCGGTGAGGCGGTACTTCTCCGCCAGCTCGTCCGGCTCGCCGGATTCGCCGAAGACGTCTTCGAGGCCGACGAACTCGACCGGACAGGGCCGGGCGCGGACCAGCGCCTCGGCGACCGCACCGCCGAGGCCGCCGATGGTGTTGTGATCCTCGGCGGTGACGATGGCTCCGGTCTCCTCGGCGCAACGCGCGACGAGATCGGCGTCGATGGGCTTGATCGTCGCCATGTTGACGACGCGGGCGGAGATGTTCTCGGCGGCGAGCAGCTTCGCCGCTTCGAGCGCGCGGGCGACCTCGACGCCGCAGGCGATGAGGGTCACGTCGTGACCGTCGCGCAGGATGTGGCCCTTGCCGATGCGGAAGACATGGCCATTGGCATACACGGAGCACGCCGGGCTTCGGCCGGTGCGCATATAGACGGGTCCGTCGAAATCGACGGCGGCTTGGGTCGCCAGCGCCATCTCGTGCGGGTCGGCGGGCGAGAGGACGGTCATGCCGGGAATGGCGCGGAAGGCGGCGAGGTCTTCCAGCGCCTGGGCCGAGCCGCCATCCGGGCCGACATCGAGGCCGGGATGCGAGGCGACGATCTTCACGTTGCGCTTGGCGTAGGCGATGGAGAGGCGCGCCTGCTCCACCGCGCGCAGGCAGAAGACCGCGAAGGTGGTGACGACGGGGATGAGGCCGGTCGCCGCCATGCCGCCCGCCACCGCCATCATGTTCTGCTCGGCGATGCCGAACTGGAAGAAGCGCGAGGGATGCGCCTTGCGGAAGTGGTGCAGGCCGGTGCCGCCGGCGATGTCGGCGTCGAGGGCGACGAGGCGCTCGCGCGTCTCGGCGAGGGTGGCGAGCGCCTTGCCGAAGGCTTCGCGCAACGAGTCGCCGGAGGCGGCGATGAGGGATGGGGCGCTCATGTCAGGCCATCCATGTCGCGATGTCGGTTTCGGTCGCGCCGAGTTCGGCCAGCGCCTGGCGGGTTTCGTCGGGCTTCATCTTCACGCTGCCGTGCCAGAGCGGGCGGTCCTCCATATAGGAGACGCCCTTGCCCTTGATCGTGTGGGCGATGACGATGGTCGGGCGGTCGTGCGTGGCGGCGGCCTCCGCAAGCGCCGCGAGGATGGCGGCGCGGTCGTGGCCGTCGATCTCGATGGCGTGCCAGCCGAAGGCTCGCCACTTCGCGGCGAAGGGCTCCAGCCCCATGATGTTGGCGTTGCGGTCGTCGGATTGGAGCTTGTTGTAGTCGACGATGGCGCAGAGATTGGAGAGGCCGTGATGGGCGGCGCACATCGCGCCCTCCCAGACCTCGCCTTCCTGGCATTCACCGTCGCCGAGCATCGCATAGACGCGCGCGGCGACGTATTGGTGGCGCAGCCCCAGCGCCATGCCGATGGCGACCGAGAAGCCCTGGCCGAGCGAGCCGGTGCTGGTCTCGCTCAAGGGAAGATCGAGGACGTGCGGGTGGCCCTGCGACGCGGTGCCGATGCGCCGCAGCGCGAGCGGCACCGCGTCGGCGACATAGCCCATCGCCGCCCAGACGGCGTAGAGCGCGGGCGCGGCGTGGCCCTTCGAGAGGACGAAGCGGTCGCGGGCCGGATCGTCCGCCGTACCGCCGGGAATGTTGAGTTCGGCACCGTAGAGGACGGCGAGAAGATCGGCCGCCGAGAGCGCACCGCCGGGATGGCCGGAGCCGGCACGATAGATGCCGGCGATCGCCAATTGCCGCGTTCGCGCGGCGATCGCCGCGAGACGTGCGTGGACGCGATCCTGATCCTGGCGGGCGGCGAGAGAGATGGCGGACATGAGGCGGGCCCAGAGGTTGCGCCGCGCACTATCGTTAACGGCGGTTACCGCCGCGTTAATGTCGATTAACGGGCGAAGGCGGCGAGACCGGCGGCGGCGATGCGGTCGAGATCGCCTTCGGCGAAGGGGACGGGGTTTTCCTTCGCCAGAGTCGTGTCGCGCGCGGCGGTCGCCAGCAGCGCCTTGGCCGAAGGCTGGCGCGCGGCGAAGGCGGTACGGATGAGATCGTCGTGTCCCAGCGCCGCGAAGGCGCCCTCCCAGGCGGCGATGAAGCGCGCGACGCTCCACGGCGCGCCGTCGGGCGCGGCGCCGTCGAGGGCGTGCATCAGCGGCGCGACATGGGGGCGGACCGCATCGGCATAGCTTTCGAGCGCCGGGCGCAGGAAGACGCGCAGGGTGAGCGGATGGGCGAGCGGCGATTGCGCGGCAAGCGACTCGCCCAGCGAATGGACGAGGCCGGTGCGGACGTTCGAGATCGCAACGCCCGCCATGGCCGAGGCTTCCATGAGCGCGAGCAGCGTCGCGCCGCCCGGCTCTGCGCCCGCGGCGAGGGTGGGCAGGGCAGCGAGGATGCGCGGCAGGAAGCCCTGCGCGAGCGCGCCGGTGAACGGGCTGCGCTCGCCGCGCGCGATGTGCGTTTCCCACAGATGCATCGCCGCGTCGAAGGCGCCGAGCAGAAGGCGCGGCGCGCCGGAGCCTTGCAGCAGCAAGGGATCGAGCAGCGTCAGGTCGGGGACGATCGACCACGAGCGGGTCGAAACCTTGATGCCTGTCACGGGGTCGGCGGCGATGAAGAAGCGGCTGGTCTCCGACCCCGAGCCGGCGGTCGTCGGCGCGGCGACGAGCTGCGGCAGGATCGCGCCGCGCGGCCGGTCGCGGATGTCGAGCGTGCCGAAGCGCAATTGCGCGGCGACCGCCTTGGCGGCGTCGATGGTCGCGCCGCCGCCGAGCGCCAGGATCGCGGCGGGCGGCGTGGCGGCGATGTCCTCGGCAATGGCAGCGATGTCGTCGCGGTTCGGCTCGCGGGCGACCAGCGCGTGCGGACCGCCGGCGCGGCGCACGAGCGGATGACCGGCGAAGGCGCGATCGGCGACGACGGCGAGGCCGCCGGTCCCGCGCTCGGCAAGCCAGGTCTCAAGCACGCCCTCGCCGGCGAGGATGCGGCCGGGCCAGTGGAAACCCTTGCGCGCCGCCGTATTGAAGAAGCGCTCGTTCATCGCCGCGCGTCGTGGACGCAGAAGAGCTCGCACTCATAGGCGGCGGCCGGATGGTGGCCGACATGGATGCGATAGCCGGGGCAGAGCGCATCGAGCAGTGCCGGAATCGTCCACAGATGCTCGGGCGCGTGATAGGCGGCGATGGCGAGGCCGGGCTTGTCGCGGTTGAGGATGGCGCGCGCGCCCTCCAGCGCGGCGGGGTCATGACCCTCGATGTCGATCTTGATGAAGTCGACGCGATCGTGTGCGAAGAGGCGGTCGAGCGTCTCGATGCGAATCTGGGCGCGCGCGCCTGGCTTGCCGCGCAGCGTGGCGCGTGCATCGACGCCCTCGTTCTCGCTGTCGATCTCCGCCGACATGGGCGCGGCCCCGGCCCCGAACGGCACGGCGGCGATGCGGCCGCCGAAGGGATGCGTTGCGATGGTCGCTTCCAGCGCCGCGCGGTTCTGCGGCAACGGCTCCAGCGCCGAGACGCGCGCTTCGCCGCCGAGGCGCTTCAGATAGGCGACGGCGGAGTCGCCGTCATAGGCCCCGACATCGACGATGTGGTCGCCCGCGAACGGCCCGACGCCCTCGTAGTCGTAGAAGCCCTTGAGCTTCGGGTTCCGGGCGAGGCGCAGCGGGTCCATCGTCCAGCGATAGGCGATGAGCGCCTCGACATAGGCGCGCGAGGCTTCGTCGGCGAGGCGGGCGGGGAGGCCGGCGAGCGCTTCTTCCGCGCCGGCGAAGGCTGCGGCCCCGAAATGGCCGGCGAACATCGGCGAGACGAAGGGAAAGACCGCCTCCGCCGGAATACCCAGGTCGCGCAACTGGGCGGCGATTTCGACCTGATAGACCGAGGCGATGACGATGGCGGTCGTGCCGTCGATCATCGCCGGAAGCGCGGCAGGGGCGACGACCGGCGCGCCGCGGAAGATCGTGCCCTGCTTCGCCGCGCCGTTGTCGGCGAAGGCGGCGAGCGCGATGCCGTAGCGGGTGAGGATTTTCTCGACCTCGACGGCGCTCGCACCCGCGCCGAAGAGGATAGCGCGCCTGAAAGGGGCGAGCGCCCCGATGCCGCGCGGCGCGCCGTAGCGCGCAAGACCGGCGGCCGGGCCGCGCTTCGCGGCGGCGCTCATGGCTTCACCGCGACCACCGTCGCCTCGCGGCCGAGACCGGCCGCGGCGAGCGCGCCGTAGAGGCGGCGGCGCACCTCGCCGATGCCGGCGGCTTCGAAGGCGAGGTCGAAGTTCATCCGCTTGGCGTGGCAGGCCCGGCCGAGCGCGGCGTCGGCGACATAGTCGTCGCCCATCAGCAGGAAGGCCTCCATCGGGAAGCTGGTGAGGCGCTCGACCGGGCGCAGGCCCAGCCGGACGAGGAGCGCTTCGAGGCTGTCGAAATCGAAGTAGTTGAGGTGGTGCGGCGGGGCGATCCACCATGGCGCATGGCCGCGCCCGTCGCGCGCGGCGATCTGGAGCGGCGAGAAATCGTTGGGCACGGTGAGGCAGAGAACGCCGCCGGACTTCAGCAGATCGCAGGCGATGCGGAGTGCGCCGATGGGATCGGCGAGATGCTCCAGCACATTGGTCGCGGCCACGGCGTCGGCCTCGGGCAGGCCGTGCGCGGCGGCGTCCGCCAGCGTGCGATTGTAGACGGTGAGACCGCGTCCTTGCGCGAAGGCGGCGGCCTGGCGCGAGGGCTCGATGCCGATGGCGGTCCAGCCCTTGGCCGTCGCGGCGTCGAGAAAGAAGCCCGGCCCCGAGCCGAACTCGATCAGCGTTCCCGGGCCGCGGCCGAGGGCGCGGGCGATGGCGTCGAGTCGGTCGTCCTGAACGAGTTGGGCCCAGCCCTGGTCGGCGCCCGCGTCGGCGAGATAGGTCGGTTTGGCGTCGCGGTAATAGGCCTCGGCGTATTCGGCTTCGAGCGCTGCTGGGTCGGGCAGCGGCACGGCGTGACGGAAGCCGCAGGCGCGGCAGGCGATGATGTCCATGCCGTTGGCGCGGCCGTGGACCGGGCCGCCATGGCCCTGCCAGACGATCTCTTCCTTCGGGTGCGCGTCCTCGCGCAGCGCGGCGCTCATGCCTCACTCCGTTTTCCCCATTCGCGCGCCGGCCGCTTGAGAATTCGTTAACGCAACGCGCCGATGCTCATCTTTCGTTGACCATAAGTCTGCACCCGCCCCATGCCGGTCCATTTCTGCGCCGAAGTCTCGTCCAATCACGGGAGCGACCTTGAGCGCTGTCTCGCCTTTGTGGATGCCGCCGCCGAGGCGGGCTGCGATTCGGTGAAGTTCCAGCTCTTCCGCGTGAGGGAGCTGTTCGCGCCGGAAATCCTGGCGCGCAGCGAGAAGCACCGGGCGCGCGAGCAATGGGAGCTGCCGGCGGACCTGCTGGAGCCTATCGCGGCGCACTGCGCGGTACGGGGCGTCGAGTTCGCCTGCACCCCCTTCTATCTGGAGGCGGTCGCCGCGCTTCTGCCCTACGTCGCCTTCTACAAGATCGCCTCCTACGAGCTGTTGTGGGACGACCTGCTGGCGGCCTGCGCGGCGACCGGCAAGCCCGTCGTGCTGTCGACCGGCATGGCGACGCTGCCGGAGATCGTGCACGCCGTCTCGGTGCTGCGCGGCGCGGGTGCGTCCTCGATCCGCCTGCTGCACACGGTCTCGGCCTATCCGACGCCGCCGGCGGAGGCCAATCTCGCCTCCATCGACATCATCCGCCGCGCCACCGGCTGTCCGGTCGGCTGGTCGGACCACACGGTCAGCCCCGGCGTGCTGCACCGGGCGATCCATCGCTGGGGCGCGGGCTTCGTCGAGTTCCACATCGACCTGGACGAGACGGGGGCGGAGTATGCGAGCGGCCATTGCTGGCTGCCGGGCCAGATATCCGAAGTCATCAAGGCGGTGCGCGAGGGCGAGGCGGCGGACGGCTCGGGCCTGAAAACCGCCGCGCCCTCGGAACTTGCCGACCGTGACTGGCGCGCCGACCCGCTGGACGGGCTGCGGCCGCTGCGCCATGTCCGGGCAGGGTGGACGCCATGACGGCCCCGCGCATCGCGGCGATCGTCCAGGCGCGCATGTCGTCGTCGCGCCTGCCGGGCAAGTCGCTGACAAAGATCGCCGGTCGGCCGCTGATCTGGCATGTCGTGCACCGGCTGAAAGCGTCGCGGCGGATCAGTGAGATCGTGCTGGCGACGACGGTCAACCCGGCCGATGACGTGCTCGCCGACTGGGCGGCGACCGAGGGCGTCGCCTGCGTGCGCGGATCCGAGGACGACGTGCTCGGCCGCTTCGCGCTGGCGGCGGAAGCCTGCGATCCCGACATCATCGTACGGGTCAACGCCGACGCGCCGCTGATCGACGCGGCTTTCGTCGATGCGATGATCGACGCCATGATCGCCGAAGACGCCGACTTCGTGATGCTGGCGCCGGGCGCGCGGGCGCTGCACGACGGCGTCGACCCGATGAGCCGCAGGGCGCTCAACCTGATGCTCGCAGAGGCGCGCGAAGACCCGGTAGCGCGCGAGCATGTCACCGGCTGGCTGAAGCTGAATTCCCACCGCATCAAGGTCGCTCGCATGACGCCCGATCCCGCCTACGATTTCGAAGGCGCGCGCCTCTCCGTCGACACGCCGGCCGACGCGGCCTTCATCGAGGCGGTCTACGACCGGCTGAAGGCGCAGGCGGGCGAGGCCTCGCTGACCGATCTGATCGCCCTGCTGCGGCGCGACACGGCGCTGCTCGCGATCAACGGCCATGTCCGCCAGAAGGCGGCGACGCAGACGGCGGGCACGGTGGTGATCCGCTGCGACGGCGGGCATGCGCTTGGGCTGGGGCATGTGCGGCGCTGCCTGCAACTCGCCGCGGCGCTGCGCGATGGTGCGGGCTTGGGCGTCGTCTTCGCGACGATGGGCGAGACGGACGCGATGGCGCAGGTGCGCGCGGCAGGCTTCCGGGTGATCGAGAAGCCGGCGGCGGCGGGCGAGCGCGACTGGATCGCCGCCGTGCTGCACGAGACGGGCGCGGCGGCACTCATTCTCGACATCCGCACGGACTTGTCCGAGGCCGAGGTGCGGAGCCTGCGCGACACGGCCGGACTGATCGTCGTGCTTGACGACGGCTCGCCGCGCCGGCTGGCGGCGCACCTGGCGGTCTATCCGCCGGTGCCCCAGACGCGGGCGCTGGCCTGGCCGAACGGCGAGACGG
Source organism: Alphaproteobacteria bacterium (assembly GCA_016792565.1). Classification (GTDB taxonomy): domain Bacteria; phylum Pseudomonadota; class Alphaproteobacteria; order Micropepsales; family Micropepsaceae; genus JADZAI01. Next base: position 23,380 of record JAEUMK010000083.1, read on the forward strand.
ATCTCTGCATCGGTTGGGGCTGGGCGGTGATGGGCGGCGCGGTCTGGCGCGGCGCGCGGCCTCTGGAGTCGGGCCGCGCGACGTTGCGCGTGATGGTCGCGATGGGCGGCAGCGATCCGCAAGGCCTGACGCAGCGGGCGGTCAAGGCGGTGGCCGCGGCAGGCCGACGGGTGACGCCGGTCGTGGCGATCGGTCCGGCGGTGCCGTTTCCCGAAGGCGTGGCCGATGCCTGTCAGGCGGCGGCCCCGGACGCCGAAATCCTGTTCGCGCCTCCCTCGCTGATGGAGGTGGCGGCGACCTGCGATCTCGCGGTCATCGCCTATGGCGTCACCGCCTTCGAGTGCGCGCATGTCGGTACGCCGGCGATCTATCTCGGGCTCACCGCCGATCACGCCGCCTCGGCGCAGGGTTTCGACGACGCCGGGATCGGCATCAATCTCGGCGTCGCTTCGGCGCTGAACGAGCGCAAGATCGCCGATGCGGTGCTGGGACTCGCGGCCGACGGCGAGCGGCGGCGGGCGATGGCGGCGGCCGGGCGGCTGGCGATCGACGGGCGGGGCGCGGAGCGTCTGGCGCAGGAGATCGCGCGCCGGGTCGAGGCGACGGCGTCGGCGGCGATCAGCCGCGCGAAAGCAGGCTGAGGGTTTTCTCGAAGACCTGACGCCATTGGCCGGCATGCTCGGGCGTCACGCAGACGACCGAAGGCATGAACGGCTCGCGGTCCGCGCCGAGACTGGTCCACGAGCGGTAGTGCAGCACCTTGTAGGTCGGGACGCCGAGCGCGCCGCTGATGGAGGCAACGGCGGTGGGTGCGGAGACGACGCCGTCGAGGACCGAGAGCATCGCCGCGGTGCGGTCGAGCTCGTCGCGCTGGTCGAGCGCCGGCGGAAGATGCAACGTCTTGCCGGACAGGCCTTCCAGCGTCGCGATCTCGCCGGGCTCCGCGCCGTACTGGGCGACGACGACCGAGGCATCGAGCTTGCCGACGAATTGGGCCCAGCGGGCGAGCGGAGCGTATTGGCTGTCGCGGAGGCCGCCCTTGAGGCCGGAGCGCCAGGAGATGCCGATGGCGGGCTTGGGACCCAGCGTCTCGCGCCAGGCGCGCCAGCGCGCCGCTTCGGCGGCATCGGGCTTGAGGAAGGGAAGGGGTGCGGCAGGCTTGCCGCCGCACATCAGGGGCAGGCTGCCCAGTTCGATTGACAGCGCCGCGCCATGGTTCCAGCCATTGTCGGTGCTGAGCGCGACGCCCTCGCGCCGCACGGTCTGCGCCCCGACCGTGACGGCGGGGAGCGAGCGGGCGAGAAGGGCCGCGAGGCGCGGATCGCATTCGAGAGCGAGCGGACCGCCGGCGAGCATCTGGGGCAGGAAGGCAGCGAAGGCGATCTGGTCGCCGACGCCCTGTTCGGTCATCACGAGGAGCGGGCGGCCGTTGCGCGCTTCGCCCTGCCAGCGCGGCGGCGCGTTCCGGCGCTCGATGGCGCGGCCGGGAATCTTCAGCCGCCACTCATAGTCGCGCCAGCCGGCCTCGACGTCGCCCTTTGAAAGCAGAGCCAGCGCACGGTTGACGCGCAGCTGGGCGTTTCCAGGCGCGCGGCGCACCGCCTCGTCGTAGAGCGCCAGCGCTTCGGTGATGCCGCCGGCATCGAAGACGAGGTCGGCGAGATTGCCGCGCGCCTCGACCGAGTCGGGATTGAGGCGCAGGGCCTCGCGATAGAAGGTCTCGGCGTTGTCGACGTCGCCGGTCTCGCGCACCGCATTGCCGAGCGCCAGCCAAAGGCCCATGTGCTCGGGCGCCCGGGCGAGCGCGTCGCGCAACGATTCGACGGCGTCGCCATGGCGCATCATCGCCGTCAGAGCGCGCGACAGGGCGATCGTCGCTTCGTGCCGTTCCGGAGCGACGCGCAGTGTCTCCTCGAAGAAGCGGGCGGCGGCCTGGTGCAGGCCGATCCGCGCGGCCGCCTCGCCCAGCGCGAAGAGGACGGCGGGGTCTTCGGGGTTTCCCGCCAGCGCCCGCTCCAGTGCTGCGATGGCGTCGGTGTGTCGGCCGGCCTCGAGGGCGGCGATTCCCTGATCGTAGTGGCGCATGGCGGAGGGTGAAGCGGTGGCCATGACCCATCCTCGCCCGGGCCGATTAACGATGCGTTAATCATGGTAAATCACGGCCCGGCCTTCAGTCCCTCTTAACCCCGCAAGAGGCATCTTGCGGGGAGGCGCGCGAAAGGGTTCCCGCGCCTGCGGAGGCGGATTCCTTGGCCATCGTCCCGATGGACCTCAGCGTGCTGATCGGCTTCACGGGGTACACGAGCTCGGCGCTCGCGGCCACGCGGGCCTCGCGCGCGGCAGCGGCCCGGGAGGACGGCTCGTCGCCGGCGGTCAAGGTGGACGTGAAGACGCCCTGGGACGCGTCCAACTCGATCAGCGATACCGCCCGGCTGGTCAAGGCGATGCAAGCCGACGGCCTGGTCGACGAGACCGACAGCGCCTTCAACAAGCCGGGCGTGCCGGCCGACTACAAGAAGCTGTTCGCGCTCTACAAGGGGCTCGCGACGCTGCAGACATTGGCCAACGCGGCCGCGGACAAGAACGCGCCGGCCGGCACGCTGGCCGGACTGAACACGCGTTTCCAGAGCGGATTCTCGGAGGTCATGTCCTATGCGTCGGGGCTTGAGCTCGATACGCTGACGCTCCTGACCGGCGCCAAGCAGAGCGCCGCGAAGACGGCGGCGAGCGTGGCGCGGCCGGGTTCGGTCTTTACGACGCGGACCGTCGTGCAGGGCGACGTCCAGGCGCCGATGACCGGGCTCGAGAACGCTGCGCCCTTCACGATCAACGTCAAGCGCGGCTCGACGACGACCGCCGTCGCCGTCGATCTCGCGGACATGACCCAGCCGCGCAATCTCGGCAACGTCATCGCCTTCATCAACGGCAAGCTGGCGGATGCCGGGATCCAGACGCGCCTTCAGCGGCTGGACGTGACGCCCGAGGACACCAACAAGAAGGACAACGTGACGCCGCCCAAGCAGTTCGCGGTGCGCATCAACGGCTACTCCAGCGAGACGGTCAGCTTCGAGCCGAGCGCGCCCTCGACCGCGCTCTACATGGCCAACCAGGGCAAGACGTCGGCCGAACTGCGCAAGCTGTCGGTCGACGGCGCGGCGCCGACGACGGTTTTCCGCAGCGCCATCGCGGCGGCGGACGGCGACATCAGCGTGCGGCAGTCGGCCGTCGATGGCGACGGCAATGTCTTCGTGCTGGGCACCACGAGCGCCGATCTCGGCAGCCAGCTGAACCAGTCGTCCAGCGACGTGATGCTGCGCAAGTACGATTCGGCCGGCAATCTGCTGTGGTCGAAGCTCCTGGGCGCGACCAGCGAGGCGGACGGTCTCGGCCTTGCCGTCGACAGCAAGGGCGCGGCGGTCATCGCCGGCCAGATCAGCGGGAAGCTCGACGCCGCCGTCGCGTCAGGAGGCAAGGACAGCCTTGTCGTCAAGATCAGCGCGGCCGGCGAGGAGATCTTCGCCCGTCAGTTCGGCTCGGCGCTGAACGACGGCGCCGCCGCCGTCGCGGTCGGCCCGGACGATGCGATCTATGTCGGCGGCCAGACGAGCGGCCGCATGGTTGGCGCTGCGGCTTCGGTGGGCGGCGCGGATGCCTATGTGATGAAGTTCGATGCGGCGGGCGGCCGGATCTATACGCGCCAGTTCGGCACCACGGGCGAGGACAAGGTCGCGGCCCTGGCGATCGACGGCAACGGCGACCTGATCGTCGCCTCCACCGAAAGCGGACAGGGCGTGGTGCGCAAGTTCGCGACCGCCGATGCGACCAGCGCGGCGGTATGGAGCGAGACGCTGGGCGATCTGTCGGGCGGCGGCTCGATCACCGGGCTCGCCGTGGAGAGCGGTGCGGTCTATCTCGCCGGCTCGACCGCCAATGCGGCGCTGACCGGCAGCGGCGCTTCGGTCGGCACGGCCCATAGCGGCGGCATGGACGGCTATGTCTTCAAGCTGGACGATGCGGGGGCGAGCGCCAGCGCCGCCTTCGTCAGCTATCTGGGCAGCGGCGCATCCGACAAGATCAACGGGCTCGCGGTCTCCAATGGGCGCATCTTCGTCGCGGGCGAGACCAAGGGCGCGCTGCCCGGCGCGAACCTGACGCTGGCCAACGCGACCAACGCCTTTGCGGCGGAGCTGGACGCGAACGGTGCGCCGGTCTGGGCCTCGCAGTTCGGCGTGACGTCGGGCGAGGGCTACGGGCGGGGGCTCGCCGTCGACCCCGGCGGGGCTTCGGCGCTCGATGCGCTCGGGTTGCCGACAGGCCCGGTCTTCACCGGGCAGACCCGCACCCTGACGGCGCAGACGACGGCGCGTGCAGGCGACTATTTCACGATCCAGGTCGGCGAACTGACGGCGCGGCGGATCACCATCGCAGCCGGCGAGACCACGACGACCCTGGTGCGCAAGCTGAACGCCGTGCTGCAGCTCAGCGGCAAGGCCAGCATCGTGCGCACCGGTACCGGCGAGCAGATCAAGATCGAGCCGAAGGAAGGCCAGTCGGTGACGCTGAAGGCTGGGGCCGGCCATCTCGATGCGCTGGCCGGGCTCGGCCTGTCGGCCGGGCGCTACGTGAAGGCCGCCTCGGATGCGGAGGCCAATGCGGACAGCGACGAGCTGCCGACCTATGCGCTCGGTCTCAAGGCGTCCTACTCCCTGGCGACGACGGAGAGCGCCGTGACGGCGCGCAGCGCGATCGTCGCGGCGATGGCGTCCATCCGCACGGCCTATCGCGAACTCACGATGGACCCGGAGACCAAGAAGCTGCTGGCCGAGAACAAGGAAAGCGCCAAGGGCAGGACCGGCGGGGCGGTGCCCGCCTATCTGCAGACCCAGCTCGCCAACTACAATTCAGGTCTCCAGCGTCTGCTGGCGGGATCCTCCAGCTCTTCCTCCGGCTCTCTGCTTTAGGGCGCCGCGGCGACCTCCGGAAACACGACCGGCTGATAGGGCGCGGACGGCGTCTCGTTCCAGCCGACAGGGGCGACCTCGGCGTCGTTGCGGAGCGGCGGCAGCGACTTCAGGAAGGCGGCGACCGCATAGGCGTCTTCGTCGGTGAGCGCCGCATAGGACATCCAGGGCATGGCGGGCGCGAGCACGCGCCCGTCGGGACGCTCGCCGGTCCGCAGCGCGGTGACGATCTCGGCCTGCGACCATGTCCCGAGCCCGGTCACCTCGTCCGGCGTCAGGTTGGCGCCCCAGAAGTAGCCAAGACCCGGAATGGCGAAGCCGACATCGCTGCCGCCGAGATAGCGGCTGAAGTCCGGCTTGCCCAGAAAGGTGCCGGGGGTGTGGCAGGCCGAGCAATCCATGATGCCCACCAGGTATTTGCCCCGGGCGATCTCGGCGTCGGTCGCGGGCTCGGCGGCGGAGGCCGCGGACGCGGCGAGCGCGGCGGCAAGTGTGGCCGCCAGACTTTGACGAATCATAGCAAGGTCTTCCCAGTCTGTTCTGCGAAGGCGGACGGCTTTCTTGCCGCCGCCGTGATCGTGCAGATACAGACGGACGCGCCGTCGTTCTGTGACCGCAGCCACGAAGTGCGGGCGGCGCGACGCCTGTGTGACGGCTGTCGCGGTCTTCAGATCTTCTGGTTGATGGCGATGGGGGCGGCGCCCGGACGGCCATAGGTCGTGCCCGATGCGCCGTAGACGGTCTTGGGCGTCCGCTGGCGTGCGGCCTCGTCGGCGACGGCCTTGACGATGCCTTCGGAGACCCGGCGGACGCGGGCGATCAGGCGCTGGTGACGATCGAGCGCGGCATTGAAGGCGGCGGTCTCGTCGCGCAGCTGACGCAGACGTTCCGGACCGGCCTTCCTGACGCTGGCCGGATCGGACTTCGCCGCCTGCATCTCGCGCGCATAGAGCAGCGCCAGGCGGGTGCGCTCGTCCTCGAGCGCGGCGAGGCGCTGGGGCTGGCGTGCTTCGATCAGCGCGATCTCCTGCTCCACCAGGCCGGACAGGCGGCGGGTCAGGTCGAGGATCAGATCGAGGCGGTCGGACATCGCTAACGCCTCATGCTGGCGGCGGCGTTCTGGACGGGGCTGGCGATCGGCTCGTCGCGCAGGCCCTGCATGCGCAGCATCTCGCCATAGACGGCATCGGAAATGCCGATGCCGCCGGCCTTGGAGATCTCCTTGCCGACCTCCTGGATCATCAACGAGCGGAAGACGGACTCGCCCTGGCCGCCCCCGAACATCCCGTCGGTCTTCAGGCCCTGGAACATCGGTTCCATCATCTGCGCCACGAAGACGGACTCGAAGTCCTCGGCCGCGTTGCGCGCGGCGTCGCGCTGGCGGGTCTGCAGCGGCGTGCCGAGCGAGGCGAGCGGCTTGACCTCGACCGGGGCGACAGCGAGCGACATCACATCACCTCGATTTCGGCCTGGAGGGCGCCCGCCGCCTTGATCGCCTGGAGGATGGCGATCATGTCGCGCGGTCCGATGCCCAGCGCGTTCAGGCCGTCGACCAGCGACTGAAGGCTGACGTTGTCCTCGACGATGGCGAGTTTGCGGTCGGCGCCGTCATCGACGGTGACGTCGCTGCGCGGCACGACAACGGTTTCGCCGTTCTCCGAAAGCGCGTTCGGCTGGCTGACCTGCGGCGATTCGGTGATCTTGATGGTCAGGTTGCCCTGGGCGATCGCGATGCGGCTGACGCGGACCTCGGCGCCCATGACGATGATGCCGGACTCCTCGTCGATGACGATCTTGGCGGGCTGGTCGGGGTCGACCCGGAGCTGCTCGATCTCGGTCAGCAGGGCGACGACGTCGCCCGGGCCGCGCTGCGGAATGACGAGTTCGACGGTGGCGGGATTGGTGGCGATCGCCGCGCCGGCGCCCAGCATCCGGTTGATGGCGTCCTGGATGCGCTTGGCGGTAGTGAAGTCGGGATTGCGCAGCGACAGGCGCATGCGCTCCAGCGTCGCCAGTTCGAACGGCACTTCGCGTTCGACGATGGCGCCCGAGGCGATGCGGCCGCTGGTCGGCACGCCGCGCTCGATGGAGGCGGCCGCGCCTTCGGCCTTGAAGCCGCCGACAGCGATCGGGCCCTGGCCGACGGCGTAGATCTCGCCGTCGGCGGCGAGCAGGGGGGTGACGAGCAGCGTGCCGCCCTGGAGGCTCTTGGCGTCGCCCAGCGCGCTGACGTTGATGTCGATGCGCGAGCCCTGGCCGGCGAAGGCAGGCAGGCTGGCGGTCACCATCACGGCGGCGACGTTCTTGGTGTTCAGCGTGGCGCCGCGCGTGTTGACGCCGAGACGCTCCAGCATCGACTGGACGGACTGGAGGGTGAAGGGCGAATTGCGCAGCGAGTCGCCGGTTCCGTTCAGACCGACCACCAGGCCGTAGCCCACCAGCATATTGTCGCGCACACCTTCGACGTCGGCGAGGTCCTTGATGCGCGAAAAGGCGAACGCGCCCGGACCAGCCAGCGGCGCGAGCGCCATGGCGAGGGCGGCGAGGGTCGCAATCAGGCGGCGGAACGGCTTCATGGTTCGCGGCTTTCGGCACGGGCATTCTTGCCCGCCTGCCGCCATGCGAAGGCCGTGCCAAGGTTAACCGGCCGATTTCCGCGGCTTTTCAGAGCGTTGCCGGCGACGAACCGTCCGCCGGCGGCAATATCTGCCGGGTCGTCAACGATTGTTAGGAGACTGTTAACGATGCGAGGCGAGTTTAGGCGCACCGCAATGTTGCCAAAGGCCGGCCGCGCCCCATGCGTATCGAAGGACCCCGTCGTCCCGACCAGATCGCCAAGTCAGCGCCGTCGAAGACCGGCGGGGCGGGGGCGTCGTTCTCGGTCGAGCAGCCGGCCTCGGCACGCGCCGCCGCGTCGGCCGCCGCCACGCTGCAGGTCGCCGCGCTCGATGCCCTGCTCGCGCTGCAGGAGGCCGCCGAACCGCTGACCGGCCGCCGCCGGGCCGTACGCCGGGCGAACGACATGCTGGACCTGCTGGACGACATCAAGATCGGGCTGCTGGCCGGAACGATTCCGCGCCAGACCCTGCGCCGTCTGACAGCGCTGGTCGCCGAGCGGCGCGAGGACTTCAACGAACCTGGCCTCCAGGGGGTCCTCGACGAGATCGACCTGCGCGCCCAGGTCGAACTGGCCAAGCTCGACTACGCCTCCTGAGGCTGTCCGGGGCCCGGCCGTCGCCAAACCGTCGCTTTAGCCCCGGTTGTGCCGCAATGCCTGCCTAGCTATACAGCGGCCCGCGGAGCCTTGCTCCGCCGCTTAAGGGGAGGGTTCGCAGCGCATGGGTATTGTGTTGCCGGCCGACTATCGGCCGTCCGACGACGAGCCGTTCATGAATGAGCGCCAACGGGAGTATTTCCGGCGCAAACTCAAGGACTGGAAAGAGGACATCCGCAAGGAGAGCCGCGAGACTGTGGCCAGCCTGCAGGAGGAAACCGTTCAGCACGCCGACCTGACCGACCGCGCTTCGCACGAATCAGACCGCGCCCTGGAGCTGCGGACGCGCGATCGCCAGCGCAAGCTGATCGCCAAGATCGACGCGGCCCTGCGCCGCATCGACGACGGCACCTACGGCTTCTGCGAGGATACCGGCGAGCCGATCTCGCTGCGCCGGCTGGATGCCCGCCCGATCGCGACCTTGTCGATCGAGGCCCAGGAGCGCCACGAACGGCGCGAGAAGGTCTACCGGGACGAGTGAGTTCCGATCGCTCACAAGTCGGAGGCCGGGGTCGCCCCCGGCCTCCTGTCTTCCCTGATTGCCGGAAGCGCTTGGCGCGCCCCTCAGCCCCCACCTCAGGGCAGGCTCGCCGGAGGGACGGCGATCCGAAGCGCCGACGGTCTCAGAACGGCCAGATGACGTCGATCAGCTGCTGGCCGTAGCGCGGCTGCTGAACGTCGGTGATCTGGCCGCGGCCGCCATAGGAAATCCGGGCCTCGGCGATCTGGGTGTGATTGATCGTGTTGTCGTTCGCGATGTCCTCGGGCCGCACGATGCCGCCGAGCAGCAGCTCGCGCACCTCATAGTTCACGCGCACTTCCTGGCGTCCCTGGATGACCAGATTGCCGTTCGGCATGACCTGCGTGACGACCGCCGCGATGGTCAGGTTGATCTGCTCGTTGCGGTCGACGCTGCCGGTGCCGCGGCTGGAGCTGTCGGAGCTCATGCTGAGCAGGCTGGAGGGATCGACCGCATCGGGCAAGACGCCGCCGTAGTTGCTCTCGAAGCCGAGCAGGTTCGGCAGCCCCGACTCCTCGGAGTTCGTGCGCCCGCGCGAGGAGGTGTTGGCGACCTTCGCCTTGTCGTCGATCTGGATGTTGACGGTCAGGATGTCGCCGATGCGCTGGGCGCGCTGGTCCTTGAAGAACGTCCGGTTGCCAGGCCTCCAGAGCGAGTTCGGCTCGTAGGCGATTTGCTGTGGCGCCGGCATCGGCATCGAGACCGGCACGTAGTCGGGCGACAGGGTCGGGTCGCGCACCGGCGTCAGGTCGGGCGCCTTGCCGATCTGGCTGAGACGGTCGGCGGTGGTGCAAGCGCCCAGCAGGGCGACGGAAGCGCAGAGAAGGGCGAGACGGACAGGACGCATTTCTTTTCCCCTGATCTTCAGTTCAGCGCGACGTCTTGCGGCGAGACAGTGACCGCACCGGCGCCGGTGATGACGGCTTCGATCTGCTTGTGAGACTGGACATTGACGACCGGCACGGTGTCGCCGAGCCCGCCGTTCGCCATCGCCTTGCCGCGGGCCGTCAGTTCGACGCCGGGAACACGGTAGACGACTGTGACCGCGTCGCCCTTGCGGACCACGACGGGCTTCTCGAAGTCGCCCTCGCGCAGAGCTAGGCCGGCGCGGAGCTGGCGCCGGGCGCTGAAGCCGACGACGTCGTCTGAGTCGGTGAGGGCGCCGCGCGCCAGGCGAGACTGGGCGATGCGGGTCAGGATGACGTCCTCGGCGTTGGCGATCTCGCCGGCTCTGAGGGTGCGCGTCAGCACCGGCACATCGACGCCCGGCTCGACCTTGCCCTGAAGGCCAAAGAGGCGGCCGCTGGCCAGCTTGATCTGGACGACGAAGCGTCCCGAAGCCGCGTCGTAGCGGGCCGAGGCGACGGCGAGGGTTTCGGGATCGATGCCCGACGGGACCCGGCCGACGATCGAGACAGCCGCATCGCCCGGTGCGCCTTCGGCGATGAGGGCGTCGAGCAGGGCCTCTTCCATCGTCAGCGCCGCTGCCGGCGCGGCGGCGCCGACCAGAAGCGCGGCGGCGAAGATCAGTTTGCGGATCATGGCCTAGCCCCTCAGCCGCGAGGTCATGGACATCATCTCGTCGGACGCCGAGATGACCTTGGAGTTCATCTCGTAGGCCCGCTGGGCGGTGATGAGGCTGGTGATCTCGGCCACCGGATTGACGTTGGCCGTCTCGAGGAAGCCCTGCATCAGCGTGCCGTAGCCCGCCGAGCCCGGCGTGCCGACGATCGCCGAGCCGCTGGCGGCGGTTTCGAGGAAGAGATTGTCGCCGGTCGCTTCCAGGCCGCCTTCGTTGACGAAGATGGCGAGATCGAGCTGGCCGACCTGCTGGGGCGCGGACTGGCCGGGGAGGCGGACGGTCACCTGGCCCTGCTGGCTGATCGAGATATCGGATGCGTCCTGCGGAATCGTGATGCCGGGCTGGACTGTGAATCCGTCGGGGGTGACGATCTGGCCCTCGGCCGAGCGGCCGAGCGCGCCAGCCCGCGTATAGGCTTCCTCGCCGCTCGGCAGCTGGACACGGAAATAGCCGCGACCCTGGACGGCCACGTCATAGGGATTTTCGGTGAAGTTGAGATTGCCCTGCTCGGTGATGCGGTAGATCGCCGCCGGCTTCACGCCGAGGCCGATCTGGATGCCGTAGGGAACGACGGTGCCTGTGGTCGATGTCGTCGCGCCGGGTCGCTCGAGGTTCTGGTAAAGAAGATCCTGGAACTCCGCCCGCTGCGCCTTGTAGCCGGTGGTGTTCATGTTGGCGATGTTGTTCGAGATGACCTCGACATTGAGCTGCTGGGCCAGCATGCCGGTGGCAGCGATGTTCATCGAGCGCATGGGTCAGTTCCCTCTCGCGGCCATCAGGCGCGCACTTCGCCGAGCTTCTGGACCGCGCGGCGGCTCAGTTCCTCGCCGGCGTTCAGAAGTTCGGTCGAGCTCTGGTAGGAGCGCAGCGTCTCCATCATCCGCACCATCTCGACGACGGGCTGGACGTTGGACTGTTCGAGCATCCCCTGGGCGACGACGTTGCCGGCGACGGGGATGGGCGTGTCGTCGGTCTCCCACAGCGAGTTGCCGATGAGCTTGAGCGCTTGCGGATTCTCGAAGCCGACGACCTGGAGCTTGTTGCGGATGCCCTGCTCGGTCGAGATCGTGCCGTCGCGGGCGATGAGAATCTGGGTCTCCTCCGGCGTGAACACGATCTCGGCGCCGCCGTCGTCGAGCACCGGGTGGCCGGACGAGTTGACGAGCCGCCCCGTGTCGTCGAGACCGAGATTGCCGTTGCGCGTGTAGCGGGTACCGCCAGGCGTGGAGACTGCGAAGAAGCCATCGCCTTCGATGGCGACGTCGAACTTGTTGCCGGTGGTGGTGAGGACGCCGCTGGACATGTCGTGGACGGCCAGGGCATCGCGGACGAAGGAGAGCTGTTCCTTGCTGCTTCCCAACTCGCCCTGGACGTCGACTTCGACAAGATATTCCTCGAACACCGGACTCTCGCGCTTGAATCCCGTCGTGTTCATGTTCGCGATGTTGTTCGCGATCACTTCCATGGTGCGCCGCGCGACCATCTGGTTCGACAGGCTGAGCAGCAGCGCGTTGTCCACGGTCGGCGACTCCTTTCGATTCGCGAGGCCGGCCAAGCGCACCGGCAAGGGCTTTTGCCCCGCTCCCGCTTCCGCAAGACCCGTGCCAGGGCGCAAGCTGTTGATTTCATTGGCCGGCTGGCGAAGGCGATGGGGCGGTGCGGCAACATCTGCCGTGCGCGGCGGTCAGATCCCCGCTAGCATCGACCGACCACAGGCGTGGTTCAGGGGGAAACACATGTCACTAGCGCGCAAATTGTCGGCCGAGTTCCTGGGCACCTTCGTTCTGGTCTTCGGCGGCTGCGGGTCGGCCGTCCTGGCGGCGCAGTTCGGCGACACGAATCTCGGCATCGCCTTCGCGGGTGTCAGCCTGGCCTTCGGCCTGACAGTGCTGACGATGGCCTATGCGGTCGGACATATTTCCGGCGGGCACTTCAATCCCGCGGTAACGCTGGGGCTGGTCGCCGCCGGGCGGGCGAACCCGCTGGATGCGGGTCCCTACATCCTGTCGCAGGTGGCCGGCGGTTTGGCAGCCGGCGCGGTGCTCTACTTCATCGCCTCGGGCGCTCCCGGCTTCGCGGCGGGCGGTTTTGCGTCCAATGGCTACGGCGATCTGTCGCCCGGCAAGTACTCTCTGGAGGCGGCGGCGGCGATCGAGTTCGTTCTCACCGCGGTCTTCCTGATCGTCATCGTGGGGTCGACCAGCGCCAAGGCACCGGCCGGTTTCGCGCCCATCGCGATCGGTCTGGCGCTGACGCTGATCCATCTGATTTCGATTCCGGTGACCAACACCTCGGTCAACCCTGCGCGCTCCACCGGCGTAGCGTTGTTCGCCGAGACGGCAGCGCTCGGCCAACTCTGGCTGTTCTGGGTCGCGCCGATCGCCGGTGCGATCGTCGGCGGCCTGATCGGGCGCTTTCTGAACGCGCCCGCCGACGAGTGAGAGGCCCGGCAATTTCTGCCGGTCCCTAACGGGCCGTTAACCATCGGCCACCTAGCGTGATCCAGAAGACGGCGCGGACTTGGTGTCCGCGTCGTCGCATGGGATCGCGGCGATGGCCAAGGCCAAGGAAAAAGCTCCGGACGCAGAGGCGGACGCCGCCGCCGAAGGCGGCGAGGCGCCGCCCAAGAAGAAGCGCAGTCTCGTCAAGATGGGGCTGTTCTTCGGCCTTCCAGTCCTTCTGGCGCTGGGGGCGGCCGCCTATTTCTTCCTGCTGTCGGGCGGTGAGGAGGTTGCCGAGGGCGAGGACGGCGCGGCGCATGCCGAGGCCGCACCGCCGCCGGTCTTCGTCGACCTTCCCGACATGCTGGTCAACCTGACGGCAGCCGGCGGCGAGCGGGCGGTGCTGAAACTGGTGGTGGCCCTCGAAGTCGCAGATGCCGAAGCGGCGGCCAAGATCGATCCGGTCATGCCGCGCGTGATCGACAATTTCCAGGTCTTCCTGCGCGAGTTGCGGGTCGAGGACCTGAGCGGTTCAGCCGGCATGTTCCGCCTGAAGGAGGAACTGGTCCGCCGCGTCAACCTGGCGGTCGCGCCAGCCCATGTCGAGGACGTGCTCTTCAAGGAAATGCTGATCCAATGAGCGCTGGCGACGATTCTCCCGACTGGGACGCCGCGCTCGCCGACGGCGGCGCCGGCAGCGAGCCGCTGCAGTCGGACCGCGTCCTGAACCAGGACGAGATCGACAGCCTGCTCGGCTTCGATGCGATGACCGACGATGGCGGCGACCGGACGGGTATCCGGGCCATCGTCAACTCGGCGCTCGTGTCCTACGAGCGGTTGCCGATGCTGGAGATCGTCTTCGACCGCCTGGTGCGGCTGATGACGACCTCGCTGCGCAATTTCACGTCCGACAACGTCGAGGTCAGTCTCGACAACATCTCTTCGATCCGCTTCGGCGACTATCTGAACTCGATTCCGCTACCGGCAATTCTCGCTGTCTTCCGGGCTCATGAGCTCGACAATTTCGGCCTCTTCACGATCGAGTCGAACCTGATCTATTCGATTGTCGACGTCCTCCTGGGCGGGCGTCGCGGGACCGCTGCGATGCGTATCGAGGGCCGGCCCTACACGACGATCGAGCGCACCCTTGTCCAGCGCATGATCGAAGTCGTCATGCACGACATGCAGATGGCCTTCGAGCCGCTGAGCAAGGTCACCTTCGAGCTGGACCGGCTGGAGACCAATCCCCGCTTCGCCGCGATCGCGCGGCCGGCCAACGCCGCCATCCTGGTGAAGCTGCGCGTCGACATGGAGGATCGCGGCGGCCGCATCGAACTGCTGCTGCCCTATTCGACGCTGGAGCCGATCCGCAAGCTGCTGCTGCAGCAGTTCATGGGCGAGAAATTCGGGCGAGACTCGATCTGGGAAAGCCACCTCGCCACGGAACTGTGGGCGACGCGGGTGCAGATCGACGCCGTGCTGGACGAGCAGACGATGAGCCTGCGCGAAGTGATGAACTTCCAGGTCGGGCAGACGCTGATGCTCAATGCCTCGCCGGACTCGCCCATCGAGCTGAGGTGCGGCGGCATTCCCCTGGTGAAGGGGCATATCGGGCGCGTAGGCCCGTTCGTGGCCGTCAAGGTCGATCGCACGTTGCGCCGACCGTCCGCCGCGATCCCATTGTGAGGCCGACATGACGATCGAACTGGCTGTCAATCTCCTGGTGGCGGGCCTGCTCGCGGCGGCGATCGTCTGGGCGGTCATTCTCGACCGCCGGCTGCGCGACCTGCGCTCGGGCAGGGACGGGGTGAAGCAGGCGGTGCTGGATCTGGCCGGGGCCGCGTCGCGCGCCGAATCGGCGGTTGCGGCGCTGCGCCAGGCGGCGGAACGTTCGGGGGTCGAACTGGCATCGCAGCAGGCCAAGGCGCGCGCCGCGGCCGACGAACTGACACTGCTTGTCGGCGCGGCGGAAGGCCTCGCCGATCGTCTGGTCGTCCGGGCCTCGCCCGTACGGACAGCGCCGCGCCCTGCCGAGCCGGCGCGCGCGGCCGCGTCGATGCGCGAACTGCGCGGGGCACGATGACGGCTTCCCCGGCCCGGCGCCAGATGCGCCTCCTGCCTGCCGCGGCTCTTGCGCTGACGCTGCTGCTCGCGCTGAAGCTGGCGGGGTTCGGGAGCGAAGTGGCCGCCGTGCTGGGACCGCGCGCGGCGATGGCCGAGACCGACGCGCCGGCGGAGGAGCATGGACCGGCAGAGGCAGGGCATGATGCCGCGGCGCCATCCGACGCGTCGCACGATGCCACGCCGCCGGGGGAGGACCCGGCCGGCGCCGGCCCGACGGCGTCGGAGGCCGACGTCCTGGAAAGCCTGGCCACGCGGCGCGAGCAACTCGATGCGCGCGAGCGCGATCTCGACATGCGGGAGAAGTTGATCGCCGCCGCCGAGAAGCGGGTCGAGGAGCGGATCGTCGAACTCAAGGCAATCGAGGCCAATATCGAGGCCATGTTCGGCAAGCGCGACGAACAGGAAGAAGCGCAGCTCGCAAGCCTGGTGAAGACCTACGAGGCGATGAAGCCTGCCGGTGCGGCGCAGATTTTCAACACGCTCGAGATCAACGTCTTGCTGGATGTGCTGAGCCGGATCAAGCCCGCCAAGGCAGCGCCGATACTCGCGGCCATGAATCCCGAGCGCGCGCAGGAGGTCACCGTCGAACTGGCGCGGCGCTACAAGCTGCCCGAACAGGCCGCGACGGTTCCAGCCGCCGCGGCGCCGGCCGAGAGCGAACCGCCCGCGCCCGTAGAGGCCGCGCCGGCCGATGATGCGCCGGCTGCGGCGCCAGAGGGATAGGCGATGGGACCCGGAGTCCTGCGCATCGCACTGCTTGCGGCGGCCCTGTCGGCCGCCGCACCCGCGTTCGCGCAGGACGCCGCACCGTCTCCGGCGGCGACGCCGGCCGCCGCTCCCGTGCCGCCGCCTGCGGCCGCGGCGCCCAGAAGCGGCCCCGAGACCATCCGCGTCAGCGCCGACACATCAAAGGGCTTTGCCAGGATCTCCTTCCTGTGGTCGCGCGCGGTCGCCTACGACGCCTCGATCTCGGACGGAATCCTGATCGTCCGCTTCGAGAGGCCGTTCCGCCTGCCGCCGGATCAGGTGAAGTTGCCTCTGGATTCCTATGTCTCCGTCATCAAGCTCGATCCCGACGGCCGCACCCTGAAGATGTCGCTGACGCGCAAGGCGCGTCTGCACACCAGCGCCGATGGCCCGCTGGTCGGCGTCGATCTGCTGCCGGCATCCTTTGCCGGCGAACCGGACGATGTCGTCGACCCCTCAGTCAAACCGGCGCCCAAGGGCCCGGTCGAAGCCAAGTTGAAGATTGCGGTCGAGCAGGATCGCACGCGTCTGATCTTCGAGTGGGGCGAGGCCATCGACTACGAGGCGACCGTTTCCGAGGGCAAGGTCAACGCCGTGTTCGCGCGCGGCGGGTCGATCGACGTGTCGCGGCTTCAGAAGAACCCCCCGGCTTTCGTCAAAGGCGCCTCGGCGAGCGGAGGCGACGACAAGATCGTCCTCGAGATCAAGGTCGATCCGGGCTCGAAAGTCGAGCATCGGCGGGATGGCACGAGAACCATCTTCGAGGTGATGGCGCCAACCAACGACAAGGACGGCGAGACCGAGATCGTCGTGCCCGAGGAGATCGTGGCGGCTGCCGAAGCAGCGCCCGCCGACGGCGATGCGGCAGCCCCAGCGCCGGACGGTGCGACGGCCGAGCCCGCGCCGGCCGAGCCCGGGCCTGAGGAGCCGGCGTTGAAGCCCGGCTCTGACGGCGCTGCCGTTGCTGGGGAGCCCCCCGCGGAAGCCGAAGCACATGCGGATGGCGGCGGCGAATCCGGCCACGCAGAGGACAGCGAGGCGGCTCACGGGCCGTCCGACGACTCGACACACGGCGCGGAACACGAGGCGGCGGAGGCCGAAGCGCTCCCGGCGGCGCCGCCGCCTTTCGCCGCACGAAGAGCGCGCAACGACATCGACATGGTCCTGCCGGTTCTCGCAAACCGGCCGGTCGCCATGTTCAAGCGCGGCGTCTACGCATACATCGTGATGCCGGCCGGCGTGACGATCGACGCCGAGGCGATCCTCAAGGACAACAAGGATATCGTCGAGGCAGCGGCTGTGCGTCAGGACGGCGGTGCGACGATCCTCGAGATCAAGCTCTCCGGCACGCATGCCTTGACCGCCGGACAGCGCGGTGGCGCCTGGACCGCGACGCTATCGCCCGACCCTCTGCAGCCGCCCCGCCCGGTCGCGCTCCTGCGCGACGCCCGCACGGTCGGCCCGGCCAAGGTGCGGGCAACGATCACCGGCGCCGCCCCTCCCGTCGAACTCGCCGATCCGACAAGCGGCGAGCGGCTGATCGTCGTAGCGGCCTCCGGCGAGCCGCAGGGTCTCATCGGGGCGCGCACCTATGTCGAGTTCGCAGCGGATACCACGGCGCAGGGTCTCTTGATCCGGCCGTTCGCGGACGATTTGACGGTCACTCCCGGCGAGCACGATGTGGTCATCGCCAGCCCGGGCGGGCTGACGCTGTCGGCCGGAACCGTGTCGGACTATGCGCCCGAACGGGAGGCGATCGGCGACATGGCGCGTCCGGCCGCCATGGAGTTCGAAGCCTGGGCGGGCGAGGGGAGTTTTCTCGACGAGCGCAGCAGGCTGGTGAACGCCATCGACCCCGAGGGCTCGAATGTCGAGCATGCGCGGCTCGATCTCGCGCGATTCTATCTGGCGCGCGACCTGGGCGCGGAAGCGCTCGGCATGCTGCAGCTGATGGTGGGCGACGCTGAGGCGATCGTCGGCGATCCGGCCTTCCGGGCCTTGCGCGGCGTCGCGCTTCTCCTGCTCGACCGGCCCGAGCAGGCGATGGACGATCTGAGCGTCGCCAGCCTCGACGATGATCCGGCGGCGCAGCTGTTCCGGGCCGTCGGTCATGCCGAACTGCGCAATTGGGGCGCGGCGCGCGACGCGGCGGTAGCCGGCGAAACCGTCATCTCCTCCTTCCGTCCCGACTGGCAGGGCCGATTCCTGGTCGCCGGCGCGCGCGGCGCGGTGGAGACGAACGCGATCGACATCGCCGAACGCATGCTCGCGGCAGTCCCCAAGGATGGATTGCCGCGCGGTGTCGCACTGGAAGCCGTGCTGTTGCGAGGCGAACTGGCGCAGCGCCTGAAGCGCGACGCCGAAGCGATGCGCCTGTTCGCCGAGGTGCGCGAGTCCGGGTACCGGCCGCTCGTCGTCCGGGCGACACTGGCCGAGATCCTGCTGAAGGAGCAGAACGGCGAGATGAAGCCGCCGGAAGCGATCAAGGCGCTGGGCGATCTGCGCTGGCAGTGGCGCGGCGATGCGCTGGAGCTGACGGTCCTGCACCGGCTCGGAAGCCTTCAAATCGCCGCCGGCGACTATCGCAATGGTCTCCAGACGATGCGGGCCGCGGTTCTGGGCTTTCCCGCCGAAGAGGAATCGCGCCGGATCGGCATGGAAATGGCGACGGTGTTCGAGGACCTCTTCCTGCGCGGCAAGGCCGATGCCCTGCCGCCCATCCAGGCGCTCGGACTCTATTACGACTTCAAGGAGCTGACGCCGATCGGCGCGATGGGCGACGAGATGGTGCGACGGCTCGCCGACCGCCTGATCGCCGTCGACCTTCTCGAGCAGGCGGCCGAACTGCTGCAACATCAGGTCGATCGTCGGTTGGACGGGGTCGCCAAGGCCCAGATCGCGGCCAAGCTGGCGGCGGTCTATCTGATGGACCGCAAGCCCGAGCGGGCGCTCGCCGCGTTGCGAACCTCCGCCCAGACGCGGCTTCCGGACGATCTCGCCGCCCAGCGCCGGCTGTTGGCCGGGCGGGCGCTGAGCGATCTCAAGCAGTACGAGGCTGCGCTGGAATCGTTCGAGCAGGACGACACGCCGGAAGCGCGCCGCCTGCGGGCCGACGTCCTGTGGGCGGCTTCACGGTGGGCCGAAACGGCGGTCGCCGTCGAGGTGCTGATCGGCCATCGCGAGAAGAACCCGCGTCCGCTGGATGCCGGCGAGCGCTATGACGTCATGCGCGCGGCAATCGCCTATACGATGGCCGACGACAAGGCGGGCCTTGATGGACTGCGACGCCGGTTCGTGGTGCTGATGGCCGATGCGCCGGAGGCTGCCGCCTTCGAAGTCATCACGCGGGCCGTCGATCCTTCCGGCGTCGCCTTCCGCGATACGGCCAAGGCGATCGCCACGACCGACACGCTCGACGCCTTCCTCCAGAGTCTCGGCCTCGGCCGTCCGGCTCCCGGCACGGCCGCGAACGGCGGCTAGAAATTCACGCGCCGCGAGATCGCGCCGTCGACCAGCAGATTGACGCCGGTCGTGAAGGACGACGCCGGACTGGCCAGAAACACGGTCGCATTGGCGATATCCTGCGGCGTCGCCATCCGGCCCATGGGATTGCGGGCCATCGACTGCTTGAACATGTCGGGCATCGAATTTTCGATCATCTGCCAGACTCCGCCTTCGAAATAGACGGTTCCCGGCGAAACGACGTTCACGCGAACGTGCCGGGCTGCGTATTGCCGGGCCAGGCCCTTGGCATAGTGGATGAGCGCCGCCTTGACCGGCCCGTAGGAACCGCCGCTGTCGGCCTCGGCCGCCGAGACCGACGAGATCATGACAAAGGCGGCATCGCCTGTGGCTGCGGCGGCTTTCTCAAGATAGGGCCTTGCGGCATCGAAGGCGGCGACCGCGCCGCCGAGCACGTCGAGCCGGAAGTTCGCCATCCACGCGGCTTCGTCATTGCCCTGGGCCATGGCGCCGGCGTTCGAGACGAGGATGTCGATGCCGCCGAGTTCCTCCGCCGTGTCGGCGATCCAGGCACGCAGGGCGCTCGCGTCGGCGATGTCGACGGCGCCGCCGGCCGCCCTGACGCCCTTGGTCTTCAGCGCCGCGACGGCGTCCTCGACCTGCGCGGCGTTGCGGGCGCAGATCGCGACATCGGCGCCTTCCGCCGCGAACGTGTCGGCGATCGCCCGTCCGATGCCGCGCGTGCCGCCCAGGACGACGGCCTTCTTGCCCTTGAGGTGGAGATCCATGGCGCTCTTCCCTTTTCGACTTCCGGCCGGACTCTAGGGATGGCCGGAGGGAAGTCGAGCCCGGATCGCTATAGACCGTAGCTGGCGGCGAGGCTGCCCACGATCAGTCTCCAGCCGTCGACGAGCACGAAGAAGATCAGCTTGAACGGCAGCGAGATCGTCACCGGCGGCAGCATCATCATGCCCATCGACATCAGCAGCGACGAGACCACGAGATCGATGATGAGAAACGGCAGGAAGATCATGAAGCCGATCTCGAAGGCCCGCCGGAGTTCGCTGATCATGAAGGCCGGGACCAGAACGTTGAGCGGCGTCTCCGCCGCGGTGGCCGGCGGCGGAATCTTGGCGAGGTCGAAGAACATCGCCAGATCGTCCTGTCGCGTGTGGGTCAGCATGAACGCGGCGATGGGTGCGGCGGCGCGATTGAAGCCGTCTTCCAGCGTCACCTCGTCGTTCATCATGGGCCGGACTCCCTGCTCCCAGGACTGCTGCAGCGGGTTCGCCATGATGAAGGCGGTGAGAAAGAGCGCGAGGCTGACGATGACCGCGTTGGGCGGACTCTGCTGCAAGCCGATCGCGGTGCGCAGCAGTGAAAGGACGACGACGATCCGCACGAAACTCGACGCCATGATGAGGATCGAGGGGGCGACCGAAAGAAGGGTAACGAGGAGGACCAGCTGGACGATGCGGCCGGTCAGGCCGTCGCCCGCCCCGAAATCGAGCGTTACCGACTGCGCGGCAGCGGCGCCCGCCAGGCCCGCGAGGCAGAGGGTGAGCGCGAGCCAGCGGCGGCGCGTCATGTCGCCCGTCCGGGGCCGGCCGCAATGCCGGTTTCCACGACCGTCTCGCCGGCCGCCGACAGGATGACCAGGTGTTCCACGTCGTCGCGCCTGAGAAGGACGAGCTGACGCCGGGCGTCGAGGGTACGCGCCTCGACCACGGACAGGCGTCGCGGCTGGCCCGCAGCCGGCGCGGCGAGGCCGCCGAAGCCGAAGCGCCGCATCGCCCAGGCCGCCAGAAGCACGAGCCCCAGAACCGCGCCGAGGGCGGCCGCCAGCCGAATGAGGGCGTCGATGTCCATGGCTCCCCGCGCGCGGCGCAGCGCCGCCTTCCGGAGGCACACTTGGTTAATCACGGTTAATGACGCGTTAAGGCAGGTTAACGGAGCGGATTCATCTGTCTTAAGGGTCGATTAACCGCCCCCGGCACATTCTGCCGGTTAATGGCGCGTCAACCATAGCGCGCCGGGGAAAGCGCCGATGGACATCACCAAGCTGCCCCTGTTCGAGACCATGCGCGAGCGACTGTCGTTCCTGACGGCGCGCCAGACCGTGCTGGCCGAAAACGTCGCGAACTCCAACACGCCGGGCTACGAGGCGAAGGACGTCGAGGCGCCCGACTTTGCGGCGATAGCAGCCGGGGAGATGATGCCCGGGCTCAAGGTCACCGACGCGCGCCACATCGCGATGTCGCCGTCAGGGACGGGCGGATTCCGCGTCCGCTCGATGGCGGGCGCCGAGTCCACACCCAACGGCAACTCGGTCAATCTCGAGGACCAGATGATGCAGGTGTCGGCGGTCCAGATGGACTACTCGACGGTCACGCAGCTCTACCGCAAGGCGCTGAACATGATCCGTCTCGCCGCTGGCGGGCAACGGTAAGGAGGGCGAACCATGGACATCACCAAGTCGATGGCGACAGCAGCGAGCGGCATGCGGGTGCAGAGCGATCGCATGCGGGTGATCGCCGAGAACGTCGCCAATGCCAGTTCAACCGCCGCCGGCGCCGACGGGCAGCCCTATCGCCGCCAGATTCTGACCTTTCGCGAGGCGGTCGATGAGGCGACCGGGGCCAGTGTGGTCGAGGTCGCCAAGGTGGCCCGCGACTCCTCGGATTTCCGCCTGCAGTACAACCCGGGCCATCCGGCGGCGAACGAGCAGGGCTATGTGACGATGCCCAACGTCAACTCGCTGATCGAGATGACCGACATGCGCGAGGCGCAACGGGCCTATGAGGCGAACCTGAACGTGATCGACGCGGCCAGAACCATGATGGCCCGCACGCTCGATCTGTTGCGCCGCGGTTGAGGGGCTAGACGATGGCGATCGATATCTCGACTGCGCTGCGGGCCTACTCGGCAACGCCCAGGCCGGAAGCGGCAACCGGCGCCCCGGCAGCGGCCGAAGCGGGCGGCTTCGGCGAGATGCTGTCCGCCACGATGGAGGATGTCGTCAAGACGACCAGGGCCGGCGAGGCGGCCATGAGCGCCGGCGCGGCCGGCAAGGCCGAGCTGGTCGACATCGTGACGGCCGTCGCCAATGCCGAGACGACGCTGGAGACCGTCATCTCGCTGCGCGACCGGGTGATCACCGCCTACCAGGAAATCATGCGGATGCCGATCTGACCGGCGCCTGCACTTAGCAAGGCCAGAAGGGCCATGACATGACAGGCGCAGAAGCGCTCGATATCGCCCGAATCTCGATCTGGACCCTGTTGCTGGTCGCAGGTCCCGTCATGCTGGTCGCGCTTGCCGTCGGGACGTTCATCGGTGTGATGCAGGCGCTCACCCAGGTGCAGGAAGCGACCATCGTCTTCGTACCCAAGATCATCGCCGTGTTTCTCGTCCTGCTGCTGATGATGCCCTTCATGGCGCAGCAGATGAGTTCCTACATGACGGACATCTTCACCCGCATCGGCACGCCCTAGGCGAGCGGCGGCGGCGCATGCCCGGCCTCCCCATACTCGACACCCTGCTGCCGCAGCAGATCTTCGCGTTTCTGCTGATCTTCGCCCGGCTTGGCGCGCTGCTGATGGTCTTCCCCGGCATCGGCGAGGGGTTCGTCAGCACGCGCTTCCGGCTTGGACTCGCGCTCGCCGTCTCGTTTCTTCTGATGGGGCCGCTAGCCGGGCGGCTGCCTGCGCTGCCGGCCGATGGCGGCGCGCTGTTCCTGCTGATCGCCACGGAGTCGCTTGTCGGTCTCGCGGTCGGACTTTCGGCGCGGCTTTTGCTCACCTCGCTTAACGTCGCCGGCAACGTGATCGCCCTTCAGACCGGCCTCGGCTTCGCGGTCGCCGTCGATCCGACGCAAGGCGCCCAGGGCGCCATCCTGTCGACCTTCCTGGTGACGATGGGGATCCTGATGATCTTCATCACCGGCACCCATGCGATCCTGTTCGACGGCATCTTCCGCTCCTACGACCTGTTTCCGCCCGGCGACCTGCCGCCGGTCGCAGGATTCCTGGAGCTGGTGGTGCGCTTCGTCTCGGCGAGCTTTCTTCTGGGCATCGAGATGTCGGCGCCGTTCCTCGTTCTCAGCCTCGTCTTCTATGCGGGCCTGGGCGTCGTCTCCAAGATGATGCCGCAGTTCCAAGTGTTCTTCATCTCGATGCCGCTGTCGATCATGGGCGGATTCGGCCTGCTGATGCTGCTGATCGGGCTGATGATGCAGATATTCCTCGACCGCTTCGCGGACTCCTTCTCTGGCTTGGTGCGCTGACCGATGGCCGACGAGAACGATCCCGCACAACGCACGGAAGATCCGACCCAGAAGCGGCTTCAGGACGCGCGCGAGCGCGGCGACGTTCCGCGCAGCCAGGATGTCGTCACTTTCGCCACGCTGAGCGCGGCGACCTTCGCCGTCGTCGTTTGGGGCGGCGAGGCGGGCTCGGCCTTCATGGATCGCTTCACGGCCTTTTTGGCGGCGCCGGAAGCGATGGATGTGTCGGCGGGCGGCATCCTGGGGCTGGCGTGGCATGCCGCCGGGGCGCTCGCGGTGATCCTCGGCGTGCCGTTTCTTCTGATGCTGGTTGCGGCGGTCGCCGGCAACCTGATCCAGGCGCCGCTCCTCTTCACCGGCGAACGGATGAAGCTCGACATCACCAAGCTGTCGCCGGGCAAGGGGTTCTCGCGCCTCTTCGGCGGCGAGGCGCTGGTCAATTTCTTCAAAGGCCTCGTCAAGGTGATCTGCGCCGGGGCGGCCGCGGTCTGGGCGGTCTGGCCCGACCACATGGCGGTTGCCAGTCTGGTCGATGCCGACCCGCGGGCGACCGGTGCTGCGACGCTGTCGATGACCACGCGGATGCTCGGCGCCGTCCTCGTCGTGGTGGCGATCTTCGCAGCGATCGACTGGTTCTGGCAGCGCATGGCGTTCATGCGCCGGATGCGCATGAGCAAGCAGGAAATCCGCGATGAGATGAAGCAGTCCGAAGGCGATCCGCTGGTCAAGATGAAGATCCGGCAGGTCCGCATGGAGCGCGGCCGCAAGCGCATGATGGCGGCTGTGCCGACCGCGACGGTGGTGGTTACGAACCCGACGCACTACGCTGTAGCGCTGAAATACGAGTCGGGCGCCATGTCGGCGCCGAAATGCGTGGCCAAGGGGGTCGATGCGCTGGCGTTGCGTATTCGCGAACTTGCCGCAGAGAACAAGGTGCCGGTGATCGAAAATCCGCCTCTTGCGCGCGCTCTCTATGCCGCGGTCGACGTGGACGGCGAGATACCGGCGGAGCACTACAAGGCGGTCGCCCAGATCATCGGGTTCATCATGCGTCAACGATCGCGGTCGTAACGTAGCCGAATCAAAAGAGTCCTGGGCGTATCAAGAGACGGACGAATGGCGGCGGAACACGGCATTCCCAGCGAGCATCCCGGCGCGGCCGAGACGGCGCGCGAGACCCGGCCGCGGCGCGAAGAGCGCCCGTATGGCGGGCGTGCGGCGCTGACCCTTTCGGCGTTCTGCCTCGGTATCGCCTTCGCCGCCGCGGTGCTTGCCGTGGTCTATCATCGCGAGGCAGGGTTCGCGGGGCTCGCTCTGCTGATCGGCCTGACGGTCTCGGGGATCGGCGTGCTGACGGCGATCGCCATGCGCCGTCCGAATGCCGGCGCGCGGGACCGGCGGGCGCGCATGCTGGCCTCCGCCTTCGAAGGATTCACCGACCCGCTGGCCGTCACCCGGGCGGACGGAACGGTCGTCTTCGCCAATCTCTCGTATCGCGACATGTGCGGCGGCAAGGCCTCGCGCGTGCTGCCGCCGGAACTGGCGATCCGGCCCGACTCCGACATGTCGGGACGGCTCTACCGCTTGGCTCGCGCCGCCACCGAAGGCGGCTCGGCGACAGCCGATATCCGCACCACCGAAGGCGGCGTCGCGCACTGGCGGCGCGTTTCGGTCGAGAACATGGCGCGCGGCAGCAGCGAACAGCGTCTCAACCTCTGGCGCTTCCATCCCTTGGCAGACGTCACCAGCCGCGAGCTGCCGGCCAGCGGCGCGGACATCGTGCAGCTGCCCGAGCGGAACGCCGACGGGCCTTCCGCCGCCGCCGCAACCACGACTGACAGCCGCCAGGATGCCTTCGCCGATCTCTTCGCCGCCGCGCCGGTGGCCATGGCCCTCGTCCGACCCGACGGAACGATCGATGCCGCCAATGCCGAGTTCGCGCGTTTCGTGAAGGCTGCCGATGCCGAAGGCCTGAAGGGAACGCCGCTCGCCGCCCTGGTCGCGGCGCCCGATCGCTCGGAGGCCGAACGGATCGTGCGCGTCGCCGCCGAGCGCGGCGAAGGGGCGACGACCGCAGAAGTGACGTTCGAGGCGGGCGGCGCGGCGCAGATCCATGCCCTGCCGGTCAAGCGCCAGGACGGCGCCGCCGATGCCGTGGCCGTCCACGTCGTCGACATGACGAACCTCAAATCCATCGAGATGCAGTTCCTGCAGGCTCAGAAGATGCAGGCCGTGGGCAAGCTGGCGGGCGGAGTCGCGCACGACTTCAACAACATCCTGACCGCAATGAACGGCTACGCCGACCTTCTGCTCCTGCGGCACAAGGCGGGCGATCCTTCCTTCGCCGACCTGATGCAGATCAGGAACTCGGGCAACCGCGCTGCACGGCTGGTCAGGCACCTGCTCGCATTCTCGCGCCAGCAGACGCTGACGCCCAAGGTCTATCCGGCCTCCGACCTGATCGCGGACCTGTCGGAAATCCTCAAGCGGCTGCTGACCGAACGGATCAAGCTGGCGCACGATTTCGGACGCGACCTCTGGCCGGTACGGGTCGACCAGGCCCAGTTCGACAACATGATCATCAACCTCGGCGTCAACGCGCGCGACGCCATGCCCGATGGCGGGACACTGACGCTGCGCACGCGAAACGTGACCGAGGCGGAATCCAAGGAGCAGGGCTATTCCATCCTGACGCCCGGCGACTACGTGCTCATCGAGGTCGCCGACACCGGCACCGGCATCGCGCCGGAAAACATCGCCAAGATCTTCGAGCCGTTCTTCACGACCAAGGAAGCCGGACACGGCACCGGGCTCGGCCTCGCCAGCGTCTACGGCTTCGTGAAGCAGTCGGGCGGCTTCGTGTTCCCTGACTCCGAACTCGGGAAGGGCACGACCTTCAAGATCTACCTGCCGCGCTATGTCGCGACGCCCGAGCAGGAAAAGGCCGACAAGGAAGCGGACGAAGCCGCAAAGGCCGCGCCGACACGCGATCTCACCGGCATGGGAACCATCCTCTTGGTCGAGGACGACGATTCCGTCCGCAGCCTCACCGCCAGAGCGCTCGAGATGCGCGGCTACGAGGTGCTGAAGGCGAGCGGTGGCGAGGAAGCGCTCGATATCGTCCGCGCCTTCGACAAGCGCATTCACTTGATGATCAGCGATGTCGTGATGCCCGGCATGGACGGGCCGGAAGTCGCCCGCATCGCCCGCACCATCCGGCAGGACATGCGGGTCATCTTCATGTCGGGCTATGCGGAGGATTCCTTCCGCAAGCAGGCCGAGACCGACGGGGCGGTCCACTTCCTGCCCAAGCCGTTCCCGCTCCAGGAACTGGCGGCCAAGGTCAAGGACGTGATGTCGGCGCCCGACTGAAGGCCGGCTCGCGCCGCCTTCTCAAGACGAGCGGTCGTCGCCGGCCTCGATCGCGCCGGTCCTGTGCAAGAATGGGCCAGCTTGCGCCGGAGCTGGTGGAATGCCCACTCTCCCACCCCAATATGTTGACGTGGCGGCGAGAACGGAGAAGAACAAAAAAGAACACTTGCAGAACAGGAACAAACAGGGCACAGTCGATTCATTGCTCGCGGTCAAGCCGCATGAAATAAGGATCGCCCCGATGTCCTCCGCGAATCTGCGCGTCGTCAAAGAACCCGAAATGGACCGCAAAGACCCCGAGAAGAAGCGCGCCCTGGATGCAGCGCTGGCGCAGATCGATCGCGCCTTCGGCAAGGGCTCGATCATGCGCCTGGGCGTGAACGACAAGATCGCCGACATCGAGGCGATTTCGACAGGTTCGCTCAGCCTCGACATCGCGCTGGGGATCGGCGGCCTCCCGAAGGGCCGTGTCGTCGAGATCTACGGTCCGGAATCGTCGGGCAAGACGACGCTGGCGCTGCACTGCGTCGCCGAGGCGCAGAAGAAGGGCGGCATCGCGGCATTTGTCGATGCCGAGCACGCGCTCGACTCCGGCTATGCCCGCAAACTGGGCGTCAAGCTGGACGATCTGCTGATCTCGCAGCCCGATACGGGCGAGCAGGCCCTCGAGATCGCCGATACGCTGGTGCGCTCTGGCGCCGTCGACATTCTTGTCATCGACTCCGTGGCGGCGCTGACCCCCAAGGCCGAGCTCGACGGCGAGATGGGCGATGCGCTGCCGGGCCTGCAGGCCCGGCTGATGAGCCAGGCGCTGCGCAAGCTGACCGCCTCGATTTCGAAGTCGAACACCATCGTCATTTTCATCAACCAGATCCGGATGAAGATCGGCGTCATGTATGGCAGCCCCGAGACCACGACGGGCGGCAATGCGCTGAAGTTCTACGCTTCGGTCCGCCTCGACATCCGCCGGATCGGCGCGATCAAGGAGCGCGACGAGGTCGTCGGCAGCCAGACCCGCGTGAAGGTGGTGAAGAACAAGGTCGCGCCGCCGTTCCGTCAGGTCGAGTTCGACATCATGTACGGCGAAGGCATCTCGAAGGTCGGCGAACTGGTCGATCTGGGGGTCAAGGCCGGGATCGTCGAGAAGTCGGGGTCCTGGTTCTCCTTCGACGGGCAGCGGATCGGCCAGGGCCGCGAAAACGCCAAGTCGTTCTTCAAGGACAATCCCGACATGGCGGACAAGGTGGAGCAGGCCATTCGCGCCAATGCCGGCCAGGTGGGCCAGGCGCTTCAGGGCGACAAGGAGCCCGAGGACGAATAGCATTCCCCGATCCGGGCGCCCCGCAGAGCGCCTCCCCGTTGCAGGAATGCCATGGCGGCCCCGGAGTTTCCGGGGCCGTCGTCTTTTTTGGCGTCTTCCCGGCGGCCGGCGCTTTGCGCTGCAGCATTCCAGCCCTTAGATAGGCGCCATGACGATCAGCCTGACCGATATCCGCTCCGCTTTCCTCGGCCACTTCGCGCGCCAGGGCCACGAAGTCGTCCCGTCGGCGCCGCTGGTGCCGCGCAACGATCCGACCCTGATGTTCGTGAACGCGGGCATGGTGCCCTTCAAGAACGTGTTCACGGGAGCCGAAACACGGGCCAATCCCCGCGCCGCCTCATCGCAGAAGTGCGTCCGCGCCGGGGGCAAGCACAACGATCTTGACAATGTCGGCTATACCGCCCGGCACCACACCTTCTTCGAGATGCTGGGCAATTTCTCGTTCGGCGACTACTTCAAGGAGCAGGCGATCCACTTCGCCTGGGACCTGGTGTCTCGCGAGTTTGCGCTGCCGAAGGACCGCCTGCTCGTGACGGTCTATTCCCAGGACGAGGATGCGGCGCTTCTCTGGAAGAAGATCGCCGGATTCGGCGACGATCGGATCATCCGCATTCCGACCAGCGACAATTTCTGGTCGATGGGCGACACCGGCCCCTGCGGCCCCTGCTCGGAAATCTTCTACGACTACGGAGACAGCGTCGCCGGCGGCCCGCCGGGCAGCGCTGACCAGGATGGCGACCGGTTCGTCGAGTTCTGGAACCTCGTCTTCATGCAGTACGAGCAATTGCCCGGCGGCGAGCGCGTCCCCCTGCCCAAGCCGTCGATCGACACCGGCATGGGGCTGGAGCGGATCGCCTCCGTGCTCCAGGGCAAGACGTCGAACTATGACACGGACCTCTTCCGCGCGCTGATCGAAGCATCCGCCTCGCTGACTGGGGTTGCGGCCGACGGCGCCCAGGCGGCCAGCCACCGGGTGATTTCCGACCATCTGCGCGCGGCGTCGTTCCTGATCGCCGATGGGGTCATGCCCTCGAACGAGGGGCGGGGCTACGTCCTGCGCCGGATCATGCGGCGCGCCATGCGGCATGCGCATCTGCTTGGCGCCCGGGACCCGCTGATGCACCGTCTGGTTCCGGCGCTGGTCGCCCAGATGGGCGCCGCCTACGGCGAACTCGTCCGCGCCGAAGGCCTGATCTCCGAGACGCTGCGGCTTGAGGAGATCCGCTTTCGGCAGACGCTGGAGCGCGGCTTGCGCCTGTTGGACGACGCGATCGGCGAGATGCGCGGCATCGAACTGCCGGGCGACATCGCCTTTCGCCTCTACGACACGTTCGGATTTCCGCTCGACCTGACCCAGGACGCGCTGCGCGCCCGCAACCTGACGGTCGATCTCGCGGGTTTCGACGCCGCGATGGCGGCGCAGAAGGCGGCCGCCCGAGCGGCGTGGGCCGGATCGGGCGAAGCGGCGACCGAGGCCGTCTGGTTCGCGATCCGCGACCGCGAGGGCGCAACGGAGTTCCTTGGCTACGATGCCGACGCGGCGCAGGGCCGTATCGTCGCGCTGGTCAAGGACGGCGCCGAGACGGACAGCCTGTCGGCCGGCGAGGAGGGAGCGGTTCTCGTCAACCAGACGCCGTTCTACGGCGAAAGCGGCGGCCAGTCCGGCGACACCGGAACGATCACCGTGGGCGGCGCCCGGTTTGTCGTCTCCGATACCCAGAAAAGGCTGGGCGCCCTGCATGTCCATCTCGGACGCGTCGAGACCGGGGCATTGCGGACCGGCGACGAGGCGACGCTGGCGATCGATGCGGATCGCCGCCGCACGACAAGGGCCAATCACTCCGCGACGCACCTGCTGCACGAGGCGCTGCGCCGGACGCTGGGCGGCCATGTTTCGCAGAAGGGATCGCTCGTCGCGCACGACCGTCTGCGGTTCGACTTCAGCCACAACAAGGCGATGGCGCCGTCCGAGATCGCCGCCGTCGAAGCCGAGGTCAATCGCGTCATTCGCGACAACCATGCCGTTTCGACGCGGCTGATGACTCCCGATGAGGCGATCGCGGCGGGCGCGCTCGCCCTTTTCGGCGAAAAATACGGCGACGAGGTGCGCGTATTGTCGATGCCGAGCGCCAACGACAATGACGGCCGCATCTTCTCCGTCGAACTTTGCGGCGGCACGCATGTCGCGCGGCTCGGCGACATCGCACTCTTCAAGATCGTCTCGGAGAGTGCCGTATCGTCGGGGGTGCGACGCGTCGAGGCGCTGACCGGCGAGGCGGCGCGGTTGTGGCTCGAAGCCCAGGCCGGGATCGCCCGCGAGGCGGCCGCGGCGATCAAGGCGGCGCCGGCCGAACTCATCGAGCGGGTTTCGGCGCTGGCAGACGAGCGCCGCCGCCTGGAGCGCGAACTCGCCGAGGTGAAGAAGAAGCTGGCGCTCGCCGGGCCGGCCGCCTCGGGCGGCGACGAGATCGAGACCATCGGCGCCGCGAAGGCGATCCTAAAAGTAGTCTCCGGCGTGCCGGCCAAGGACCTGAAGGGCCTCGCCGATGAGGCGAAGGCCAAGGTCGGCTCGGGCGTCGTTGCCTTCGTGACCGACGACGGCGGCAAGGCGTCGATCGTGGTCGGCGTGACCGCCGATCTGATCGGCACCTTCGATGCCGTTGCGCTGGTCAGGGCCGCCAACGAAAAGCTGGGCGGCAAGGGCGGCGGCGGCCGGCCCGACATGGCCCAGGCCGGCGGTCCCGATCCCGGCAAGGCGGACGAGGCGCTTCAGGCGATCCGGGGCGCGCTCCAGTCCGCCGCAGCCTGAGCGGGGGTACATGGCAGGCGCAGAGGCGGTCGCCCAGTTCAAGGACGCGATGGTCTTTCTTGCCGCGGCCGGGATCGGCGTGCCGCTGCTCCAGCGCCTGAAGGTCAATCCGATCCTCGGCTTCATGCTGGCGGGGATGGCGTTCGGCCCTTACGGCCTCGGCCAGTTCGCGGCGCAGTATCCCTGGCTCGGCTGGGTGACGATCAACGACGCGGCGAGCTTCGAGGGATTGGGCGAAGTCGGCGTCATCTTCCTGCTCTTCACCATCGGCCTCGACGTTTCCTTCGCACGGCTGTGGACGCTGCGCCGCCTCGTCTTCGGCCTCGGCTCGGCGCAGGTCGCGGCGAGCGCGATCGTCCTCGGCGGTGCGCTGACGGCCGCCGGCCTGACCTTCTGGCCGGCCATCGTGGCCGGTCTCGGGCTTGCACTCTCTTCGACGGCGATCGTGGTCCAGTTGCTGGTGAGCCGGCACCGCTTCGCGACGCCCGAGGGACAGACGACCTTTGCGGTTCTCCTCCTACAGGATCTGACCGTCGTGCCGATCCTCTTTCTGGTCGGCGCCCTCAGCGCGCCGCCCGGCGAGACAATGACCGAGCAGGTCCTGAACACCGTCCTTTATGGCGCGCTGGCCGTGGCGCTTCTTCTGCTGGCCGGCCGCTTCGTCGTTCCGCTGGCGATGCGGGCCGCCGCCCGGGTCGGCAACCACGAGGTCTTCATTGCCGTCGTCCTGCTGGTCGCGCTGGCGAGCGCTGGCGCTACCGGCGCGGCCGGCCTGCCGACCTCGCTGGGGGCGTTCGTCGCCGGCGCGATGCTGGCGGAAGGCGCCTTCAAGCATCAGGTCGAAGCGGATATCGAGCCGTTCAAAGGCCTGCTGCTGGGTCTGTTCTTCGTCTGGATCGGCATGTCGATCGACCTCGCCTTCGTGTGGTCGAATATCGGCGAAATCCTGATCGGGCTTGTCGCGCTCGTGGTCATCAAGGCAGTCGTCCTGCTCGGCCTTGGGGCCTTGTTCAGGGTGCCGTTGCCGGTTTCGCTCCAGGCCTCGTTCCTGCTTGCCCATGGCGGCGAGTTCGCGCTGATCCTGCTGACCGCTGCGGCCGGGGCACAGCTGTTGAACCATGACGACGCGCAGACCCTGATTGCGGTCGTCGTGCTGTCGATGACACTCACCACGCCACTGGACGAGATCGGCCGCCGGCTGGGCGGCTTTGCGGAAGGTCGCCGCGCCGAGCGGCCCAGACTGCAGACGTCCGACAAGGACGGCGCGGTCATTATCGGCGGCTATGGCCGCGTCGGCCAGACGATCGCGCAGGTTCTCGATGCCGAAAGCGTGCCCTGGATGGCGCTTGATGCCGATCCGGCCCTGGTGGCCCGGGCGCGCTCGAACGGCACACCGGTCTTCTTCGGCGACGCGACGCGCAAGGAGGTGCTGCTGCGCGCCGGCGCGAACCGCGCACCGGCCTTCGTGGTGACGCTCGACAACGCCCAGCTCGCAGAACGCATGGTGCGCGCGATCCACGACGAATGGCCCGACACGCCGCTCATGGCGCGCGCCAAGGACTGGAAGCATGCCGACCATCTGCGCCGCCTGGGGGTCGATGACGTCATTCCGGAGGCGGTCGAAGGCAGTCTCCAGCTTGCCGCACATGTCCTCCAAGGCCTCGGCTTCGACGAGGAACTGGTCACCGCGCGCATCGCCGAGGAGCGCGAACGCTCGAAGATCAATCACGACTAGGGCGCGCCGGCACCGAACCGAAAAGGCCCGCCGGAGAGGCGGGCCGTCTCTGTGGCGCGGCGGCGCGACGTCAGGCCAGAGCGGCGGCGAGGTTGTCGGCGACCTTGTCGAGGAAGCCCTCGGTCGTCAGCCACTTCTGATCGGGCCCGACGAGGACCGCGAGGTCCTTGGTCATGAAGCCGGATTCGACGGTATCGACGCAGACCTTCTCCAGCGCTTCGGCGAAGTTGTCGAGCGCTTCGTTGGCGTCCAGCTTGGCGCGGTGCTTGAGGCCGCGCGTCCAGGCGAAGATCGAGGCGATCGAATTGGTCGAGGTCTTCTCGCCCTTCTGGTGGGCGCGGTAGTGGCGCGTCACGGTGCCGTGCGCGGCTTCGGCAAGCACCGTCTTGCCATCGGGCGTCAGCAGCACCGAGGTCATCAGGCCAAGCGAGCCGAAGCCCTGGGCCACGATGTCGGACTGGACGTCGCCGTCGTAGTTCTTGCAGGCCCAGACATAGCCGCCCGACCATTTCAGCGCCGCCGCCACCATGTCGTCGATCAGGCGGTGCTCGTAGGTCAGCTTGCGCTTGTCGAACTCGGCCTTGAACTCGGCGTCGAAGACCTCCTGGAAGATGTCCTTGAAGCGCCCGTCATAGGCCTTGAGGATCGTGTTCTTGGTCGACAGATAGACCGGGTAGTCGCGGCTGAGGCCGTAGTTGAACGAGGCGCGCGCGAAGTCTCGGATCGAATCGTCGAGGTTGTACATCGCCAGGGCGACGCCCGGGCCCTTGAAGTCGTAGACCTCGTGCTCGATCGTCTTGCCGTCGGCGCCCTTGAACGTGATGGTCAGTTTGCCGGGGCCGGGCACCTTGAAGTCGGTGGCGCGATACTGGTCGCCGAAGGCATGGCGGCCGACGACGATCGGCTGCGTCCAGCCGGGCACGAGGCGCGGCACGTTCGAGCAGATGATCGGCTCGCGGAAGATGACGCCGCCCAGGATGTTGCGGATCGTGCCGTTGGGCGACTTCCACATCTTCTTCAGCTTGAACTCGGCGACGCGTGCCTCGTCCGGCGTGATGGTGGCGCATTTGACCCCGACGCCGTGCTTCGCGATCGCCTCGGCCGCATCGACCGTCACCCGATCCTCGGTCGCGTCGCGGTTCTCGACGCTGAGGTCGTAGACCTCGATCGGCACGTCGAGGAAGGGAAGGATCAGCTTCTCCTTGATGAGCGCCCAGATGATGCGGGTCATCTCGTCGCCGTCCAGGTCGACGACGGGGTTGGCGACTTTGATCTTGGCCATGGGGATCCTTTCAGGCGGGCGGGCGAGCAATCGGTTTGCCGGAATGCGGGGCAGGGTATAACAGCGCGCCGCCGCGTGCGTGAAGGACTGAAATGAACCCTCTTCCCCCCGAGATTCCGGCCCCTGCCGTCATCCTGGCCGACCCGCAGCTGGGCGAGAATATCGGCGCGGTGGCGCGGGCCATGGCGAATTTCGGGCTCGGCGACCTGCGCCTGGTCCGGCCGCGGGATGGCTGGCCGAACGCCCGGGCCTATGCGGTCTCGTCCGGGGCGACGTGGATCCTCGACGGCGTGCGGGTCTTCGACACGGTGGCCGAGGCGCTTGCCGGGCTGACGCTGGTCGTCGCCACGACGGCGCGCGACCGGGAGATGGCCAAGGAGGTGCTGACGCCGCCCGAAGCCGCAAGACGCCTGCGCCTGCGCGCCGGGACAGGGGCGCCGACCGGGCTGCTGTTCGGCTCGGAGCGGGCAGGTCTCGTCAACGAGGATGTCGTGCTCGCCGACGCCGTGCTGACCGTGCCGACCGATTCCCGCTTCTCGTCCATGAACATCGCCCAGGCGGCGCTGCTGGTGTTCTACGAGTGGTTCAGGCACGCCGACGAAACGCCGCCCGCCAGCCTCGACCTCGGGCGCTTCGATCTGGCGACAAAGGACGAGCTGATCGGCTTTTTCGAGCAGATCGAGCACGAGCTGGACGAGGCGGGGTTCCTGTTTCCGCCGTCCAAGCGCCCGGCGATGGTACGCAACATGCGCAATATCTGGCAGCGGGCGCAGCTGTCGCAGCAGGACGTGCGGACCATGCGCGGGATCGTCACCGCGCTGGTCCATCGCCCGCACGCCAGGCGCAATGCCGAGCGGGCGGCGGCCAGGGCCGCCGCGCTGGGACCGGAGGACGAGGGCATGACGGAACGGCCGTCAGGGACAGGGGACGGGACATGAGCGGGCCGACGCTTGGGCCGGACGTCAGGCTGAACGCGCCGGCCTTCATCCATCCCTCGGCCGCGCTCTACGGCGACGTGACGATAGAGGCCGGGGCCAGCATCTGGCCGAACGTCGTCATGCGCGCCGAGATGTACCGGATCGTGATCGGCCCCAACACCAACGTTCAGGACTTCGCGATGGTGCATGTCGGCGACGGCGCCGACACGATCGTCGGCGCGAACTGCTCCATCACCCACCATGTGACGCTGCATGGTTGCACGATCGGCGACAATTGCCTCATCGGCATCGGGGCGACGATCATGGACGGCTGCACGATCGGCGAGAATTCGATCGTCGCGGGCGGCGCGTTCCTAAAGGAGCGCACGATCGTGCCACCCAACTCGATCGTGATGGGCGCTCCGGCCAAGGTCACGCGGACCCGCAACAACGCCCTCGCCAACGCCTTCAACGCCTTCATGTACCGCAGGAACGGCGAGGCCTATGCGCGCGGCGACTACCGCTATTGGTCCTCGGAGGCCTTCCGGGCCGAAGCCGAGATCGAGAAACGGCGCCTGGCGGCGCTGTTCGGCGCGGGAGCTTAGTCCCGCGCCTCCGGCCGGTCCGGCCCTAGAGCGGGCGGACCGAGCTGACGGTCGCCTTGAAGATGTCCTTCACCTTGTCGAAATTCTCGACCGGCGAGTAGCAGCCCGCATTCACCAGGCGGCCGGGAAGGACGAAGACGCCCATCACGGCCTTGACGTCGATGGGCGCAAAAGCGCCGGCCTTCATGGTCAGCGTGGCCAGCTGAAGATACTTGCCGTCGATCGGCAGGGACTCGGCCTGGTCGACGACGACCAGAGCGGCGTCGACACCCAGGATGTTGGCCCAGCCCGCGGTATCCATCGGGGCCGACATTTCGGCATTGATGACATCCTGGGTCATGCCGACCAGGCCCGGCATGTCCGGCGACTGGGCATTGCAGACGACCAGGCCGAGTTCCGGCGGCGACTGGACGGCGTGAATGCCCTGATCCTGCGGCGGCATGGCGGTCCAGCCTTCAGGGAAGTCGATGGTGAACCGGCCGGCCGGGTCCTGGAAGGCCATGAGGCCCAGAGCGAAGGCGGAGACGGCAGCGAGGCGTGCAAAGGACGGCATTGAAGTGATTCCGAGCGGTTGACGCCGCAACCTAGCGCAACTCGGCAGCTGGCGGTGCCGCGTCGTTTCGCCGCTTCCAACCTTGACTTGGGGCTGACGATCCGTATGGTCCGCCGCCTTCGCCGGGGTCAGGCCCGGCCGAGGAACACCCGCGACGGTCAAGGATCGTCTGTCGGCCCCCACAAGGGGCAGAGGAGGGGCGTTTTCCGAACCTGACGACGATTGTTATTGGGAAACCGCAATGAGCAAGCGCCTTGAGGCGAAACACAAGATTTCGCGACGCATCGGCCAGAACCTGTGGGGCACGTCGAAGAGCCCCACCAACAAGCGCGAATCCGGCCCCGGCCAGCACGGTGCGCGCCGCAAGAACAAGATCTCGGACTTCGGCGTCCAGCTGCGCGCCAAGCAGACCCTGAAGGGCTATTACGGCAACATCACCGAGCGCCAGTTCCGCAAGATCTTCGCCGAGGCGAACCGCCTGCGCGGCGACACCGGCGAGAACATGATCGGCCTGCTGGAGCGCCGCCTCGACGCCGCGGTCTATCGCGCCAAGCTGGCGCCGACGCCGTTCGCGGCGCGCCAGATCGTCAGCCACGGCCATGTGAAGGTGAACGGCAAGCGCCTCAACGTCTCCTCGGCGCTGCTGAAGCCCGGCGACGTGATCGAGCTGTCGGAGAAGGCCCGCAACATGGCGGTCGTCCTCGCCGCGGCCCAGTCGCCCGAGCGCGACGTGCCGGACTATTTCGAGGTCGATCACCACAAGGGAATCGCCAAGCTGGTGCGCACGCCCAAGCTGGCCGAGGTGCCCTATCCGGTGCAGATGAACCCGAACCTGATCATCGAGTTCTACTCGCGCTGATCCCGGCGACAGCCGCGCATACAAAGACGCCCGCGCCGATGGCGCGGGCGTTTTCGTTTCCGCGTGGGGCCCGCGTCAAGGTGCGGCGGCGGTTCCCGAGGCGATCATCTGGCGCAGGCTGACGCCGTCGGCGGCGATGTCCTCGATCTGCCAGACGTCCGGCGCCGAGAGCGACAGCGTCAGGACGACCTTGCGCGGCTGGCCGGCGATCTGGAAGTCGGCCTCCACCGTCGCCGAGGCCGCGGTCTGGGCGGTGGTCTTGGTGGCGACCTCCTTGGTGTCCCAGTCCTGGGCCATCATGAAGACGTCGGCATCGACGATCGGCTCGGGCGAGTTGAAGGTGCTCTTGTAGAGCGCGAGCAGGTCGGCCGAGAAGTAGTTGAGGATCAGCGAGTCCGTCTGGGCGCGGCCGAACTCGGGGCTGACGGATTCCGATTCCAGCTTGGTCTGATAGAGGCTCAGCACGAAGATGTCGGGGGCCGGCGGGTTCGGGGGCGGCAGGACGTCGGCGGCGGCGCGCCCCGACAGCGCAAGGCCGAGCGACAGCGCACAGGCCCAGACAATCATCTTCATCGGCAGTCTCCCAGAACGAACACGGCCGCGCCGAAGGCGCGGCCGCAGCACATTAGCCCAATCCGGGACGGCGGCGATTGCGGCGTTACGCCGCCTGCTCCAGCTTCACGCCCTTCTCGTCCAGGAAGGCGCGCAGCTCGCCCGTCTCGAACATCTCCCGCACGATGTCGCAGCCGCCGACGAACTCGCCCTTCACATAGAGCTGGGGGATCGTCGGCCAGTTGGTGAACTCCTTGATGCCGTTGCGGATTTCGGGGTCCGCCAGCACGTTCACGTCGGCGAAGTCGACGCCGATATGGCCGAGGATCTTGGCAACGGTCGCCGAGAAGCCGCATTGCGGGAAGGACTGGGTGCCCTTCATGAACAGCACCACGTCGCTCGAATCGACCAGCGACTGGATGCGCTCGAAAACCGGATTGCTCATGGGCCGCGCCCTTCCTCGAAACGAAGTTGCGCCGGCGTGGGCGCGATTGGCAGAGAGTTAGGGTGGGTGGCCGGGCCGGTCAAGGCGCGGCCGGTCATTTGGGAACGGCGGTGGTGAGGGCGAGGGCGTGCAGTTCGCCGCCCATCCGCCCGCCCAGCGCCTCGAACACCATCTTGTGCTGGGCGACCCGCGTCTTGCCCGCGAAGGCGGGCGAGACGACGTGGGCGGCGTAGTGGTCGCCGTCGCCTGCCAGGTCGGTGATCGTGACCTCGGCGTCCGGCAATGCGGTCCTGATGAGGCGTTCGATATCGGCGGCGTTCATGGGCATGGCGGAACCGTGATCCTGGAGGCCGTCCCAATATAGGGACGGCCAGCCCGCGGTTCCATATCCGCCCCGGCCGCGCCGGGCCGCGTCTACTTCGCGGCGACCGCGGCGAAGTCGATCTGTTCGAAGACCGAGCGCATGATGGGCTTGAGCGTGTCGCCGAAGACCGGGGTCACCGAGACGAAGCGCGAGGGGCTGACGATCATCACGTACTGGGCCCTTGTGACGACGGGCGAGGTGAAGCTCAGCGCGTCCTTGCCGGCGATCTGGTTGACCTCGGCGGCGGCCTTGTTGCGCTCCTTGGGCTCGTCCAGCATTTTCTGGAACTTCTCGACCTCGGCATTGGAGAAGGTGATCTCCACCGAGAAGCTGTCGGTCGTCGGCGCCGTGTAGGTGATCGAGACGACGGACTTGTCGTCGCCGGTGGTCAGTACCGGCGCCGCCGCGGTGAAGCCCTTGGGCGCCTTGGGCAGCAGGGGCACGAATTCCTGCAGCCTCGCCTGCTCGACCTTGGCTTCCTGGACCGCCGAGGCGGACGAGCCGCCCTCGCCGCAGGCGGCCAGCGGCAGGCTGAGCAGGGCG
Organism: Alphaproteobacteria bacterium; assembly: GCA_016792565.1. Lineage (GTDB taxonomy): Bacteria > Pseudomonadota > Alphaproteobacteria > Micropepsales > Micropepsaceae > JADZAI01. Next base: position 62,133 of record JAEUMK010000083.1, read on the forward strand.
GCGGCGAATAGGATACGGACAGGCTTCATGACATTCCCCCAGACGATCGCTTCCATCGATCTTGTGGGAATATTATCCGATAAGGCGGCCTTTGTCGAGAGCGTTTCCGCCGGGGCGGCGCGATCAGTTGATCGGCGCCGCCATCAGGGTCGGGAAGAAGCTTTCGTGCGAGGCGCGCAGCGCCGCGATGTCGAGCCAGACCAGATCGCCGATGCGGTAGTGAACGCCGCCGGCGACGCCGAGGCGGACCGCCGGCACCCCGGCGGCCTGCGCTTCGGAGAGCATCGCCTTGGCGACATCTTCCGGCGCGGCGACGAGGTAGCGGCCCTGATCCTCGCCGAAGAGGAAGGCGTGGGGCTCGACGCCGTCCGGCAGGTCGATCTGCGCGCCGATGTCCTCGATCCGCGCGGCCATGATCATCTCGGCGAGAGCGACGATGAGGCCGCCGTCCGAGAGATCGTGCACGGTGTCGACGGCCCCGCGCTCGATGTAGCCGCGCACGAAATCGCCGTTGCGCTTCTCGGCCGCCAGATCGACCGGCGGCGGGGCATGGCCGGCGAGACCGTGCACGTCGCGCGCGTAGATCGACGCGCCGAGCCAGCCTTCGGTCCGGCCGATCAGCAGGATCTGGTCGCCCCAGCGCTTCAGCGGGATCGAGGCGCGCCTGGTCACATCCTTCAGCAGGCCGACGCCGCCGATCGCCGGGGTCGGCAGGATGCCCTGGCCGTTGGTCTCGTTGTAGAGCGAGCAATTGCCCGAGACGACGGGATAGCCGAGCGCCAGGCCGGCTTCCCTCAACCCTTCGACCGCGCCGACGAACTGGCCCATGATCTCGGGCTTCTGCGGGTTGCCGAAATTCATGTTGTCGGTGAAGGCGAGCGGCGTGCCGCCGACCGCGGTGATGTTGCGCCAGGTCTCGGCCACGGCCTGCTTGCCGCCCTCCACGGGGTCGGCGAGGCAGTAGCGCGGCGTGCAGTCGGCGGTGACGGCGAGCGCCTTCTGCGTGCCGTGGACGCGCACCACCGCCGCGTCGCCGCCGGGACCCTGGGCGGTGTCGTTCATGACGGTCGAATCGTACTGCTCCCAGATCCAGCGGCGCGAGGCGAGATCGGCCGAGCCGACCATGGCGAGCAGCGTGGCGTTCCAGTCGGCGGGGGCGGGGCAGGCGGCGGGGGCGAGAACCGGCTTCTTCGGCGTCGGCACCCAGGGCCGCGTGTAGCGGGGCGCTTCCTCGTCGGCGAGGGCGCTGACCGGCAAATCGGCCTCCACCTTGCCCTTGTGGCGCACGACCAGGCGGCGGGTGTCGGTGACGCGGCCGATGATCGCGAAGTCGAGGCCCCATTTGTCGAAGATCTTCTGCGCCTCGGCCTCGCGGCCGGGCTTGAGGATCATCAGCATGCGCTCCTGGCTCTCGGAGAGCAGCATCTCGTAGGCGGTCATGCCCTCCTCGCGCTGGGGCACGGCGTCGAGGTCGAGGTCGAGCCCGGCGTCGCCCTTGGAGGCCATCTCGGCGGAGGACGAGGTGAGGCCGGCCGCGCCCATGTCCTGGATGGCGACGATGGCGTCGGATTCCATCAGTTCCAGGCAGGCTTCCAGCAGCAGCTTCTCGACGAAGGGATCGCCCACCTGGACGGTCGGGCGCTTCTCCTCGCTGTCGTCGTCGAACTCGGCCGAAGCCATGGTGGCGCCGTGGATGCCGTCGCGCCCGGTCTTGGAGCCGACATAGACGACCGGATTGCCGATGCCCGAGGCGGCGGAGAGGAAGATCTTGTCCTGCCGGGCGAGGCCGACGCACATCGCGTTGACGAGGATGTTGCCGTTGTAGCTGGGGTCGAAATTGACCTCGCCCGCGACGGTCGGCACGCCCATGCAGTTGCCGTAACCGCCGATGCCGGCGACGACGCCGGAGACGAGGTGGCGGGTCTTGGGGTGCGAAGGCTCGCCGAAGCGCAGGGCGTTCAGCATGGCGACCGGGCGGGCGCCCATGGTGAAGACGTCGCGCATGATGCCGCCGACCCCGGTCGCCGCGCCCTGATAGGGCTCGATGAACGAGGGGTGGTTGTGGCTCTCCATCTTGAAGATGCAGGCGTCGCCGTCGCCGATGTCGATGACGCCGGCGTTCTCGCCGGGGCCGTGGATGACGCAGGGGCCGGTGGTCGGCAGGGTCTTCAGCCAGACGCGGGTCGATTTGTACGAGCAGTGCTCGGACCACATGACCGAGAAGATGCCGAGCTCGGTGAGGTTCGGGGCGCGGTTCAGAAGCTGGAGGATCTTCGCATATTCGTCCGGGCTGAGACCGTGTTCGGCGACGATGGCGGGCGTGATCTCGGTCATGGGGCGCTCGGCAGGGGCGGATGGGGGCTTCTAGCTTGTGGGGCGGGGCGAGGCCAGACTTCGCTTCGCCGGTTCAATCCCCTCGCCAGGGGCGGCGGGGGCGGATTTCCGGGGCGCGGCGGGCGGATTGAACCCGGCCTTGGCATTCGAACGTCGCGACCCGAGTGTTTGTTCATCTTCGCGGGGGACCGGGCCTTTGCGCGCGTGGGTTCAGGCTGGCCTTGTAGCCCGGAATAGGAAAATAATCAAGTTCGACGCGAACCATGACGGCCGCCAAAGCCGACGATCGCGTTACCCGACCGCGCCGAGGAGGCTTTCGAAGAAGCGGCGGCCGTCCTGGTTGTGGTGGATCGCTTCGACGTGGCGTTCGGGGTGGGGCATCATGCCCAGCACCGTGCGGGTCTCGTTGAACACCCCGGCGATGTCGCGCACCGAGCCGTTGGGGTTGTCGAGATAGCGCACCGCGACGCGGCCCTCGCCCTCGAGCCGGTCCAGCGTCTCGTCGTCGGCGAAGAAATTACCCTCGCCGTTGGCGACCGGAATCGAGATCGCCTCGCCGTGCGCGTAGGCGTTGGTGAAGATCGACTGGCTGTCCTCGACCCGCACCGTCACCGGGCGGTTGACGAATTTGAGGCCGGCGTTGCGCAGGAAGCCGCCGGGCAGCAAGCCGCATTCGGCGAGGATCTGCCAGCCGTTGCAGATGCCGAAGACCGGCGTGCCGGCCTTCGCCCGCTCCACCACCGCGCGCATGATGGGCGAGCGCGCCGCCATCGCGCCGCAGCGCAGATAGTCGCCGTAGGAGAAGCCGCCGGGCAGCACGATGAGGTCGATGCCGGCCGGCACCTCGGTGTCGCCGTGCCAGAGCATCTGCGTCTTGCGGCCGGTCACGACCTCGAGCGCGGTCGCGGCGTCGCGGTCGCAGTTGGAGGCGGGGAAGACGACGACGGCGGCTTTCATGGCGGGTCCCGGCTGATCGCGCGCCGGATAGCACGAAGCGCGGCGGCGGGTCACCCGCCTTGTGGGGCGCGGCGCGGCCTGCGCCTAGCCCTTGACCCGCCAGGGCGGGTTCAGGCGGTTTTCGCCGGCGTGATAGAGGCAGATCCCGTTGCCGTCGGGGTCCTTCAGCCGGGCCTCGCGCCAGAGCCAGCTTTCGTCGCGCGGGCCCTGCGTGAAGGCGATGCCGGTGGCCTGCAAGCGCGCCGCATCGGCGTCGAGCGTGTCGCTCTCCAGATATATGACGGCGGTCTCGCCGGCCGGCATCGCCTCGACCAGATGGAGCGAGAGCGTCGTGCCGCCCTCGGGCGCTTCGAGGCGCACATAGTGAGGCGGGCTGTCGACGAGGAGCGTGAAGCCGAGGCGGACATAGAAGTCGCGGCCGCGCGCCACGTCGCGCGAGGGCAGGGTGATCTGGTTGAGGCGCATGGCGTCCTATTGAGGCGCGGCGACGACGGGCGGGCCGATGGGGCGGCCGGCGACGAGATCGTCCAGCAGGTCGCCGTTCACGTCCTTGTAGTCCTCCAGCATCTGCTGGAAGGCCTTCTGGTCGCCGAAGCCGCAGCCGCTCATCGAGACCCCCCACGAGCGGCTGCCGGTCGGGCGGAACGAGCGGACGATGATCGAGGGATAGGCCGGGTGCCCCTCGCGCGAGAAGATGTAGGTGTCGTGCCGGCTGAGCGACCAGACCTCCTCGACAAGTTCGGTCTGCACATAGCCGACGTCGGGCGCGTTGTAGGCGATCGAGTAGAGCGTCTCGTAGTCCTTGGCGCAGTCGATCGGCTCGGGCAGCGGCTCGTCCGCGGCGGCGGCGGCGGCGGTGCCGGCGAAGGCGAGCGCGGCGGCAAGCAGGGCCGCGAGCGGGCGGACGAAGCGGGCGGGCGGGGTCATCGGGGCCTCCGGTGCGGGGTGCGGGCGGACGGGGCGAACCCTACAGCCGATTCGCGCCCGCGAAAGGGCACCGGCCGATTTGCCGCGCCGTCCCGGCTGGACCGGCGGACGGCCTCCTGTAGGGTGCGGCCCGCGAATGACACAACAGGGAGGGGCCGTTCATGGCCATTTCGCTTTACGACGTCACGGTGCGCTCGTTCCTGCAGACGCTGGGCGCCGTCGCCGGGTTCCTCGACAAGGGCGCCGGGGCCGGGCTCGACCTTGCCGAGATCGCCGAGGCGCGGGTCGCCCCGGACATGCTGCCGTTCCGCTTCCAGATCCAGTCGGTCGTGCACCACTCGCTGGAGGCGATCGAGGGCGTGAAGAAGGGGCTGTTCCTGCCGCCCTCGGACATCCCGGCGCACAGCTATGGCGAGCTGCAGGGGCTGGTCGCCGGCGCGATCGCCGGCCTCAAGGCGCTGACCCGCGAGGAGGTCGAGGCGCTGCAGGGCAAGGAGGTGATCTTCCAGCTCGGCAGGGACTTCAAGCTGCCCTTCACGGCGGAAGGGTTCCTCACCTCGTTCTCGCTGCCCAACCTGCACTTCCACGCGACCGTCGCCTACGGCCTGCTGCGGGCGCGGGGCGTCAAGCTGGGCAAGCGCGACTATCTGGGCGCGATGTGGCTGAAGGGCTGAACGCCGCTCAGACGATCTCGACGGCGTAGTTCTCGATCACCGTGTTGGCGAGGAGCTTCTGGCACATCGCCTCCACCCGGGCGCGGGCGGCGGCGGCATCCTCGCCGGCGAGGTCGAGCTCGATGAACTTGCCCTGGCGGGCGTCCTTGACCTCGTCGAAGCCGAGGCCGTGCAGGGCGCCGGCGATCGCCTTGCCCTGGGGATCGAGGACGCCCTTCTTCAGGGTGATGTGGACGCGCGCTTTCATTTGACGAGAACAGGGCCCTTGCGGTCGTTGTTGCCGGATTCGGGAAGGATGCCGAGGCGGCGGGCGACTTCCTGATAGGCCTCGGTGACGTTGCCGAGGTCGCGGCGGAAGCGGTCCTTGTCCATCTTCTCGCCGGTCTCGATGTCCCACAGGCGGCAGCTGTCGGGGCTGATTTCGTCGGCGAGGACGATGCGCGCCATGTCGCCTTCCCAGAGGCGCCCGAACTCGACCTTGAAGTCGACGAGGCGGATGCCGGCGCCGAGGAACAGGCCGGTCAGGAAGTCGTTGATGCGGATGGCCAGCGCCATGATGTCGTCGATGTCCTGGGGGCTGGCCCAGTTGAAGGCGAGGATGTGCTCCTCGCTGACCATCGGATCGTGGAGCTTGTCGTCCTTGTAGTAGAACTCGATGATCGAGCGCGGGAGCTGCTCGCCTTCCTCGCGGCCGAAGCGCTTGGCGAGGCTGCCTGCCATGACGTTGCGCACCACGACCTCGAGCGGGATGATCTCGACCTCGCGGATCAGCTGCTCGCGCATGTTCATGCGGCGGATGAAATGGGTCGGCACGCCGATCGCGTTCAGCTGAGTCATGATGTACTCGCTGATGCGGTTGTTGAGGACGCCCTTGCCTTCCAGCTTCGCCTTCTTGGTGGCGTCGAAGGCGGTGGTGTCGTCCTTGAAGTATTGAATGAGCGTGCCGGGCTCAGGACCCTCATAGAGAATCTTGGCCTTGCCCTCGTAAACGAGCCTGCGACGACTGCCGGACATGAACGGGTATCCTAATGGGGCCGGTAGGGCCCGGACCCTGACTTAAGGGATAGCGGCGGGATTCTCAATTGCGCGCGGTGCGCAGAATGAACGCCCCGCCTCTTGAGATTCGCCCGCGCATGTCGCACATGCTGCCGCGAAACCCGGCGCCCGCCCCCCGGCGCGCCTTTCAGGAGACGCTCATGTCCGGCTTCGACGACCGCAAGAAGGCCCAGGAAGGCAAATTCGCGCACGACCAGGAGACGCTGTTCAAGGCGACCGCCCGCCGCAACAAGCTGCTCGGCCTGTGGGCGGCCGACAAGATGGGCCTCAGCGGCGAGGCCGCCGAGGCCTACGCCAAGGAGGTCGTGAAGGCCGATTTCGAGGAAAAGGGCGACGAGGACGTCTTCCGCAAGGTCAAGGGCGACCTCGACGCCAAGAACGCCGGCGTCAGCGAGCACCAGATCCGCCGCGAGATGGAGACGCTGCTGCAGACCGCGCTGGAGCAGGTGAAGGCCGGCCAGTAAGGCCCCCCTCCGCCGACGCCCGCGACGCCCGGCCCCTGCGCCGGGCGTTTCGATTCCGGCCTGTCGACCCCGGCCTGTCGACCCCGACCTGTCGAACCCGGCCTAGGGAACGAACCCGGCCGCGCTCAGCGCTGCGCCGGCCGCCGCGAACAGGGCGACGAGCGCGGCGACGCCGAGGCGGAGGCGGAAGACGAGGATCGCCGCCAGCCCGGCGAGGGCGCAGGCGAGGGGGTCGATCGTCGCAAGGTCGGGCACCTCCAGCGGCAGGCCGAGAACCGCCACGCTCTGCGTGCCGCGCACCAGCACGTGCATCGCGAACCAGAGCGCGAGGTTGAGGATCACCCCCACCACCGCCGCCGTGACGCCGGACAGCGCCGCGGCGATCCCCGGCCGCCTGCGCAGCGCCTCGGCATAGGGCGCGCCGGCGAAGATGAAGAGGAAGGACGGCGCGAACACGACCCACAGGGTCAGCAGCGCCCCCAGCGCACCGGCAAGCAGCGGGTCGAGCGGTCCCGCCGCGCCCCAGGCGGCGAGGAAGCCGACGAACTGCAGCACCAGGATCAGCGGCCCCGGCGTCGTCTCGGCTAGGCCGAGGCCGTCGATCATCTGCGGCCCGGTCAGCCAGCCATGGACCTCGACCGCCTGCTGCGCGACGTAGCTGAGCACCGCATAGGCGCCGCCGAAGGTGACGACCGCCATCTTCGAGAAGAAGGTGGCGAGGCCCGCCCAGACCGTGCCCGGCGCGAACAGGACGATCAGCGCCACCGGGGCCAGCCAGAGGCCGAGCCAGAGGGCGAGCGTCGCCCGGAAGCGGCGCGCGTCGGGGCGCGTATGGGCGAGGCCGCCCGCCTCGATGAGCCTGTCGACGAGGCCGGAGGCGGGGCCGGCCCCGGCGGCGTGCGCGGCCGGGGCGCTCATCGAGCCCGGCAGGGCGCGCGACAGCGCGAAGCCCGCGAGGGCGGCGGCGGCGACGACGAGCGGGAAGGGCAGGGCGAAGAGAAAGAGCGCGAGGAAGGCGCAGGCGGCGATCCAGACCATCGCGGCGCTCTTCAGCGCCCGCGCCGCCAGCCGGGCGAGCGCCTGCACGACGATGGCGAGCACGGCGCATTTGACGCCGTAGAAAAGCCCCTGGACCAGCGGGATGTCCGCCCACAGCGCGTAGAGGGCGCTGAGCACCAGCATGATCGCCGCGCCCGGCAGGACGAAGAGCAGCCCGGCGATCAGTCCGCCGCGCCAGCCGCGCAGCAGCCAGCCGACATAGGTGGCGAGCTGCTGCGCCTCGGGGCCGGGCAGCAGCATGCAGTAATTGAGCGCGTGCAGGAACCGCGTCTCGCCGATCCAGCGCTTTTCCTC